>NZ_JBHVUH010000008.1:0-438022 GCF_042884245.1 Streptomyces sp. NPDC058145 | reverse complement strand
CTGGCGTTGATTTTTGGCACGCTGTTGAGTTCTCAAGGAACGGTCGCTTCCTTTGTACTCACCCTCTCGGGCTTTCCTCCGGGCGCTTCCCTTCGGTGTTCCAAACTCTATCAGTGTTTTTCCGACTCTCTGACCACCCTCCGCGGACATGCGGAAGGGATCCCGAGAGAGGATCTGACCAGTTTGGTTGCTGCCGGGCCGCGACACTTTCGCGCCGCACCGCCCCAAGCAGGAGTACGACAGTACACGGGGCCGCGAACGGCATGCAAATCGATGGTGTTGGTGGTCTAGACCACTAGCTGGTAGGTTCCGTACGGAACCGTCACTTCCTTTGGCATACGCTGCTGCTCAGCGCGCCGTTTACGGGACAGGCAGTGACGGCCCCACCCGCAGCTCCACTCCTGGGAGGCTTCCCATGACCACCGTGACGTCCCCTCTCGCCGGTCGGGTTATCGGACTGGCCGAAGTGCCGGATCCGGTCTTCTCCGGGGCCATGGTCGGCCCGGGTACCGCGATCGACCCCGTGCGTGAGCCCTCCGAAGCCGTGGCGCCGGTGGACGGCGTCATCGTCTCCCTGCACCCGCACGCCTTCGTCGTTGTCGACGGAACCGGGCACGGTGTGCTCACCCATCTCGGCATCGACACCGTTCAGCTCAACGGCGAGGGGTTCGAGCTGCTCGTCGGCAAGGGCGACACCGTGACGCGTGGACAGAGCATCGTGCGCTGGGACCCCGCCGCGGTCGAGGCGGCCGGCAAGTCCCCCGTGTGCCCCGTCGTGGCCCTCGAGGCCACCGCCGAGTCCCTCTCCGAACTGCGGGACAGCGGTGACGTGAAGGCCGGCGACAGCCTCTTCTCCTGGAACTGACGGCAGGGCCGCCGTCCGGCGGCGTACTGGACGACCACCGCGGCGGCGGTCCCGCCGCACTATCGGAGACGGTGAGATGGAGACAACGCTGCGAGGCGTCGGCGTGAGCCACGGTGTGGCGATCGGCGAGGTACGGCACATGGGAACGGCGGTGCTCGAGCCGCCTGCCAAGCAAATACCCGCGGACGAGGCGGGACGCGAGCAGGGACGGGCGCGCCAGGCGGTGGATGCCGTGGCGGCCGATCTGATGGCGCGCGGCAACCTGGCCGGCGGCGAAGCCCAGGCGGTGCTCGAGGCGCAGGCCATGATGGCCCAGGATCCCGAGCTGATGGCGGACGTGGAGCGGCGGATCGCCGTCGGCAGCACGGCCGAGCGTGCCGTGTACGACGCGTTCGCCTCGTACCGCGAGCTGCTGGCCGGGGCCGGGGAGTACCTCGCCGGGCGCGTGGCCGACCTGGACGACGTGCGGAACCGTATCGTCGCCCGGCTGCTGGGCGTGCCGATGCCGGGTGTCCCGGACAGTGACCGGCCCTATGTGCTGGTGGCGCGCGATCTGGCGCCGGCGGACACGGCGCTCCTCGACCCCACTCTCGTCCTCGGTTTCGTGACGGAGGAGGGCGGGCCGACCAGTCACAGCGCCATCCTGGCCCGTGCCCTGGGCGTTCCGGCCGTCGTGGCGCTGCCGGGCGCCGGAGAACTGGCCGAGGGGACGGTGGTCGCCGTCGACGGCAGCACCGGTGACATCTTCGTGAACCCGAGCGCCGAGAAGAGGGCGCAGATGGAGTCGGCGGCCGCCGAGCGCAAGGCCGCGCTCGCGGCTTCCACCGGTCCGGGCGCCACGGCCGACGGGCACAAAATGCCGCTGCTGGCCAATGTCGGCGGGCCCGCGGACGTGCCGGCCGCCGTGGAGGCCGGGGCCGAGGGGGTCGGTCTGTTCCGCACGGAGTTCCTTTTCCTGGACGACAGCAAGAACGCGCCGTCCGAGGACAAGCAGGTGGAGGCCTACCGGCAGGTGCTGGAGGCGTTCCCCGAGGGCCGGGTGGTCGTGCGGGTGCTGGACGCGGGCGCGGACAAGCCGCTGGAGTTCCTGACCCCGGCGGACGAGCCGAACCCTGCGCTGGGCGTGCGGGGTCTGCGGACGCTGCTCGACCACCCCGACGTCCTGCGCACCCAGCTGACCGCGCTGGCCAGGGCCGCGGAGGGGCTGCCGGTGTACCTCGAGGTCATGGCGCCCATGGTGGCGGACCGTGCGGATGCCAAGGCGTTCGCGGACGCCTGCCGCGAGGCGGGGCTCCGGGCGAAGTTCGGCGCGATGGTGGAGATCCCGTCCGCCGCGCTGCGGGCGCGTTCGATCCTTCAGGAGGTCGAGTTCCTCTCGCTCGGGACCAATGACCTCGCGCAGTACACCTTCGCGGCGGACCGCCAGGTGGGTGCGGTGTCGCGGCTCCAGGACCCGTGGCAGCCGGCGCTGCTCGATCTGGTGGCACTGTCCGCCGAGGCGGCCAGGGCCGAGGGCAAGAGCTGCGGGGTGTGCGGCGAGGCCGCGTCCGATCCGGTGCTGGCCTGTGTGCTGACCGGTCTGGGTGTCACCTCCCTGTCCATGGGCGCGGCGTCGCTTCCCTACGTCCGGGCGACTCTGGCGAAGTACACGCTGGCGCAGTGCGAGCGGGCCGCCGCCGCCGCGCGGGCGGCGGACAGCGCCGCTGAGGCACGCAGCGCGGCGCAGGCGGTGCTGTCCGGGGAGTAGTCGATCCCGGCTCGCACCGGATGGCCGGTTCAGGGGCGTCCCACCTTCGGGTGGGACGCCCCTGCCGCGTTCAGTGGCGGTGTTCCGGTGGCGTGTCCTCCTGTCCGAGGTCGGGCGGCGCGCAGTAGTCGACGTCCGGTTCGGGGCTGATGAGGTCGCCGGATTCGGCGTCCGTGCAGTAGGCGTCGAAGACCTCGGCGGCGCTCAGGGGTACGAGATCGCCTCCGCGCAGTCGCCAGCCGTGCACGCGGTCGGCCGTACCGGGAGAGCTGACGCGCATGACCAGGCCGCCGGGGCTGTTGGTGGCGAGGCCGAGGGCGAGGACGCTGGTGAATTCGAGGGCTTCAGCCTCGTCGAGTTCGGTGGTGCCCGCGGTGCCCTGGTCGGAGTGGAGGACGGCGACGAGGGTTTCCGCCGGCGCCGAGACGCTGCAGACGAGGTGGCGGTCGCCGGGCGGGGCGGTGTCGAGGATGCGGACGACGAGGTCGGACGCGCGGGTGAAGGCGGCGCGGCCGATGTCCTCGCCGCAGGTGGCGCAGGGGCCGAGGCGGGTCAGGATGATGGTGGCGTACTCCCAGGTGGCCTGTCGTACGGCTTCGTCGACGAGGTCGGGCAGGAGCGCGGTGAGAGGACGGCCGTCGTAGGGGACGGTGGGGCCGGTGGCCGCCAGTTGCGCGGTGAACCGGGCACGGCTGGCGGATGCTTCCGGGTCGAGGCCGGTTTCCGCGCAGAACGCGGCGTAGTCCTCGGGGTCGAACAGGGCCAGTGTGGTGTGTCCGCCCTGGGCCGCCCGGCTTTTCAGCAGGGATTCCACCTGTCGCAGGTAGGTGGTGTGGTCGTCGAAGACGAAGCTGCGGTAGCGCCGCATGACGCTGAAGTCGTGTTCGTCGGTGAGCAGGCCGATGGTGCCGACGATCTCGCGGCGCAGGACGCGTCGCATCGTCTGCTGGTCGGTGTGCGCCATGTTTCCCCCAAGTGCGCGGTCGATCAATGCTCACTCACAGTAACCGGGGGCACTGACAACGGGCTGTGGCGGAGGCGTTCGGCCAGAGGTCGACCGCGCGTGCGGCCCGGACTTCGCCACCGTGACGGGGCGGGTCCGAGGCCGTTCGCGGAGGGTGGGGTCAGGCGCGCTCGCGGGCCAGTTCCTCGTAGAAGCCCAGCAGCGTGAGGTTGTCGATGGAGCCGGGGTTGACGGCCTTCTCCAGCGGAGTGCCCTGGAGAAGGCGCTTGACCGGGACCTCGATGCGCTTGCCGGTGAGAGTGTGCGGGATGCCGGGGACGGCGATGACCTCGTCGGGCACGTGGCGCGGCGAGAGCTGTTCGCGGATGGCCTGCTTGATGCGGTTCAGGAGCGCCTCGTCGAGCACGGCGCCCGGTGCCAGGTGCACGAAGAGCGGCATCCAGTAGCCCCCGTCGGGCTGCTCGATGCCGATGACGAGGGACTCCTTGATTTCGGGCAGCCGTTCGACCACTTCGTAGATGTCGGCCGAACCCATGCGTACGCCCTGCCGGTTGAGGGTGGAGTCGGAGCGGCCGTGGATGATCACTGATCCGCGCGAGGTGAGGGTGATCCAGTCGCCGTGCCGCCAGACGCCCGGGTAGGTGTCGAAGTAGCTGTCGTGGTAGCGGCTGCCGTCGGGGTCGTTCCAAAAGTGGATCGGCATGGACGGCATGGGGTTGGTGACGACCAGCTCGCCCACCTCGTCGACGAGGGGTTTGCCGCCGGGGTCCCAGGACTGCAGGTCGGTGCCGAGGCCGGGCGCCTGAAGTTCGCCGGTGTACACCGGCAGGGTCGGTACGGCTCCCGCGAAGCAGGAGCAGACGTCCGTGCCACCGCTGACGGAGGCGATCCACAGGTCGTCGCGGACCTCGTCGTGCAGCCAGCGGAACCCGTCCGGCGGCAGTGGCGAGCCCGTGGTGGCGACGCACTGCACACGGGAGAGGTCGAAGTCGCGGGAGGGGTGGACGCCCGCCTTGCGGCAGGCCATGACGTATGCGGCGGAGGTGCCGTAGAGCGTGGCTCCGGTGCGCTCGGCGACGCGCCACTGGGCGCCGGTGTCCGGGTAGCCGGGGCTGCCGTCGTACAGGACGATCGTCGTGCCCGTGAGCAGGCCGGAGACGAGGAAGTTCCACATCATCCAGCCGGTCGAGGTGTACCAGAAGAAACGGTCCTCGGGGCCGAGGTCGCAGTGCAGGCCGAGCTGCTTGAGGTGCTCCACCAGGATGCCGCCCTGGGACTGCACGATGGCCTTGGGCAGGCCCGTGGTTCCGGAGGAGTACAGGACCCACAGCGGATGACCGAACGGGACCTGTTCGAAGACGGGCGCGGTGTCGGCGGCCGTCAGTGCCGACCACTCCAGGGCGCCCTCGGGTGCTTCGGTGCCGAGGAGCGGGATGTGGACGACGGCGCGCAGGGTGGGCAGCTCCCGGCGCAGTTCGGCCACGGTCTCGCGGCGGTCGTGCTCCTTGCCGCCGTAGCGGTAGCCGTCGACGGTGAACAGGACGACGGGTTCGACCTGCTGGAAGCGGTCGAGGACACTGCGGGCGCCGAAGTCGGGGGCGCAGGAGGTCCACACGGCGCCCACGGCGGCCGTGGCCAGGAGGGCGGCCACGGCCTCGGGGATGTTCGGGAGGTACCCGCTGACCCGGTCGCCGGGGCGGACGCCGAGGGCGCGGAGTTCGGCGGCGAGGGAGCCGACCTGGCGGCTCAGTTCGGCCCAGGTCACCGGGCGCGGTTCATGGGTCTCGTCGACGTACAGGAGCGCCGGCTCGTCGGGGCGGCCGGCCGCGGCGCGCAGTGCGTGCTCGGCGTAGTTGAGGGTGGCTCCGGGGAACCACTCGGCGCCGGGCATGGAGCGGTCGCCGAGCACGCGCGCGTACGGGGTGGAGAAACTGACGTCGAACCAGTCGGTGACGGCTCTCCAGAACGTGTCCAGCTGCTCCACGGACCACTGGTGCAACGCGGGATAGCCGCCCTCGGCCGGGGCACCGTGGTGCTCGGCGGCCCATGCCTGGAACTCGGTGATGCGTGCCTGGGCGATCCGCTCGGGATCGGGCTGCCAGAGCGGCTGAGGGTTCGCTGTCGACATGGGGCGGCTCCCGGGCTGTGCGCGTCGTGTGCGTCCGTCCGCGCACGGGCTGGGGTGTGCGCGTGACGCGGCTGACAGGGACGATGCCATGTGATCGACTTCTGCACCAGGGCGGCCCCCACATACTCCGTGTCGTGAAGATGTGGTCCGGACACGGGTGAACGGCAGTTGAACGACACGCGCGCGTGGGGCGGTCAGTGGCAGGGTGAGCAGCATGGACGGTCGTGACCTGGTGCGTTCGGTGAGTGTTGTCGGTTCGGGGCGGGCGGCTCAGGGGTTGCGTACCGTGCGCGCGGCGTGGCGCAGACGGCGGATCGACGCCGCCGGGCTGCCCCGGCGGGGGGCCGAGCGCGCGCGGGTCCCTGGGCGGGTGCGGGGGGCGGAGCCGGGGCCGGGGGGCGGTCTGATCCGGTTCGGCCGGTCCGAGCTGCGGATCACCGTGACGGTCAGCGGGGCCGTGTTCTGGGGCTGGGACGGGGCGGCTCCGGAGCCGTCGTACGCGCTCGCCGGGGCGTGTCCGGAGCCCGATCCGCGGGCCGTGCTGGAGCCGGACAAGGACGGCGGCTGGCGGGTGGTGGCCGAGCGGGTGACGGTCGTGGTCTCGCGGCACGGGGCGCTGGAGGTGTGCACCCCGGGCGGTGTGGTGCTGCGGCGGGAGATGCCGCCGCGGTGGTGGGAGCCGGCCGGTGGGGGCACGGCGCGGTGGATGCAGCGGTCCGAGGTGGCGGCGGACGCCCGGTTCTTCGGTCTGGGCGGGCGCGCGGGCGGCCCGCGGCTGCGCGACGGCACCTACCGGCTGTGGAACACCGATCCGGGCCGTGCGTTCGGCCCCGAGGACGATCCGCTGTACGTGACCATGCCGGTGCAGCTGGTCGTCGCGGACGCCGCGACCCATCTGGTGTTCCACGACACCACGTGGGACGGCATGGTGAGCCTGCGGGAGGGCGAGGAGGGCGCCGGGTCCGGACACGACCGGGCGGGACGCTGTGAGCTGCGCATGGACGGGGGGCCGCTGCGCTGCTGGGTAATAGTGGGCACGCCCGCGCGCGTGCTGCTCACCTGGGCATCACTGACCGGGGCTCCCGCGCTGCCGCCCGCGTGGGCGCTCGGCCACCAGCACGCGCGGTGGGGCTTCGGCGGTGAGCAGGAGGTGCGCCGCATCGTCGCGGGATACCAGGAGCGCGATCTGCCGCTGGATGCCGTGCACCTGGACATCGACCACTACGACGGCCATCAGGTGTTCACCGTCGACCAGGAGCGTTTCCCCAAGTTGCCGGTGCTCGCGGAGGAGCTGCGCCGGGACGGTGTCCGGCTGGTGTCGATCGTCGACCCGGCGGTGAAGGCCGTGCCGGGCGGTGCCGTGTACGACAGCGGTTCGGCCCTGGACGCGTTCGTGCGGGACGGCGCGGGGCGGACGGTCCGGGGCGAGGTGTGGGCCGGTGAGTCGGTCTTCCCGGACTTCACGCACGCGCACGTGCGCAAGTGGTGGGGCGGGTTGTACGAGGAGCGGCTGGGACAGGGCTTCGCGGGGTTCTGGCACGACATGAACGAGCCGACGTCGTTCAGCGCCTTCGGTGAGACGACGCTGCCGCGTTCGGCCCGGCACGCCGTCGAGGGACGCGGTGGCGACCATCGCGAGGCGCACAACGTGTACGCCCTCTGCATGGCCAGGGCGGGCTACGAGGGACTGCGCGAGCTGTCGCCCCAGGAGCGGCCGTTCCTGTTCTCACGGTCCGGCTGGGCGGGCATGCAGCGCTACGGCGGCACCTGGTCCGGAGACGTGGCGACGGGCTGGCCGGGGCTGCGGGCCTCGCTGTCACTGGTGCTGGGGCTGGGGCTGTGCGGGGTGCCCTACTCGGGGCCGGACGTGGGCGGCTTCGACGGCAGTCCGTCGCCGGAGCTGTATCTGCGCTGGTTCCAGCTCGGCGCGTACCTGCCGTTGTTCCGGACCCACGCCGGTCTGCGCGCGGGGCGCAGGGAGCCGTGGGAGTTCGGTGCAGAGGTGCTGGGGCACGCCCGTGCGGCACTGCTCGAACGGCGGCGTCTGCTGCCGTACTTCGTGACGCTGGCGCACCTGGGGCGGCGCACCGGCGCGCCCTATGCGCGGCCGTTGTGGTGGGGGACGCCCGAGGACCGCGCGCTGCGCGACTGTGAGGACGCGTTCCTGCTCGGGGACCAGCTGCTGGTGGCGCCGGTTCTCGACCCCGGCGCCGGCCGGCGTGCGGTGCGGCTGCCGCGGGGCCGCTGGTACGACACGGTGACGGAGGAGGCGTTCGAGGGTCCCGGGCAGGTCTTCCTGGACACGCCGCTGTCCCGGATTCCGGTGCTCGCGCGCGCGGGGGCGGTCGTTCCCGTTCGGGGCGAGGACGGCGGACTCGAGCTGGAGGTGTGGGCGCCCGCCCCAGGGCGTACCGGGGGCGGGCTGGTCGTCCAGGACGCGGGCGACGGCTGGGACGAACCGGAGATCGAGCACTATGCGGCCCGCCTGCGGGGCCGGCGGGTGGTGGTGACCTGGGAGCGGGAGGACGGCGCGGCGGAGCCGCCCCACCCGGTGCGGGTACGGGGACTCGGCTGAGCGGGCGGCTCAGATGTAGCGGCCCTCGAACCAGCCCCGTACGGCAAGGGTGTGCAGCGGGAAGGCGAGTTCCTCGGGTCTGCGCAGCAGGTGCCAGCCCTCGGTCTCGTCCGTGGCGCTGGACGGCGGAAGTCCTTCGGCCGGGCGTTCGGGCAGGAGCCCGAACAGCAGCAGGTGCCCGTCGGGTGAGCTCATGGCGTCCACGAGGCGGACGTCACGGGCGGCGGCGTCGAGGCCCGTCTCCTCCTTGAGCTCGCGCACGACGGCCTGTTTCCAGTCCTCCCGGTCGTCGACGTAGCCACCGGGAAGCGCCGTGCCTCCGCGCGCGGGGGCGACGGTACGGGTGATGACGACCAGGGCCGTGCCGCTGGTGTCGTAGACGGGCTGGAGCGCGACGGCGACCGGAAGCGGGTTGCGGTAGGCCACGGTGCCGCAGGAGGGGCAGGTGCGCGGCCAGCCCGTCACGCCCTCGCCGTAGGGCGCTCCGCAGCTGGAACAGTGGGATCCAGGCGCGGAGTTGGCGGTTGAATGCTGATTTTCGGACACGCGCGGACTGTATCCGATCAGAGGAGGGTCTTCTTCCGGCACTGGCGAACAGGGACCCGACGTGGCACGAGGGAGCCCGGTCGGAACGTCACAGGCGCGCTCCCACCGGACGTTCTCCACGCTCCGTGATCGCCCGGGAATGCTGCGTGAACGTCTCATGAACTGCGCCTGGGCGCATTCCGGCAGCGCCATCATGCTCCCGTGCACTCCTGGACGGATACTCTCCGCTTCGCCTTCCAGCCGGTGGTCAATCTGCGGACCGGCGCTGTCACCGCACTGGAGGTACTCGCCCGCCCGGAGACGGGCGACGTCCTGGCCGAGGCCCGCCGTGACCCCGAACTCGACAGCAGGCTGGCCGTGCTGGCGCTCCGCGCGGCGACCCGCAAGGAGACGCTGCTGCCGCTGCACCTCAACGTGTTCGCCGCCACCCTGGCCGACCTCGGGGGCCTCGCCCGGCTGCACGAGGCCGTCCGCGCGGCGGGGCGGATGCCCTGGGAGGTGACCCTCGACATCGTGCCGCCCTGCACCCATGTGCCGCAGCGGGCGCTGCTGGAGGCGGTGGGCGCGCTGCGTGAGCAGGGGTTCCGGATCAGCGCGGACGGCATCGGGGACGGGGACGTACCTCTGCGGCTGCTCACCGACCTCTCCCCCGACCTGGTCAAGCTCGATGCCTCGCTGCTGGCCCGGCCGGCCGCTGTGCGGGCGATGCGGACCCTGTGCGAGCAACTGGGCGCCCTGGTGACGGTGGAGGGCGTGGAGACCGAACTGCAGTGCGCGGCCGCGCTGTCGGCCGGTGCGCAACTCGCCCAGGGCGAGCTGTTCGCGCCGCCGGCCCGGATTCCGGCGGCGGACGTGTACGTTCCGCCCCGCTCCCCCGCGGTCGTGACCCAGCCCCGGTCGGGGCCGCTGGTGCGGGAGTTCGTGCGACCCGCCGCCGTTCTGCCGGTGACCGCTTCGGCAGGGCAGGTCCGGGCGCTGCTGACCGGTTCACCGGACGTCTCGGGGGTGTTGCTCGTGGACCAGGCCGGGGTGCCCGTCCGTTCGGTGCACCGCTCGCGCTTCCTGCTGTCGATGTCCGGCCGGTACGGGCACGCCCTGTACGCGGACCGGCCCGCGCACAAGCTGGGCGACGCGCCGCGCGCGGTCGGCGCGGATGCCACCGCCTGGGAGGTGCTGGACATCGTGGCGATCGGCGGCAGCGCCCGCACCTCGGACGATGTGGCCGTCGTCGACCACCGTGGCCGGTGCGTGGGCGTGGTACGGCTCGCGGACCTCGTTCGGGCGCTGGCCGAGACCCGGGTGGAAGAGGCGGCGGGCCTGAACCCGCTGACCCGGCTGCCCGGTTCGGACGCGATCACGGGTGAGGTGGACCGGCGGATCGCCGAGGGCCGGGCGTTCGCGCTCAGCTGGCTGGACATCGACCACTTCAAGCAGGTCAACGACAGTGCCGGATTCGCCGCGGGCGACGAGCTGATCCGCTCGGTGGGCCGGGCACTGCAGGAGGCCGCGGCGGGGCACGCGCGCGTGGGCCACATCGGCGGGGACGACTTCCTGGTGCTGGCCGAGGAGGCGGCGCTCGAACCGCTGGCCACCGCCGTGCTCGACGCTCCCTGGTCGGCGGGCGGCCGCCTGGTCACGCTGTCCCTCTCGACCGTGGTGTGCCGGCCCGGGAGCGTGTTCGACCATCGGCAGGCCGCCGCACACCTCGCGCCGGTGAAGAAGGCCGCGAAGGCCCTGGACGGGACGAGTTGGGTGCTCGCGCGCGCGGGACTGCCCGGGCAGGAGATCCGGCGCGGCCGCGGGGCGGCACCGGCCCGGGCGGGCTGCGCGACGGCCGAGCCGCTCGGGTGAACCGCCCGTTCGTATACGGCCGTTCGAGCGCCCACCTGCGGGAAGGAGGCCGCCGGAGCCTCCATCCGGGCAACCGCTGTCATCGTTGCCGTCGGCGACCTTGACGGCCTCCCGGTGCCGGTGAACACTTCCCGGTGTCAGCCGACATCGCCGTACATTCATGGCGTATTCAGGCACTGCGCCATGGGTCTTTTCCCTGCCCCTCGGCCTGCCCCTGAGGGCGATACGGCTGCGACGGCACGCTCGTCACGGACGCCGGGCGGGGCGCGGGGCCCTCCCTGCCTTCGGCTGAAGTCGCCAAAGGAACCGTTCCTGCACGGAGAGCCGGGGCCGTTCGCCCCAGGCCGGCGTCAAGGGAGCCGCCATGAGCAACGGAGACATATTCGTCGGCGAAGTCATCGGTACCGCGATCCTGATCCTGTTCGGTGCCGGTGTCTGCGCCGCCGTCACCCTCAGATACTCCAAGGCGCGCGCCTCGGGGTGGGTGGTCATCGCGTTCGGCTGGGGATTCGGCGTGCTCGCGGGCGCCTACACCGCCGCGCCCCTGTCCGGCGGGCACCTCAATCCCGCGGTCACCATCGGCATCGCCGTGGACACCGGAAAGTGGGACAAGGTCTGGGTCTATCTGCTGGGCCAGATCGTCGGCGCGATGCTCGGCGCCGTCCTCGCCTACCTGGTGTATCTCGCGCAGTTCCAGGCCAATGTCCGCGAGGAGGGCACGACGGAGGGAACCGCCGACGAACCGGTGGCGACGCTGGGCATCTTCTCGACCATCCCGGAGATCAGGAATCCGGTCGCCAACCTCATTACCGAGATCATCGCGACGATGTCGCTCGTGCTGCCCATCCTCGCCTTCGGGCTCACCAAGGGGCTCGGCGAGTCCGGCACGACGGTCCTGATCGTCTCGCTGCTCGTCGTCGGTATCGGGCTCTCCCTCGGCGGCCCCACCGGATACGCCATCAACCCGGCCCGCGACCTCGGCCCGCGCATCGTGCACACCTTCCTGCCGATCCCGAACAAGGGCGCGTCCGACTGGGGTTACTCCTGGATCCCGGTCGTCGGCCCGCTGATCGGCGGCGCGCTCGCGGGCCTCGTCTACAACGTCGCCTTCTGACCGGGCGACCCGACCGCGCACCGACCGCGCGGACCCGGCCACGAAGGCCCGATCCAGCGACCCGACCCAGCGACCCAGGGACAGCCATGACGGACACCGCCGAGAAGTACGTCGCCGCCATCGATCAGGGCACCACGTCCAGCCGCTGCATCATCTTCGACCACGGTGGCGCGATCGTCGCCGTGGACCAGCGCGAGCACCGCCAGATATTCCCCAAGCCGGGCTGGGTGGAGCACGACGCCACCGAGATCTGGTCCAAGGTGCAGGCCGTGGTGGCCGGGGCGCTGGCCAGGGCCGGGCTGCGCGCCGACCGGCTCAGCGCGCTCGGCATCACCAACCAGCGGGAGACCACGGTCCTGTGGGACCGCGCCACGGGCAAGCCCGTGCACAACGCGATCGTCTGGCAGGACACCCGTACCGCCGCCCTGTGCCGCGAACTGGGCGGCACCGACGGGCAGGACCGCTTCCGGGAGCCGACCGGACTCCCGCTGGCCAGCTACTTCTCCGGGCCGAAGGCGGCCTGGCTGCTGGACAACGTGCCCGGCCTCAGGGAGCGTGCCGAGCGCGGTGAGATCGCCTTCGGCACCATCGACTCGTGGCTGATCTGGAACCTCACCGGCGGCCCGGACGGCGGCCGGCACGTCACGGACGTCACGAACGCCGGCCGCACCATGCTGATGAACCTGAACACGCTCCAGTGGGACCCCGCCATCCTCTCCGCGATGAACGTGCCCGAGGCGGTCCTGCCGGAGATCAGGTCGTCCGCCGAGGTGTACGGCACCGCCGTCGGCCCACTCGCCGGGGTCCCCGTGGCCTCGGCGCTCGGCGACCAGCAGGCGGCCGTGTTCGGGCAGGCCTGCTACGACGTCGGCACCGCGAAGAACACCTACGGCACCGGCAGCTTCCTCCTTCTCAACACCGGCGACCGGCCGGTGGCGTCCAAGAACGGCCTGCTGACGACGATGGGCTACAAGATCGGCGGGGAGGCGCCGGTGTACTGCCTGGAGGGGTCCATAGCGATAACGGGTGCGCTGGTCCAGTGGTTCCGGGACCAGCTCGGCATCATCCGCGACGCCGACGAGATCGAGACCCTGGCGGCGAGCGTCGAGGACAACGGCGGCGCCTACATCGTGCCCGCCTTCTCCGGACTGTTCGCGCCCTACTGGCGCTCCGACGCGCGCGGTGTCGTCACCGGTCTGACCCGCTACGTCACCAAGGCCCACCTCGCGCGCGCGGTGCTGGAGGCGACGAGCTGGCAGACGCGGGAGGTCGTGGACGCCATGTACCAGGACTCCGGGGTGCGGATCACGACCCTGAAGGTCGACGGCGGCATGACGAAGAACAACCTGCTCATGCAGCACCAGGCCGATGTGCTCGGTGTTCCGGTGATCCGGCCGCGGGTGTCCGAGACCACCTGCCTGGGGGCCGCCTACGCGGCCGGTCTGGCGACGGGCGTGTGGAACGACCTCGACGAGCTGAAGTCGCACTGGCAACGGGACGCCGAGTGGACCCCCGCGATGGAGGCGCCGGTACGCGACCGTGAGTACCGCAACTGGCGCAGGGCGGTGGAGAAGAGCTTCGGCTGGCTCGAGGAGGACGACGTGTAGGGGCGAGGGAGCCCGGCACGCGCGCGTGCGAGGTGCGTGAATCCCTCACGCGCGCGTCGGGTGTCCGCGGGGACCGCGGCCCGTACCCCTGTCGGCGGGGGTACGGGCCGTGCCATGGGCCGGGGGGATCAGGGGGCGAGGGCCTGGCGACGGCCTGCCGCGTACTCCATCGCGTGCTGGACGACGCCGATGAGCACCTCCTTGACCGCCTCCCGGTCACGTGCGTCGCACAGCACGACCGGCACCTGCTCGTCCAGGTCGAGGGCCTGCCGCACGGACTCCGCGGGGTAACGGGCCGCTCCCTCGAAGCAGTTGACACCGACGACGAAGGGGATCGAACGCCGTTCGAAGTAGTCGACGGCGGCGAAGCAGTCCTCCAGGCGGCGCGTGTCCGCGAGGACCACGGCACCGAGCGCGCCCTCGGACAGCTCGTCCCACATGAACCAGAACCGTTCCTGTCCGGGTGTCCCGAACAGGTAGAGCACGAGATCCTCACGCAGGGTGATGCGGCCGAAGTCCATGGCCACGGTGGTCGTGTGCTTCCCCTCCACCCCGCTGGTGTCGTCGACCGGACGCCCGGCCTCGGTGAGCAGTTCCTCGGTGCGCAGCGGCCTGATCTCGCTGACCGCGCCGACGAGTGTCGTCTTGCCCACGCCGAAGCCGCCGGCCACGAGGATCTTGAGCGTGACGGGCTCGACCGGGGGCTTGCCGCGTTCAGAACGCCCGAAGATCATCCGTCTCTTCTCCTGCTTGATCGTGTTCGGGCGACGGTCGGCCGTAGCCGCCGCCACCAGGGGTTTCGATGACGAGAACATCGCCCGGACCCACGTCCGCCGAGCCGCTCCCACCGAAATCGGTGACCGTGCCGTCGGCCCGTTCCACCCGGTTGGCGCCGAGCTCGCCGGGTGCTCCGCCGGCCATGCCGTACGGCGGCACGCGGCGGTGCTGCGACAGCATGGAGACGGTCATGGGTTCCAGGAAGCGGATCCGGCGCACGGCGCCGTCGCCGCCGCGCCGGCGCCCCGAGCCGCCGCTGCCCCGCCGGACGGTGAACTCCTCGAGCCGGACGGGGAGCCGCCATTCCAGCACTTCGGGGTCGGTGAGCCGCGAGTTGGTCATGTGGGTCTGGACGACGTCGGCGCCGGGGAAGCCGTCGCCGGCGCCGGATCCGGAGGCGACGGTCTCGTAGTACTGGTGGCGTTCGTTGCCGAAGGTGACGTTGTTCATGGTCCCGGAGCCCTCGGCCTGCACGCCGAGCGCGGCGTAGAGGGCACCGGTGACGGCCTGGGACGTCTCCACGTTGCCCGCGACGACGGCGGCGGGCGGCTCGGGGGCGAGCATCGAGCCGGGCGGTACGACGATGTCCAGCGGGCGCAGACAGCCGTCGTTGAGCGGGATCTCGTCGGCGACCAGGGTGCGGAAGACGTACAGGACGGCCGCGTTGACCACCGAGGAGGGGGCGTTGAAGTTGGTGGCAAGCTGAGCGGAGGTGCCGGTGAAGTCGATGGTCGCGCGCCGCTCGGCACGGTCGACGCGCACACGGACGCGGATGACGGCGCCGGAGTCCGTCTCGTAGGCGTACTCCCCGTCGTCCAGGGCGTCGATGACCCGGCGGACCGCCTCCTCCGCGTTGTCCTGGACGTGCCGCATGTAGGCCTGGACGACGTCGAGGCCGAACTCCTCGATCATGCGGCGGACCTCGTCGACGCCCTTGCGGTTGGCGGCGATCTGCGCGCGCAGGTCGGCGAGGTTGGTGCGGACGTTGCGGGAGGGGTGGGGGGCCTCGGTGAGCAGGCGACGGGTCTCCTCCTCGCGGAAGCGGCCGTCCTGGGCGAGCAGCCAGTTGTCGAAGAGGACGCCTTCCTCGTCGATGGTCCGGCTGTGGGCGGGCATGGAGCCGGGGGCGATGCCGCCGATCTCGGCGTGGTGGCCGCGGGAGGCGACGTAGAAGAGGATCTCCGGCTCACTCCGCGTGGCCGTCGCGTCGTCGGTGTCGAAGACCGGGGTGATCACGGTGACGTCGGGCAGGTGGGTGCCGCCATGGTAGGGGTCGTTGACGGCGTAGGTGTCGCCAGGGCGCATCGAGGTGCCGCGGCGACGGATGACCTCCTTGACGCTGGTGCCCATGGAGCCCAGGTGGACGGGGATGTGGGGCGCGTTGGCCACCAAATTCCCGAGGGGGTCGAACAGGGCGCAGGAGAAGTCCAGCCGCTCCTTGATGTTGACGGACTGGGCCGTGGACTCCAGCCGGGCGCCCATCTGTTCGGCGATCGACATGAAGAGGTTGTTGAAGACCTCGAGCAGAACAGGGTCCACTTTCGTGTCGAGTTCGGAACTCTCCGTAATCGCCGTGCGTTCCATGACCAGCTGCCCGTCGTCTCCGGCCGCGGCCCGCCAGCCGTCGTCGACGACGGTCGTCGCGCCGGGCTCGGTGACGATCGCGGGTCCGGTGACCGCCTCGCCGGGAGGAAGGGCCTCCCGGCGGTGGAGGGGTACGTCGTGCCAGGCGCCGCCGGTGTGCAGGCGGACGGTTCGCGGTGCGGCGCGATGGCCCTCGTAAGGGGCGAGGGCGGACAGATCGGGGGGTGCGGTGATGCCGGTGGCTTCGACGGAGAGCGCTTCGACGACGATCGGGCGGTCCAGGGTGAAGGAGTACGTGGCGCGATGACGTTCTTCGAAGGCGTGCGTCATGGTGCCGGGCTCGGTCAGCGCGACGGTGAGGGTGGTGTCGGTGCCGTCGTAGCGGAGCTGGGCGCGGCGGGTGACCTCGATGCGGTCCTCAGGGACGTCCTCGGCGCGCAGTTCGGCGCGAGCGGCGCTCTCCAGGGCGTCGGCCGTCTCGCGGACGCCGGGCATCGAGGCGGCTTCCAGGGGCGCCTCGACTGACTGTTCGCGCATGGCTGTGGTGTCGGCGAGGCCGATGCCGAGCGCGGAGAGCACACCGGCCATGGGGGGTACGAGGATGGTGCGGATGCCCAGGGAGTCGGCGACCCGGCACGCGTGCTGGCCGCCCGCTCCGCCGAAGGTGGTCAGGGCGTAGCGGGTGACGTCGTGGCCCTTCTGGACGGAGATCCGTTTCACGGCGTTGGCGATGTTGGCGACGGCGATCCGCAGGTAGCCCTCGGCCACCTGCTCGGGTGTGCGGTCGTCGCCGGTCCGCTCGCGGATCTCGTGTGCGAGGGCGGTGAAGCGGTCGCGGACGACGGCGGCGTCGAGGGGCTGGTCGCCGTCCGGGCCGAACACCGCGGGGAAGTGGGCGGGCGGGATGCGGCCGAGCATCACGTTGGCGTCGGTGACGGTGAGCGGGCCGCCGGCGCGGTAGCAGGCGGGTCCGGGGGCGGCGCCGGCCGAGTCGGGTCCGACGCGGTAGCGGGAGCCGTCGAAGTGGAGCACGGAGCCGCCGCCTGCGGCGACGGTGTGGATGTCCAGCATCGGGGCGCGCAGCCGGACGCCGGCGATCTGGCTGGTGAAGACGCGTTCGTACGCGCCGACGAAGTGCGAGACGTCGGTGGAGGTGCCGCCCATGTCGAAGCCGATGACGCGGTCGAAGCCGGCCCGCTGCGACATGCGGGCCATGCCCACGATGCCGCCTGCCGGTCCGGAGAGGACGGCGTCCTTGCCGCGGAACTGTCCGGCCTCGGTGAGTCCGCCGTTGGACTGCATGAACATCAGTCGCACGCCGTGCAGTTCGTCGGCGACGTGCCGAACGTAGCGGCGCAGCACCGGGGACAGGTAGGCGTCGACGACGGCGGTGTCACCGCGCGGGACGAGTTTCATCAGCGGGCTGGTCTCGCTGGACAGCGAGATCTGCGGGAATCCGGTGCGCGCGACGAGGTCGCCGATGGCGCGTTCGTGGGCGGGGTGCAGATGGCTGTGCAGGCAGACTACGGCCACCGCGCGGATCCCGTCGTCGTACGCCTGCCGAAGCGGTCCCGCGAGCGCGTCGAGGTCGGGAGAGCGCAACACGGTTCCGTCGGCGGCCATGCGTTCGTCGGCCTCGATGACCCGCTCGTACAGCAGCCCGGGCAACTGGATGTGGCGGGCGAAGATGGCGGGGCGGTTCTGGTAGGCGATGCGCAGGGCGTCGCGGAAGCCACGGGTGATCACCAGAACCGTGCGCTCGCCCTTGCGTTCCAGCAGTGCGTTGGTGGCGACGGTGGTGCCCATGCGCACGGCGTCGACGGGCTCCCGGGAGCCGTGCAGCAGTTCCCGGACGCCCGCGACCGCCGCGTCGGCGTACCGTTCGGGGTTGTCGGACAGCAGCTTGTGCGTGAGCAGCCGGCCGTCCGGGCGACGCGCCACGATGTCGGTGAAGGTGCCGCCTCGGTCGACCCAGAACTGCCAGCCTGTCACGTCGTTACTCCGCTTCCGCGCCGGTCACAGCGCCCGGAGGCCGTTGATCACGTCGCGCAGAATATCCTCGTCCGGCAGCTCGGCCGGGGGCACCGGACGGGTCACATGGACGAGTTCCGCGTGCACGAGGTCCCCGATCAGGACGCGCACGACGCCGATGGCCAGGTTCAGTTCCGCGGCGATCTCGGCGACGGACTGCGGTGCTCCGGCGCAGAGCCCGACGATCTCCACGTGCTCGGGGGCGAGCGTCGGGTCCGTCTCCGGGTCCTCCGCGCCTGGCTCGGTGACGACCACAGCGATCAGATCGAGGCGGTGCTGGCCCGCACTCGTGGTGCGGCCGCGTGTCATGGCGTACGGACGGACGACCGGTCCGGCCTCGTCGTCGAACCAGTGGCTGCTTCCCTGACCGTCTCCGCTCATGTCATCCCACTACCCGTCCGCGGGCAGATTGGTGCGCGGTGCGGTGACCAGGTGCACGCCGACCCGCTTGACCAGCAGTGTCATCTCGTAGGCGACCTGCCCGACGTCGGAATCGGCGTCGGAGAGGACGGCGAGGCAGCTGCCGTCGCCGGCGGCGGTGACGAACAGGAAGGCGTCGTCGAGTTCGACCACGGTCTGCCGGACGCTGCCCGCCTCGAAGTGGCGGCCCACGCCCTTGGCGAGGCTGTGGAAGCCGGAGGCGACCGCGGCCAGGTGTTCGCTGTCCTCCCGGGTCAGGTCCTTGGACACCCCCGTGGGCAGGCCGTCGCCGGAGAGCACGACGGCCTTGCGGATGCTGGCGACCCGGTCGATGAGCTCGTCGAGGAGCCAGTTCAGCTCGCCCTTGTTCGGCTCCGTGTGGCCGGTGGCCTTCGGTGCGGTCATCGACCGTCCCCCTTAGTCGTTCCTTGTGCTGTGCCGTTGCGTGTGTCGTCGCCCGAGGCGTTCTCCTCACGGCCGCGCTGCCAGCCGCGCTGCAGCGAGGCCATCCGGTTGCGGACCTCGTCGGCGTCGCGGTCGGCCGGCTCCTTGGCGCGCTCGGGGCGCCGTGCGGGTTCCTGCTTCAGTTGCGGGGCCAGGTTGGCCTGCCGTACGCGCCGGGGCAGCGGCCCGGTGCCGGACGCGGGCTCCGGGGCCGGGTCGCCCGTGGGCGGGGTGCCCTCGCCGGGGCCGTGGCCGGAAGCGGCCAGCGGAGGCCGGGTCCGTCGGGGCAGCGCCGGGACCTCGGGGGTCTGTTCCGCGCCGTCGCCCGGGGGGACCGTGTGCTCGTCCGCGCGCTCGGGGAGCGCCGGCGTCCGCCGGGCCGCCGCGCCCCGCCGGCGGGCGGGCAGCGGGGCCGGTCCCATGGCGTCGGGGCGGCGCGGGCCGGGCGCGGGCTGGTCGTCGGGGTCGCCGCGCCGGGCGCGCTGTTCGACGACGGGCCGGCCGTGCGAGCTGACCAGCTTGGGCGTCTGGCGCCGCGGCAGCGGTACGGGGCCGACGGTGCGGTCGGGTTCCGGGCTGTCGGCGACGCGCGGGGGGACCGGCTGATGCGGCTCGTCCGACAGGGCGATCCGCCGCTCGTCTGCGTGGTCGCGGGTGCGGCGGGGGCGGAACAGGCCGCCGCGCTCGCTCTCCTCGTCCGTCAGGGCACCCGGGAAGTCGTTGATGGCGTCCAGGTCCACCGGTGCCTCCAGCTCGACCGGCCCGTCCAGCAGGGAGGTCGGCAGGCCGGGGAGCTGTGCGGGGGCCTGGGACCGGGCGGGGCCGAGGCCCACCGCCTGTCCGGTCTCCTTCGCGGGGCGGTCTCGGTCGAGGCGGAAGCCGATGCCGTTGGTGTCCGGGACGTCGTCGGACAGCAGCAGGTCGGGCATGAAGACGACGGCGGTGGTGCCGCCGTAGGGGGACGGTTGCAGGGAGACCCGGACGTTCTGGCGCTGGGCGAGGCGGCTGACCACGAACAGGCCGAGCCGGTCCGTGTCCGAGAGCTCGAACTCGGGTGTCTCGGCGAGCCGGAGATTGGCGTCCAGCAGGGACTCGGCGGTCATGCCGAGGCCCCGGTCGTGGATCTCCAGGGTGAAGCCGTTGGCGACCCTCTCACCGAGGACCTGGACGGCGGTGTGCGGCGGCGAGAAGACCGTGGCGTTCTCGAGGAGTTCGGCCACCAGATGCGTGACGTCGGCGACGGCCGGGCCGGTGACGGCGACCCGCGGCAGGCGTCGGACCTCGATGCGCTCGTAGTCCTCCACCTCGGCGACCGCGGCCCGGACGATGTCCATGAGCTGCACGGGGCGGCGCCACTGCCGCGACGGTGCCGCGCCGGAGAGGATCACCAGTCCCTCGGCGTGCCGGCGCATACGGGTGGTGAGGTGGTCCAGTCGGAAGAGGTCGGCGAGTTCGTCGGTGTCCTCGGTCCTGCGCTCCATGGTGTCGAGCAGGGTGAGCTGCTTGTGCAGCAGGACCTGGCTGCGGCGGGCGAGGTTGACGAACACATCGGAGACGCCGGACCGCAGTTCGGCCTGTTTGACCGCGGCCTCGACGGCGGCGCGCTGGAGGGTGTTGAGGGCCTGGCCGACCTCACCGATCTCGTTCTTGCCGTACTCCAGCCGTGGCACCTCGGTCTCCACGTCGACCTGTTCACCGGCGGAGAGTCGGCGCATCACGCTGGGCAGCCGCACGCCGGACGCCTCGTGCGCCTCCAGGCGCAGCTTGCGCAGGTCCCGCACGAGGCCGCGGCCGACGCGCACGGACAGGACCACGGACAGGAGCAGGGCGACCAGGCCGAGGACGCCAGCGACGGCCGCCTGCAGGATCACGCCGACGGCCACGGGCCGCATCCGGTCCTGGAACCGGTCGCCGGCCTGGTCGTCGAGGGCGCCGAGTTCGTCGAGGACGCTCGCCGCGGTGGAGTCCCAGCTCCGGGCGGTGACGCCGCGCGGGGTTCCGGGACCGGTGCCTGTGACGGACTGCTCGGTCACCAGCAGCGGGGCCGTGGTGGCGTTCTCCCAGAAGCGCTCGTACCGGTCGCGTTCCGAGGCGGGGAGCAGCGGCAGGCTGATGTCGTAGAGCAGGCCGCGCTGGGCGACGAGGTCGGAGATGTCGCGGGTCTCGTCGCGGGAGACCTTGCCCACCACCAGCGCGGAGCCGAGCAACGCGTCCTCGCGGGAGAGGAGTTCGCGGGCGCGGGTGAGGTTGACGAGGGCGCGGGCCTGCTCGGTCATCTCGACGCTGTCGATGCCGTCGAGGGAGGCCAGCAAGGTGTAGCAGGGGTCGACGAGGCGGTTGTAGCGGTCGAAGGCCTGGGCGCGGCTGACCGTGCGCGCCTCGACGCCGCGGCGCAGGGAGTCGAGGCCGTCGAAGGCGTCCAGGACCGCGGTCAGGCGCTCGTTGTCGTCCCCGTCCATGCCGTCGAGGACGTCCCGGTCCCGGGCGTGCTCGCGGATCCTGGCGAGGGAGCGGTCGGTCGCGGTGCGGGTGCGGTGGAGCGCCGAGAGGGCGTCGGCCGCGCGCGGGTCGGCGAGGTAGACGAGGGTCTGGCGGCGTTCCTGCTGCAGGCCGCGGGCGGCGTCCTCGGTGGGATAGCCGATGTCCTGCACGATGTCGGACACGCTGAAGAGCCGGGTGACCTCACGACCCGTGAGTACCGTGGCGAAGCCCCAGACGGCGGTCAGGGACACCAGCGGCACGAGAAGCAGCGCCACGATCTTCCGGCGGATCGACTTCCCGCGAAAGCGCATGGCCTCCCCCAGCTCGACCCCCGCCGGTCGGGGGTACACATGTGCGTCAACAAACGGCGCGAGCCTACTACCGCCACGCAGTTAACTCGAAGGCGCGTGTGGCGTGCGAACTTCCGCACCGGAGGCGAGAGATGGCGAGTTGTCCGGGCATTGCGGGACTTTGCGCCCGAGGTGCGGGACCCGGGACGGAACCGGCCGGAGCAGTACGGACAACTGGTTGGCTGGAATTTTTCGCTGATGGGAATCTTCGCGGCTCGTTGCTCGTCTGTCCTCATGGGAAATGGGGGCGGAATCGGACACAGGAGCCGCATCCCGCATCCCGGTGGCGTAAACATGCGCAAGCCGGGCAGCCACTGGGAGTCGGCGTCTTCGGACATCGGGGCAAGGGGCCTGCCGGCGGTGGGGAGTGACACGGTGATGGGCACGGCGGAGCGGCGCGGAGCGACCGTGGAGAGCGTGGCGGAGCGCTCGTCGGTGCGGCGGCACCTGGAAGCGTCGGATCGCGACATTCCGGCGCGTGAGCGCGCCGGGGAGTCCACCGGCGAATTTTGGCAGCGGGAGCGACAGTTGTGGGTCGAGGAGCCCGCCCGGCGGCGCCGGATGCCCGACCCGGTGCGTACGGCGGCAGTGCGGGCGGTGCTGATCACCTCGGTGACGCTGATCCAGGCCATGGTGGCGTTCCTGTGCACGATGGCCGGGTCCTGGCTGGCCTTCCCGATGGTGATCAGCAGTGTGGTCAGCACGATCGTCGCCACCTGGGGTGTGGCCGACGTCTGGGTGACCCGTCAGGTGTGGAACCAGCGGTACGGCGTCGTCTCCGAGCCGAGCAGCACGGCTCGGGCGCTGCGCCGGGAGCGCCGGGCCCGCCGGCGTCATGAGCGGACCACCCTGCGGGAGCAGGCGCGGATACGCCGGCGGGGCGGCACCGGGCAGCTGTCCCACTCCTGACGGAGCCGGCCGGACGGGAGGGGCCGGCCCAGCCGGCCCCCGGCACAGTCCCGCACCCCGCGATCAGGGGGTCGCGGAGGCCGGCCGTTTGAACATGCGGGTTGCCGTGATCTCGCTGCGCACCGCCTCCCCGGCCCGCGGCTGCTGCGGCAGACCGGGCCGGAGGTGCTCCTCGACGCTGATGTACTTCAGGCCCGCCCTGAGGTCGGCGTCGTTGCGGAGCCGGATCACCAGCGGGAACTCGGCCAGCGCGGTCGTGTCGAACAGGCCGGTGGTGTACAGCAGTTGCACGCCCAGCGCGTCGGACACCGCCCGCTGGAGTTCCAGCAGGTAGGTGGCGTTCGCGCGGCCGATCGGGTTGTCGAGGAACAGCGTCCCCGCGTGCCGGTGCTTGTCACGGCCCCGGTCGTTGGAGCGCAGGGCGGCCATCGTGCAGTACAGGGCGATGGCGGCGGTGAGGAGCTGTCCGCCGGAGAACACGTCGCCCATCTGACCGACGGGGACGCGTTCGGCACGCAGCACGGCGTCCGGCTTGAGGATCTCCACGGCCACGCCCTTCGGCTGCAGCGCGGCCGCGACTCCGCGCAGCAGCAGCGACATGCCGTCGCGCCGCAGGTCGGAGTTCTTCTTCACGGCCGCGCGCGTGGCCTCGTCGATGACCTCGCCGAGCCGTTCGGTGAGCGACGCCTGGTCGGGTTCCTCGAAACGGATGCGCAGGAACTCCTGCCCGGACCACTCGCCGAGCCCTTCCGGGAGACGGGAGAGCCGCTGGGCGGAGCGCAGGGTGGCGAGGGCCGACTCGACCAGCCCCCGGAGCCGGTCGACGATCGAGTCCCGGTTGCGCTCCAACTGGGCCAGTTCGTCGGTGAGGACGCGCAGGCGGGGCGCGAAGGCGGCCGCCCACTTCTGGGCGTGCTCGGGCAGCGCGGAGGCGGGCAGCTCGCGGATCTGCTGCCGGGCGGGGGTGCGGACCTGCTCGTAGCGCGTGGAGTTGGCGTGCCGCACGAGCACGTCGCTCGCCTCGCGGACGGCCGCCTCGGCGGCGGACAGGTCGCCGGCGCAGCCGCGCAGGGAGCGGCGGGCCTCGGCGGCCGAGTGCCGGGCCTCCTCCAGGCTGCCGGGGTAGGGCTCCGTCTCCTCCTGCTCCTCGTCGGCGGTGTGCTCGCGCAGCAGGTCGCGGAGCATCGCGGCGATCTCGTCGAAGCCGCCGACGGCGTCCTCCGCGGCCCGGTGGGCCTCCAGCAGCTCGGCGTGCGCGTCCCGGGCCTCGGTCAGCGCCTCGGTGCGGGCGGCGAGTTCGGCCGTGGCGGTGCGCAGCAGGGCCTGGGCGTGCTCGGCGTCGCGCGGGGTGAGTTCCCCGGACAGCTCGGTGTGCGCCTCGCCGTCCTCGGGGGCGTGCCGCTCGGCCTCCCCCCGCAGCCGGCCGAGCTGCTCGCTCGCGGTGGACATACGGGTCTCCAGGAGCTGCACCAGCTCCTCCGCGCGCGCGGCGGCCGCCTGCCGGGAGGGGCCGTCGGAACCGTCCGGCGACTGGAGCAGCTGCTCGGCACGGGTGCGGACCTTGTTGCTGAGGCGGTCCAAGTCGGTGCGGGCGGCGCTCTCGTCGCTCTCCGCGCGGGCCTGCTCGGCCCGCAGGTCGGCGCCGACGCCGACCTTCTCGTACACCTGGGAGGCGGCTCGGTAGGCCTCGCGCAGGGCGGGCAGGGATGCCTTCGAGGCGTCGGCGTCCGCCGCCGGTACGTCGTCGGGGGCGCCCGCGATCTCGGAACGCTCGGCGCGCAGCGCACGCGTGGTGCGGCGGGCGTCGTCGGCGGCCCGCTGGGCGGCGCGGCGATCCTCGTCGGCGGCGCGGGCGCGTTCCAGGCAGGCCTGGGCGCGGGCCTCCGACTCGGCCGCCTCGTCGGCGAGTTCGCGGAGCCTGACCTGCCAGCCGGCGCGCTCGCGCAGCCGGAAGGCGAGCCCTGCGAGGGCGTCGGCGGCGCGCCGGGCCCGCTGCGCGGCCTCTTGCCGCTCGTCGCGGACCTGCGTGGCCTCGGCGGCGGTCTCGTCGGCCTCCGCGCGCGCGGTGCGTGCCTCGGCGAGTTCGGCCTCGCTCTCCTCGGCGAACGCGCGTGCCTCCTGGGCCGCCTCGCCCAGCTCGGTGAGCCGCCCGGCCGGGCAGCCGGTGCGCCAGGAGGCGAGGCGGGCCGCCAGCTCGCGGTCCCGGCCGAGCCGGGCGGCGAGCGCGCGGATCTCCTCGTCGCGCTCGCCCGCCCGCGCGCGCAGGGCCTGCCGCTCCTCGTCCGCCGCGTGCTCGTCGTGCATGGCGGGGTTGGGCGGCACCAGGAAGACGTCGCCGGGTGCGGTGCCGGGCGCCGGGGTCGGGGCCAGCAGGGCCGCGGCCGTGCCGACCGCCACTGCGGAGCGGGGCAGCAGGGCGGCGTCGCCGAGCGCCTCACGGGCACGCGCGTGCGTGTCGGGGTCGGTGATGATCACACCGTCGACCAGTTCGGGGCGGGCGGCGAGCACGCGAGCGTGGTCGGCGGGGTCGACGGCCTGCGCGAGGTAGCGCCATCCGGGCAGCGCGGGGATGCCGTGCTCGCCGAGGAACTCGACGGTGGCCAGCACGTCCGGTCCGGGCGGCAGCAACCCGCCGTCGCCCAGGGCGCCGAGGATGCGGGCGTCGTCGGCGGCGGCCGTGCGAAGGTCGAACAGGTGCCGTTCGGCGGTCGACACGGCGTCGTCGAGGAGTTCGCGCAACTCGTCGGCGAAGCGGTCGAGTTCCTCGGGGCCCAGCGGGCCCTCGGTACGAGAACGGGTGGCTGCCGCCGGGTCGCCCGCCCGCATCGACGGGTCGGCGGCCTCGGTCCTGGGCGCGGGCACCCCGGCCACCCCGGTCCGGGCCGACCCGGCCGGCAGGCTCAGCAGTTCGGCGAGCCGGTCCTCGGCGGCGAGGGTCTCGGCGAGGCGCCGCTCGGCGTCGTGGGCGCGTTCTGCCGCGGTCGCGGCGTCCGCCGCGCGGGCCGCCGTCAGCTCGGCGCGTGCCTCGGCGGAGGCCGCCTCGCGCGCGTGCGCGGTGGCCTTGCGGGCGGCCTCACGGGCCGCGTCCCAGGCCGCGACTGCGGTCTTCTCGGCGTCGCTCGCGGCGAGCGCGGCGCGGGCCGGGTCGGCGTCCGGCGCGCTGTCGTCGAGCCAGCCGGCGCGG
Organism: Streptomyces sp. NPDC058145; assembly: GCF_042884245.1. Taxonomy (NCBI): domain Bacteria; kingdom Bacillati; phylum Actinomycetota; class Actinomycetes; order Kitasatosporales; family Streptomycetaceae; genus Streptomyces; species Streptomyces sp. NPDC058145. The sequence continues at coordinate 412,445 of NZ_JBHVUH010000008.1, read as the reverse complement.
ACCGCCTCGGCCGTCTCCTGCTCGACCTCGGCGAGGCGCTGACGCAGGTGCCCGGCCTCGCTGCGGGCACGCTGGCCCTCGGTGGCGGCGGCGGTGGAGTCGCGGTAGCCGCTCTCACCGACCTCCTGCAGGGCCGCTGAGCGCTCCTCCCCCTCGTTGGCGAGGCTCTCGGCGCTCTCGGCGGCCGCGTGCAGGGCCCGTACGAGGTCCACGGCGGCCTTCGCGCGGGCGGCGAGGGCGGGGGCCGCGTCCCGCTCGGCCTCCTGGATGGCGGCGGACACGCGCGCGATCCGGTCGGCGGCGGCGCGGTGCCGCAGCACGGCCTCGGCGGCCTGCCACGCGGAGTGCAGGGTGCGTGCGTCGGCCAGCTCGCGCTTCTGCGCGGCGGCGGCCTTCTCGGCGGCGGCGAGCGCCAGGGACGCGTGGCGGTAGGCGAGTTCGGCGGCGATGAGCGAGCTGCGCTCGCGCGCCCCCTCGGAGTGCGTGACGGCGTAGGCGGCGGCCGTGACGCGCTGCGCCAGATCGGCGGCGCGCACCCGCTCTCGCACGGCCCGTGCGGACAGCCGCCGGGCCAGGGTGCGGGTACGGCGTTCGGCGCCGGAGTGGACGTCACGCGCGCGCGAGCGCGTCTCGGCGGCCTCGACGATCCTCCCGAGCAGGTCGACGGAGCCCGCGGTGAAGTCCCGCTCCGCGATCAGCTCGGCCCGCCGGCCGAGTTTGTTGCCGAAGCCGCTGACCAGGTCGGCGAGGCCGTCGGTGTCGCGGGTGTCGGTGACCGCGCGCAGCAGCAGGTCGGTGAAGTCGGAGTCCTTCTTGACCGCGAAGAGACCCGCCGCCTCGCCCTCGTCGGCGTTCATCTCCCGCTGGTAGCGGAAGAGTTCGGGGTCGAGGCCGAGGTCGCCGAGGTGCTCGATCCAGCGGTCGTGGATCTCCTCCCAGTGCACCTCCAGGTGGGGGTAGGCCTTGCCGGCCTCGGTGAGGGCGTCGCGGAAGCCCTTCATGGTGCGGCGCCGGCCCTGGGCGCCCGAGCTGCCCTCGACGGGCGGCCGCACCGCGGTGGACTCGGCGACGGGCAGGTTGTCCAGGCTGAGGCCGGGGCCTGGCCGGAAGGAGTACCAGGCCTCGGCGAACTTCCGCGGATCGCTGGAGACCTGGCGTCCGCGCCACTCGCTGACCTTGCCGACGACGACGCACTCGCCGGTCTGCACATGCTGCCACTCCAGCGCCACGTGCCCGCAGTCGTCGGCGAGCAGGAACTTGCGCAGCACGCCGGAGCTGGCGCCGCCCAGGGTGTTGCGGTGGCCGGGCAGCATCACCGAGAAGATCAGCTTGAGCAGGACGGACTTGCCGCCGCCGTTCTCCAGGAAGAGCACGCCCGCGGGCGCGGGCCGGCGCGGCGGGCCGGACGGCTCCTCCGCGAAGAACTCCGCCTGCGTGGGGGCGGGGTCGGGCACGGGCTCGCCCACGCCCCGCAGGTCGAGCACGGTGTCGGCATAGCGCGCACCGGCCGGCCCGATGGAGTAGAGGCGGATCCGGGACAGCTCGTACATGGCGGACTCTCGTAAGTCTGGTCAGGAATGCGGTGGATCAGGAGTGGAACGGCAGCCCGGCGTCGGCCACCAGGTCCAGGTCTTCGGTGTCCTCGGCGGCCAGCAGGCTGGCCGAGCCGTCGGTGACCGGGACGACACCCAGCTCCAGCAGCTCGGCCATCGCGGCGCCGCCGGCCAGGTCGCGCACCTGGAGCTGGTAGCGCGCCGTGGTGCGGTAGGTGCCGCCGTGGTCGTCCCCGGTGCGCTGGAGGAAGCCGGAGTCGGTGAGGAAGGCCGCCGCCTTGGCGACGATGCCCGTGGTCGAGGCGGCCGGCCGGCGCGCGTCCTTGGTGGCGCCGGTCGCGCTGCGCCGGGCCCAGATCCGCCAGGCGGCCTCCAGACCGGGCGCGTCGGTGGCCGGGTCGGTGTTCTCGCCGCGTTCCTCGGCCCGTTCCTCCAGACGGCGGCAGGCCTGCCGGACGAAGGCGTCGACGCCGTTGACGGTGATCCGGCCGATGTAGGAGTCGTCGGCAAGGTCCTCCGGGCGCGGGAACGCCAGTGCGGCGACGGCCAGGTGGGCCAGCCCGTGCAGGAAGCGGTCCCCGGAGTCGGCGGCGGTGCGACGCGCGTAGTCGCCCATGCGGACGGCGAACACCGAGTCCTCGGCGGCGGTCACGGCCATTCCCGCGCGCGGGGACACCTCGAGCACGATCAGGCCGAGGCCGGCGGCGACGGCGTCCGCGAGCCGCGCGAACGCCGGTTCCTCGCGGTAGCGGCGCAGCAGATCGGTGTACTCCTGGTCGCGTGCGGGCTGCAGTTTGGGCTGCAGCCCGAAGGCGACGAGCCGCGCCGCGTCGGCGGCGTCGGCGGGGGTGACGGCGGCGGACGCCGACGGGGCCGGGGCCTCCGTGTCACTCCACTCGACGTGCTCGGTCACGGTCTGGGCTCCTTGTCGCGGTCTCGCTCACTCATGCTGCTTCCGTCCGGTCGGCGGCCATTCCCGCCGCGTCCAGCAGCGCCGTTCCGACGATCAGGTCGGCCCCGCCGAACTCGGGATCGTCCAGCTCCGTCCCGTCGTCGACGGCGAACAGCAGCTTCTGTTCGCCCTGCCGGTAGGCGGTGCCGACCGCGGGGCTGGCCGCGTGCACGGCCAGCAGCGCGACCAGGTAGGGCAGTTCGGGGTCCTGCCCGCGTGCCTCGGCCAGCAGTCCGGACAGCCTGCGCGGGGCGTCCGCCGGCAGGTCCAGCAGTTCCATGGCGGCGGCTAGCTGTTCCTCGCTGAACCGGCTGTCGTCCGGTGTCGCGATCAGGTCGGGCTCAGGCATCTCCGCGCCCAGGTGCTCCCGTTCCACCGGCGGCGTCAGCAGGATGTCCACGAGGTCGCCGACCCGCACCGACACCGGGGTGCGCAGGCCGGTGGCGTTGGCGAAGAACGCGTCCGTGATCCGGACCGCCCGCTCCAGCGGCAGCGGCAGCGCCGGCGCGAGGAGGTGGCCGTACAGGTCGGTCCCCGAGGTGGACGCCGCCGGGGCGAACGCCTGTCTGTCCTGTTCGGCGCGGAACAGCGGGCCCGCCTCCAGCAGCCGGGACTGCAGCTGGGTGTGCCGGCGGATGCAGTCCTTGACGATGTCCACCAGCTCTGCGGCGCGGCGCTTGTTCCCGGCGTCCTCGGTCTCGTCGCGGGCCTTGCGGATGTTGGTGAGGATCGCGTTCTCGTGCCGGTAGCGGTCGGCCACGTGGTCGAGGGCCTCGGCGATCATGTCGGGCACGGCGTTGAGCCAGTCGACCGCGCGGACGTTGCGCCGGGTGGCATCCAGGGCGCGGCGCAGGGTCTCCGAGTACTGCACGGTGCGGTAGCGGGCCTGCTCGGCGGCGAGCTGGGCGTCGGCGAGGCGCCCCCGGTTGATCAGCACCTCGAGCTTGACCTCGGCGGCGATCTGCGCGCTGGTGACGTCGGTGTCCAGGGCGCCGACGAGGACGTTGACGGCTTCGTCGGTCGTGCGCAGGTAGACCGTGCCGCCGGGGCCGGGGACCTCTTCGATCAGCTTGAAGTCGTAGTCACGGCGGACGTAGGTGCCGTCCGGCGCGAACGTGCCGTACACCGCGCGGAAGCCGCGGTCCACGCTGCCGACGTTGATCAGGTTCTCCAGGACCCAGCGGGCCACGCGCTCGTGCTCGGCGGTGGGCCGGTGCGGGGCCTGGGCGGCGATGCGCGGGACGAGCCGGGCCACGATCTGCTCGTGGTCGGCGCCCGTGTCGAAGTCCATGTTCAGCGTGACCAGGTCGATGGCGGCCAGGGCCACCTCGGCCATGCCGTACACCGAGTACTCGCCGGCCAGGTTGGCCTTGCGCGCGTCGAGGTCGTGCAGCGGCGCCGTGCAGGCGAGCGCGCGAAGCCGCCGCGCCAGCCCCTCGTCGGCGGCCGGGCCCGGCGCCGGGCGCGGCCCCGCGCTGAGCTGGGGCGGAACGCTGTCCGTCGATGCAGGCGAAGTCACGGTGCACAGACTAGGTCCTCGGTCTGACAACGACCCAAACGACGCAGAAGCGACGGCCGTCACGGGCGCTCGACAGGCGCCGGGGGCCGGGGGCCGGCTCCACGGGTACCTGAGTGGTCTCGACGGGCACCCGGTGTCAGGAGGAGGCGTCCTCGCCGACCCGGCGCCGGTACACCTCCACGACCCGCTCCAGCGAGTCGGCGAGGTAGGTCCGCAGCAGCCGCTCGGCCTCGCGCCGGTCCCCGGCCTGCAGGGCCTGCAGGATCTGTCGGTTGCGGGCGAGGTACGGCTCGTGCAGCCGGCGCGGGTGGTCGACGACGTGGAAGGCGAGCCGCAGCTCGGCGAAGACGCTGCGCATCAGTTCGTCGGTGCGTTCGCTGCCGGCCAGCGCCACCAGTTCGCGGTGGAAGTGGATGTTGGCCGTACCCAGTGCTTTCCAGTCATTCTCGTGGGTGGCGAGCTGCCCCTCGGTGACGGCGGCGGCCAGGCCGTCGAGCACGTACGGCGGCTCGCCGAGGCCGCGCACGACGGCACACTCGACGAGGGCGCGGATGCGGTAGATGTCCTCGACGTCCTCCACGGTCAGGACCCGGACGAAGACACCGCGGTTGAGTTCATGGACGAGCAGACGCTCATGGGTGAGCAGCCGGAACGCCTCACGCAGGGTGTTGCGGGAGACCCCGAGGGCGCCGCCGATGGCGTCCTCGGACAGGCGGGTGCCCGGCGGGAAATAGCCCTCGGCGACACGGCTCCGGAGGATGTCGGAGACCCGTTCGGCGGTGCTGGTGCGCCCCAGGAGGGCGCGATCGCCGGCCAGTCCCGTCAGCTGCTCTGCCATGCCCGGAATTCAATCGCAGTCGTGGGGACGAGACAACAGGGGTATTGAAGGATCGTTGAACGATCCTCTACGGTGCTCGGCACGGCACAACCTCCGCACGGCACGGCTCAGTTCACCGCACCCTCCGTCCCCTCTCTGCGAGGTGCCCATGAGCACGACTCCTCCGCCCCGGTCCGTGACACCGGACCTGCGACCGGCAACGGGTGAACGCGCCGCCGAGGACGGCGCGTTCGGCTGGCTGCGGGCCCTCGGCCCGCGCGGCCGGCAGGCGTTCGCCGGAGCTTTCGGCGGATATGCCCTGGATTCCTACGACTACTTCACGCTGCCGCTGAGCATGGTGGCGCTCGCGGCGTACTTCGGTCTGGACAGCGGACAGACCGGCCTGTTCACCACCGTCACGCTGGTGGTCTCCGCGATCGGCGGGGCCGTGGCGGGGGTGGTCGCGGACCGGGTGGGCCGGGTCCGGGCACTGATGATCACGGTGATCACGTACGCCGTCTTCACCGTGGCCTGCGGCTTCGCGCCCAACTACGAGACACTGCTGGCCTTCCGCGCCCTGCAGGGTCTCGGCTTCGGCGGCGAGTGGGCGGTCGGCGCCATCCTGGTCGCCGAGTACGCGAGCGCCAGGCACCGGGGCCGTACCCTCGGCGCGATCCAGAGCTCCTGGGCGGTCGGCTGGGCGCTGGCTGCGGTCGCCTACACGCTGGTCTTCTCCTTCGCCGGTGACGACCTGGCCTGGCGGATCATGTTCTGGACCGGGGCGCTGCCCGCGCTGCTCGTGGTGTGGCTGCGCCGCCGGGTGCACGACGCGCCCGAGGCGACGGCGGCCCGCGAACAGAGCCCGCGGCGCGGCTCGTTCGCGGCGATCTTCCGGCCGGCCACGGACGGCGATCCGGGTCTGCTGCGCACGACGGTCTTCGCGAGCCTGCTGTCCACGGGCGTGCAGGGCGGTTACTACACACTGGCGACCTGGGTGCCGACGTACCTGAAGAGCGAGCGCGGCCTGTCCGTGGTGGGCACCGGCGGCTATCTGACCCTCCTGATCTCCGGGGCCTTCCTCGGCTACCTGACCGGCGGATACCTCACCGACCGGCTCGGCCGGCGCCGCAACATCTGGCTGTTCGCGCTGCTCTCGGCGGTCTGCGTGCTGGCCTACGCCAACATCCCGCACGGTGCCGACACCCTGCTGCTGGTGCTCGGTTTCCCGCTCGGCTTCTGCATGTCGGCGATCTTCAGCGGCTTCGGCTCCTATCTGAGCGAGCTGTACCCGACTGCGGTGCGCGGCACCGGTCAGGGCTTCACGTACAACACCGGCCGCGCGGTGGGCGCGATCTTCCCGACCCTGGTGGGCTTCCTGGCCGACAGCTGGGGCGTGGGCGGCGCGCTGGTCTTCGGCGCGGTCGGCTACGGCCTGGCGGCGCTCGCCCTGCTCGGGCTGCCGGAGACGCGCGGGAAGGAGCTGGCGTGACGCGGGTGAACCGTACTTCCGACCGGCCCGTGACCCTCGTCGACGAGCACGCGCACGCGTGGAGCCCGGAGACCGCGCGGGCCCGCTTCCGGGAGGGCCTTTCCGGATCCACGGCGGGTGTGGCGGCCGGGCACACCCAGGCCAACCTCATCGCGGTGCCGGCGGACTGGGCCTACGACATGCTGCTGTTCTGCCAGCGCAACCCCAAGCCCTGTCCCGTGCTGGACGTCACCGACGCGGGTTCCGTCACGACCGTGCTCGCCCCGGGCTCGGATCTGCGCACCGACCTGCCGCGCTACCGGGTGTGGCAGGACGGCGAACTGGCCGAGGAGCCCACGGACGTGCGCGCGTACTGGCGGGACGACCTGGTGTCGTTCCTGCTGGGCTGCAGTTTCACCTTCGAATGGGCGCTGGCCGGGGCGGGCGTCCCGATCCGGCACGTCGAACAGGGCCGCAACGTGCCGATGTACGTGACCGGCAGGCAGTGCCGCCCGGCGGGCCGGCTGCGCGGGCCGATGGTGGTGTCCATGCGTCCGGTGCCGCCGCAGCACCTGCGCACCGCGATCCGGGAGAGCGGCCTGCTGCCGGCCGTGCACGGCGGCCCGGTGCACTGCGGTGATCCCGCGGCCCTCGGCGTCGAGGACCTCGGCCGGCCCGACTTCGGCGACCCGGTGGACGCCGCACCCGACGACATCCCGGTGTTCTGGGCCTGCGGGGTGACCCCGCAGGCGGCGGTGATGGCCTCCCGGCCGCCGTTCGCCATCACCCACGCACCGGGCCAGATGTTCCTGACCGACGCGCGGGACGAGCAGTACCGCGTGGTCGGCGTCGACTGACGCCGGCGAGCGGCACACCCGGCACGAAAACCCGGGCAGCACCCGACACGAGGACCGGAAAGACACGAGGGACCATGACCGCGATCGATCTGAACGCCGACCTGGGCGAGGGATTCGGCCGCTGGCGGCTGACCGACGACGAGCGACTGCTGACCGTCGTCACCAGCGCCAACGTGGCCTGCGGGTTCCACGCCGGCGACGCGGCCACCATGCGCCGGGTGTGCGAGCTGGCCGCCGCGCGCGGGGTGACGATCGGCGCGCAGGTCTCCTACCGGGACCTCGCCGGGTTCGGGCGGCGCGCGATGGACGTGCCGCCCGCCGAGCTGGCGGCCGAAGTCGCCTACCAGATCGGCGCCCTGGAGGTGTTCGCCCGGGCGGCGGGCGCGCGCGTGGCGTACGTCAAGCCGCACGGCGCGCTCTACAACCGGGTGGTGCACGACGAGGACCAGGCCGCGGCGGTGGTCGACGGCGTGCTGCTGGCGGACGCCTCGCTGCCGGTCCTGGGCCTGCCCGGCTCGCGGTTGCTGGAGCTGGCCGGGAAGGCGGGCCTGCCCGCCGTCACGGAGGCGTTCGCCGACCGTGCCTACACCGACGCGGGCACGCTGGTGCCGCGCGACCGGGACGGCGCCGTGGTGAGCGATCCGGAGGCCGTCGTGGAGCGCTCGGTGGGTCTCGCGCGCTCCGGCTCGGTCATCGCGCACTCCGGCGCGCGGATCCAGGTGCGCGCCCGCTCGTTGTGCCTGCACGGTGACACGGCCGGCGCGGTGGATCTGGCCCGCCGGGTGCGCGAGCGGCTGGTGGCGGCGGGCGTCCGGGTGGAGGCCTTCGCATGAGCCGCGTGACGGCGCTCCCCGTCGGTGACGACGCCCTGCTGGTCGAGGTCGCCTCCGGCGCGCAGGCGCGGGCCCTGCACGCGGAGTTGCTGCGACGCCGAGCGGAGGGTTCGCTGACCGTCCGCGAGATCGTTCCGGCGGCCCGTACGGTCCTGCTCGACGGCCTTGCCGACCCGGCCCGCCTGGCATCCGAACTGGCCTCTTGCGAAGCGCCCGCCACTCTCCCGCACGCGCGCGAGCCGGTCGAACTTCCCGTGCGCTACGACGGGCCGGACCTCGCGGAGGTCGCCGCCCACTGGCGGGTGTCCGTGCGCGAGGTCGTGCGGATCCACACGAACACCGAGTTCACGGTGGCCTTCTGCGGGTTCGCGCCCGGCTTCGGCTACCTCACCGGGCTGCCCGCCCGCTACGACGTCCCGCGCCGGGTCACCCCGCGCACGGCGGTACCGGCCGGTGCCGTGGCGCTGGCGGGGCCGTACACGGGTGTCTACCCGCGCTCCTCACCGGGCGGCTGGCAGCTGATCGGCACCACGGAGGCGGTGCTGTGGGACCACGCGCGCGTACCGGCCGCGTTGCTCTCACCGGGCGCGCGGGTGCGTTTCACGCCGGTGGGGGACGCGTGACGCCGTACGCACGGGTGTGCCCGGCGCCCGGGGAGGACGCATGACCGACCGAGCGCTGGTCGTGGTGCGGGCCGGGGCGCTGACCACGGTGCAGGACCGCGGTCGGCCCGGGTACGCCCACCTCGGCGTGCCCCGCTCCGGGGCGCTCGATCCGCGCGTGGCGGCACTCGTCAACCGGCTGGCCGGCAATCCGGTGGACGCGGCGGTCCTGGAGACCACGGTCAACGGCTGTGCACTGCGCCCGCGTTCGACGGTGACCGTAGCCGTCGGGGGCGCGCCGTGCCCGGTCACGGTGGCCGGCCGGCCGGCCGCCTGGGGCGCCCCGGTCGCCGTGCCCGCCGGTGCACTGCTGGAGGTGGGCACGGCCGTGGCCGGGTTGCGCGCCTATGTGGCCGTGTCCGGCGGCATCGCCGTGGAGCCGGTCCTCGGCAGCCGCTCCCGCGACCTGCTGTCCGGCCTCGGTCCGGCGCCCCTCACGGACGGCGCGGTGCTGCCGCTGGGCGCCCCGCCAGGCCCTCCCGCGCGCGTGGACGCCGTCCCGCAGCCGGGGCCGCCGGCCGAACTGGTGCTCCGGGTGACGATGGGCCCGCGCGACGACTGGTTCACGGCAGACGCGCTGCGGGCGCTGACCACGCGCGCGTACCGGGTGTCCCCGGCGAGCAACCGCATCGGACTGCGCACCGAGGGGCCCGCCCTGGAGCGGGCCCGCGGCGGCGAGCTCCCCAGCGAGGGCATGGTGCTCGGCGCGGTCCAGGTCCCGCCGGACGGCCGCCCGGTGGTGTTCCTGGCCGACCATCCGACCACCGGGGGCTACCCGGTGGTCGCCGTGGTGCGCGCGGCCGACCTCCCGGCGGCCGCGCAGGCGGTCCCGGGCACCCCGGTGCGGTTCGTGGCGGTGCGGCGCCGCTGAGCCCCGGCGCCGGTCGGGCCGCCCTCGCCGCGCCGGGCGGGGGGCAGGGCGGCCAGCGCCTGTGACACCGCGGCGGACGCGCGCAGGTCCAGGCGGCCGGTGGTGCCCCGCGCACGGTGCCGCGCCTCGTCCGCCGCCAGCCGCAGCAGTTGCGGCAGCAGATCGGTGCAGCGCCGGGCCACCCAGCCGGTCCCGGCGGTGGCGAGCCACCACAGGCTCGCCGCACGGGTCGGGGCCGGGAACTCCGGTTCGGTGGACGGCGGTGCCCCGGTGGCGAGGCCCGCCGCGGCGAGCAGGTCGTGGAAGCGGACGGCGAGCTGCCGGTGGCCGAGCTCGCCCGGGTGCAGCCGGTCCGCGCTCCACAGGGCACGGTCGGTGAGCCAGGCGCCCTCCGAGGCGTGCAGGTGGACCGCCCCGTACCGGTCGGACAGCGCGTGCACGATGGTGTTGACGGCCCGCTGCCGGCGGGCCAGCGGGCGGGCCAGGGCGCCCGGGAGTCCCAGCAGCGCGCCGGGGTCGGGCAGACAGGCGGTGAGCAGCGTGGCGCCCTGGCCGGTGAAGGCCGCGTACACCTGGTCGAGCCGGACGGCCACGGCGTCGACGTCGAAGGTGTGGCGCAGCGTGTCGTTGACGCCGACGACCACGGAGACCAGGTCCGGGCGCAGCGCGAGCCCGGCCGGGGTCTGCGATTCGCGCACGTCGTGCGTCCGCGCCCCGCTGACGGCCAGGTTCGTGAACTCCGTCCGGCCGGGGACCTCGGTGAGGGCGGCGGCGAGCAGGGCGGCCCAGCCCCGCCAGGAGTCCCCGAGCGGGTCACCCACGCCCTCCGTCAGCGAGTCGCCCAGCGCCACGAAGCGGACGGGTCTCATGCCGCGCCCTCCCGGGTGGCGGGACGGGGCGGAGCGTCCGCACGCCCGGGCACCTCCGCGTCGTGCGCGGCGAGGAAGGCCTCCACCGCCGCGCCCCAGCCGAAGCACTCCGCACGCGCGCGTGCCGCCTCCCTCCGCTCGGGCTCGGAGCGCCCCAGCAGCGCTTCCACGGCGTCCGCGAAGGCCTCGCCCCGGTCGGCCGCCGCCGCTCCCGCGGACCCGAGCACCTCGGGCAGCGCCGAGGACGCGCTCGCCACCACGGGCGTCCCGCACGCCATGGCCTCCAGCGCGGCCAGCCCGAAGGTCTCGGCGGGCCCGGGCGCCAGGCACACGTCGGCGGACGCCTGGAGCGTGCCGAGGTCGGCCCGGTCCGCGACATGGCCCAGGAAGGTGACCGGGAGCCCGCGTTCGCGCGCCCGGTGCTCCAGCCGCGCCCGCAGCGGCCCGTCCCCGGCCACCACCAGCACCGCCCGCCGGCCGCGCCGCAGCAGGGACTCCAGGGCGTCCAGGGCGGTTCCGGGCCGCTTCTCCACGGACAGCCGCGAGCACATGACGAGCAGCGCCTCGCCACCGCGCGCGTGGAGAGCCCGGAGCCCGGGGTCACGCAGTGCGGGGTGCCGCTCCGTCAGGTCGACACCCAGCGGGGCGCGTACGACGTTGCGCGCGCCGATGCGCACGAACTCGCGCTCGGCGAACTCCGTGGTGCACACCACGCGCGCGTAGACGTGCGCGGTGCGGGTGTTGAGGGCGTCGGCGGTCCGCCGGGCCAGGTGCTCCGGCAGGCCCCAGGTGCGCAGCACGCCGTCGGCGGTCTCGTGGGAGACCATCACGGCGGGTACGCGCGCGCGGCGCGCCCAGCGGCCGGTCCAGCGCAGGGTGGTCCGGTCGGAGACCTCCAGGCGGTCCGGGGCCAGTCGCTCCAGGAGTGCGGCCAAGCGCCGTCTGTCGGCCAGGACGCGGTAGCCGCCCGTGCCGGGCAGCACCGGTCCGGGCAGGGTGATGACCCGGCCCTGCTCCGTGTCGCGGTCGGTGTGCCGGTCGCCCGGCACCACCAGCACCGGTTCGTGGCCCGCTGCGCGGAAGCCCTTGCCCAGTTCCCGCAGTGCGGTGCGCAGGCCCCCGGAGGCCGGGGTGACGAAGTTGGCGAGGCGGACGATGCGCAGGGGTGTGCCGGTCATGCCGCCACCGCCGTCTTCCGGGCGGCCAGCACGTCCTCGTAGTGCGCGATCAGCCGGTCGCCGACGGCGGCCCAGGTGCGCCCCTGGACCGTCGCCCGCCCGGCGGCGCCGTACGCGGCCCGCAGCCCCGCGTCGGCGGCCAGGGCGCGCACGGCCTCCCGTACGGCGACCGCGTCGCGCGGGGGGACGAGGAGGCCGGTGCGCCCGTGGGCGACCAGGTCGAGCGGCCCGCCGGCGGCGGGGGCCACCACGGGCACGCCGCTGGCCATGGCCTCCTGGACGGTCTGGCAGAAGGTCTCGAAGGGGCCGGTGTGCGCGAACAGGTCCAGCGAGGCGAAGATCCTGGCGAGGTCGTCACCGGTGCGGCGGCCCAGGAAGACCGCACCCGGCAGGGCCTCGGTCAGGTGGGCGCGACTGGGTCCGTCGCCGACCACCACGACCCGCACGCCCTCCAGCCCGCAGACACCGGCCAGGAGGTCGACCTGCTTCTCGGGGGCGAGCCTGCCGACGTAGCCGACGATCACCTCGCCGTTCGGGGCGAGTTCACGGCGCAGCGCCTCGTCCCGGTGGTCCGGCCGGAAACGGACGGTGTCCACACCGCGCGGCCACAGCCGGACCCGGGGCACACCGTGTGCCTCGAGGTCGCGCAGGGCGGCGCTGGACGGGGCGAGGGTGCGGTCGGCGGCGGTGTGCACGGAGCGGATCCGGCGCCAGGCGGCCGACTCGCCGGCCCCCATGTAGGTACGGGCGTATCCGGCCAGGTCGGTCTGGTAGACGGCGACGGCGGGTATGCCGAGCCGGGCGGCGGCCGCCATGCCCCGGACGCCGAGGACGAAGGGGCCGGCCAGGTGGACCAGGTCGGCACGGTGCCCGGTGAGCGCGGCGGCGAGCCGCCGGCTGGGCAGGGCCACCCGGACCTGCGGGTAGCCGGGCAGTGGGAGGGAGGGGACGCGGACGACGGGACACGGCTCCGCCAGGGCGTCGGCCGTGGTGCCGGGTGCGGTGGCCGGGGCGACGACGAGCGGGTGGTGACCGCGGTCCACGAGGTGGCGGGCGGTCTGGAGCGCGCAGTGGGCGACGCCGTTCACGTCGGGGGGAAAGGATTCGGTCACGATGACGACACGCATACTGCCGTTGTCGCCGGGCTGGACGTGGCCGCGTCAACGTCGATCTTTCCGGCCGGGGAACGTCCCATGAGCGTTGGACCGCGCACCCGCGCGGGCCGGACGGCCGCCATTCCCGCCTGTCCCGCGGGTCATCCGGTGTTCACGCGCGGGCGGTTTCCCGCCCGTGCGACGTGCGTACGACGGCGGCCTGCGGACCCGCCGCGCGCGTCCCCCGCACGCCTGGCCGGTGCCTGCCGGACCCCCGGTGTGACCCGGGGCGCGAGGGGCCCGGGTCACATGGTCTGCGCGTCGGGTCCGAAGCGGCTGCGGACCGCCGTCTGCACCTCGTCCTCCTCGGCCGGGTCGGCGGCGAGGCGGCGGAGCCTTTCGACGACGCGGATGTCGCCGGTCTCGGCGTGCCGGGCGGCGATCTCCCGGGTGGTCTCCTCGCAGTCCCACAGGCACTCGACGGCGAAGCCGGTGGCGAAGGAGGGATCGGTGGCGGCCAGTGCGCGGGCGGCCCTGCCGCGCAGATGGGAGGAGGCCGTCTCGCGGTAGACGTGGCGCAGCACCGGGGCCGCGCAGGCGATGCCGAGGCGTCCGGTGCCGTCGACCAGGGTCCACAGGGTGGGCGCGTCGGGCCCCTCGCCGCGTACGGCCTCGCGCAGGGCGCCGAGGACGAGGTCGCTGTCCTGGGCCCCGCCGAGGCAGGCGAGCATGCGGCCGGCTGCGGCCCCGAGGACGTCGGGGCGCTGGGCCCAGCCGCGGGCGCGCTGAACGGCGGCGATACTGCGCATCCGTTCGAAGGCGTCGACGGCGGCCTCCACGACGACCGACGTTCCGTCCGCGACCGCGGCCTCGATCAGTGCGAGGGCGTCGGGGTCGTTGCTGTCGGCCAGGTAGCGCAGGGCCGTGCAACGGGCTCCGTCGGTGCCGGTCCGGGCGGCCTGGAGGATCTCCGGCCGGTCGTCGGGACCGGCCACGGCGACCAGGCAGCGGGCGGCCGGCACATGGAGGGCGGCGCCGCGTTCGATGCCCTGCTGGGCCCACTCGAAGACGGCTCGCACGCTCCAGCCCGGACGTGGCCCGGTGGGCCGCATCTGGCGCTGCCAGCGGTCGAAACAGCCGGTCTCCTGGGCGGCACGCACGCGCGTGGCGATCGACGCGCGCGGATCCTCGGCCCACAGCCGCCAGGGCCTGGGTTCGAAGGCGTCACGGACGGCGGCGGCCAGCTCGGCCTCGCCCTCCGGGTCGGTGGCGAAGCGGGCCAGGACCGGGGCGGCGAGGGCGCGCAGGCCCGCGTCGTCGTCCCGGAGGGCCAGCTCGTCCAGGGCCCAGGCCCAGTTGGAGCCGTGGGCGGCGTACCTGCGCAGCAGTTCGAGCGCGTCGCGCCTGCCGTAGGAGGCGAGGTGCCCGAGCACGGCCAGGGCGAGGCCGGTACGGGACTCCTCGGTGTCGAGGACGTCCTCGGCACCGAAGAGGTGCGCTTCGACGGCGTCCAGTTCACCGTGCAGGTCGAGGTAGAGCCGGGCGTAGTAGAGGGAGCGGTTCTCCACCTGCCAGTCGTGGCGGGGGTCGCGCAGCACACAGTGGTTCAGGGCCGCGAGCGCCTCGGCGCGTGGGGCGGTGAGCGCGTGCAGCGTGCCGTCGCCGCGGCCCCGCTGGAGCAGGCCGAGCAGCGTACCGCTGGGCGCTATGACCGGATCGAACATGGGAAACAGCCTCACATCAAGCGTCGACGCAACCGGGAAACACGCATTACCTGGCCGCGTGACACAACGTCGGAGCGCCCGCCGTCTCTTGCTTGCTGTAGACCATCTCTCTCTGCCTCTCGTCGGTGGCCCATGCGGACCGCGTCACGGTCCGCGCGGTGCGGCATCACCTGCCCAGCCATCGCGTCCGTGAATCACGTCGTCATGATGACCCGCGCTGTGAGCTGCCGCGACCGTATTTCCGGCGGCCTTGTACCGCCTCCCCCGTTGTCCGTGTCGTGCCTGGTCAGAACGGCCGCGTCAGTGCGCGCCGAACAGCTCCAGGAGTTCTGCCTTGCCGAACATGCGTGCCGTGTCGACGGCCGAGGGGGTGCCCGCGGCCGGGTCGGCGCCGCCCTCCAGAAGGGCTCTGATCACTTCCGTCTCACCCTTGAACACGGCTCCCGCGAGCGGGGTCTGTCCCCGGTCGTTGATCCGGTCGGCCTCGGCGCCCCGGGCGAGCAGGGCGCGCACCGCGTCGGCGTGACCGTGGTACGCGGCGAGCATCACCAGGGAGTCGCCACGGTCGTTGGTGAGGTTGGCCGGCACGCCGGCGTCGATATACGCCGCGAGCTCGTCCGTACGCCCCTGCCGGGCCAGATCGAAGATCTTGGTCGCCAGCTCCACGACCTCGGGGTCGGGAACGTCACTCATCGGCGTGACCGCCTCTCATTACAACCGTTCAGGTGAATCGCAAGGGTACTGGCTCGCGCCTCACATGACCCGAAGTGCCCGAGGTAAAGATCACCCCAGGCCCCGGCGGACGCAAGCGCCCTGTTCAAGCGGCCCGTCGACGGCTCCTCCAGTCAAGGGAAAAACACCGTAATTCACCCAGTTGCACCTTTTGTAGTATAGATACATCCTGTGATCCTGGAAGTACTCACGGTGACTGTCCCCCTCGACACCAGGAGGTCTCGAATGATCCTCTCCATGTCCGGCGTCGTCCTGCTCGGCATCGTCGTCTTCCTCTTCTTCCGCAAGGACGGGCTCAAGGGCTCGCACGCCTGCGTCTCGGCCCTGTTCGGCTTCTACCTCTCCAGCACGGCCATCGCTCCCAGCATCAAGGCAGGCGGCGAGAGCCTGGCGAGCCTGCTGGGCGGCATCAAGTTCTGACGCCTGAACATCCCGCCCGTACGCACCAACAGGAGACAGCAGTGGCCCGGCGCCCTCTTCCCCGCATTCTGAGCAAAGACAGCGCGCAGATCGCCCGGACGCAGATCGCCCGGAGCCGGGAACTGGCCCGGACGGCGGCCGACAGCGCCACCGATGTCCTCCACCCCCTGATCACGATCTCGCGCGGGCTGCGTCGGCTGGCCTCGGCCGGGCGGCGCAGGTGGGCCGAGACCCCCAAGGACAAGCGCGGGCCGCTGCTGTTCCTGGCGGCCTCCGTGGTCCTGGTCGTGGCGCTGATGCCGTACGGACCGCTGCTCGCCGTCATCACCGTGATGGCGGCGGCGGCCTGGCAGGGCCGCGACCGCACACCACCGGCGCCCGACGGGCCCGACGAGGCACAGGCCGAGCGCCTCCAGTCGCTCTACGAAGCCCTCGTGCCGTACTTCTCCGGTGCCGAGGACCCGGCGCCGCTGTACGCGCACGGCGGGGAGTGGGCGAAGGCCTTCGAGGCACACGAGTTCGACGACGACGGGCGCGTCGCCCATCTCGTCATCCGCTATCCCGCGTACTTCCCGGACGGCGAGGCCGCGGCCCGCGCGCGGATCGAGCACCTGCTCGCCGCGAAGGCCGGGCGGGGCCGCGAGTACCACTTCGGGTGGGACGAGGAGGGCAACCGGCTCACCGTGTCCGTGCTCGCTCCACTGCCCGCCGGCATCGCCGCCCAGCGGTTCGTCACCGCACCCGGCGAGACCGTCCTCGGGTTCACCGACCCGAGCGAGGTCCAGCGCACGCTGCCGCTCTCCTACGAAGAGGAACAGCGCGACGTGCCGCCGGTCGTCTGGCGCACCGGCATCCGCTCCACCGAGCCGCATCTGCTGGCCATGGGCCACCCCGGCAGCGGTACCTCGACCCTGCTGCGCTCGATCGCCCTGCAGGCCCTCCAGTACGGCGACGTGCTCGTCGTCGACGGGGGCGGCACCGGCGAGTACGCGTGCCTGATCGGCCGGGACGGCGTGCTGGCCGTGGAGTGCGCGCCGGCCGGGGCGCTGGCCAGCCTGGAGTGGGCCGCGCAGGAGACCGAACGGCGGCTCACCGCCGTCAACCGCGCCCGGCAGGCGGGCGACCCGCCGCCCGAGGACACCCGGCGCCCCCTGTGGATCCTGCTGGACCGGCCGACCGTCTTCACCCACCTCGCGGAGGCGGACCACCGCAGGGATCCGCAGACGTTCCTGCAGGTGCCGCTGCGGCACGGGCGCGCCGCGAACGTGACCGTGGTGGTGGCCGACCAGTTCGACAGCGCGGAGTCGCTGAGCGAGGCGGTACGGCAGCACACGCGCGCTCGTGTCGTGCTGGGGCCTGCGGCGCCGCAGCAGGTGGAGGCGGTGCTGGGGATGCCTCCGCACACGAGTCCGCCGGCCCAGGTGCCGCCGGGGCGCGGGTACGCACGGCTGGGGACGGGGCCGGTGCATCGGCTTCAGGTGCCGGCGACGCCGGATCCCTACGACGACGCGACGAGCGATGCGGACCGGCAGGCGGTGATGGGGTTGTTGCCGCCCCGTACCGCGCCTGTGGACGCCGAGGCGGTGGAGGCGGAGCCGGTGGCTGCGGAGGCTGTTGTCGTCGAGAGTTCGTGAGGTGCCGTCAGCCAGGGCGGGTCGTGGGCGTTTCGCTCACCCGCGCTTGCGGGGTGCTTCCTACGCCACGAAGGTCCGGGGGGTCTCCGCGTCGCCTGTTGCGCCTGTTTTCACCAGGCGGGATGCGGCTGCCAGGCGGGCTGCCGCTTCTTCCGCCACCGCTCCGCCCACCGTGAACGGGAGACGTACGTAGCCCTCGAAGGCGCCGTCGACGCCGAAGCGGGGGCCCGAGGGGACCCGGACGCCGACCCGCTCCCCCGCCTCGGCCAGCCTCGAACCGGAGAGGCCGCCCGCGCGGACCCACAGGGTCAGGCCTCCCCTCGGGACCTCGAACTCCCAGTCGGGAAGTTCCCGGCGCAGCGCGGCCACCAGGGCGTCGCGGTTCTCGCGGGCCTGGGCCCGGCGCAGCGCGACGGCCTGTTCCCAGCCGCCGGTGCTGAACAGCCAGTTCACCGCCACCTGTTCCAGCACGGGGGTGCCGAGGTCGGCGTACGCGCGCGCGGCGACCAGGCTGCGGATGACGTCCGGGGCCGCGCGTACCCAGCCGATGCGCAGGCCCGCCCAGAAGGCCTTGCTGGCCGAGCCGACCGTGATGACGGTGGAGCCGGCCGGGTCGAAGCCGCAGACCGGGCGCGGCATCCCGGCGTCGTACTCCTCGTCGAGCCACAGCTCGGTCATCGTCTCGTCGGCGACGAGGACGGTGCCCGCCGAGCGGGCCGCGTCCACCAGCCCGCGCCGCTGGTCCTCGTCGGCGAGCGCGCCGGTCGGGTTGTGGAAGTCGGCGACGACGTAGGCGAGCCGGGGCGCCGCCTCGCGCAGGACCTGCCGCCAGCGGTCCAGGTCCCATCCGGCCAGCCCCTCGGCCATGGCGACGGGCACGAGCCGCGCGCCCGCCTCCCGCATGAGCTGGAGGATGTTGGCGTACGACGGCGACTCGACGGCGATGCGCTCGCCGCGGCCCGCGAAGAGATGACAGATCGCGTCCATGGCGCCCATCGCGCCGGTCGTCACCATGATCTGCTCGGGCATGGTGGGGATCCCGCGCGCGGTGTAGCGCTCGGCGATCATCGAGCGCAGGGCGGGCAGCCCGGCCGGGTAGTCGCCGTGCGTGTGGGCGTAGGGCGGCAGTTCCTCCAGGGCACCCTGGACGGCACGGGTGAGCCAGGGCTCCGGGGCCGGGAGTGAGGCACAGCCCAGGTCGATGACGGAGCCGAGGGCCTCGGGCGGCAGGGGCTCCAGGCCTCGCGCGGGCAGCGGGTTGCCGGCCGGCACGGCCGTCCAGCTGCCGGCTCCGCGCCGGGACTCGAGGAAGCCCTCGGCACGCAGCGCCTCGTAGGCGGCGGCGACCGTGGTGCGGCTGACGGTGAGGGCGACGGCCAGTTCACGCTCGGCGGGGAGGCGGGCGGCCACGGGGACCCGGCCCTCGAGGACCAGCAGCCGGATGCCGTCGGCCAGGGCGCGGTAGGCGGGCGGGCGGCGGCTGCCGGGGCCCGCCGGACGGTCCTGCTGTGACGTCAGCAGCCGGGCGAGCTGGGCGGCACCCACCGCAGAGGTCCAATGCGCCATACCGATCAGTCCACCTTTCCCGGATTGGCCATGGATGGGATGTCCTCCCAAGCAACAGAGTGACATGCGTCAGTCCACCGCCACCACCCAGGGGGGTATGTCGTGTCCACCTCCGGCCGTCTCGGACGACGGCTGATCCAGTTGTACGCGGGACTCGCGCTGTACGGCGCGAGTTCGGCGCTGCTCGTGGCGGCGGGCCTGGGCCTCGAGCCCTGGAACGTGCTGCACCAGGGGCTCGCGGAACTCACCGGGCTGACCATCGGCGTGGTCTCGATCGCCGTGGGGGCGGTGGTGCTGCTGCTGTGGATCCCGCTGCGTCAGCGGCCCGGCCTCGGCACCGTCTCCAACGTCTTCGTGGTCGGCCTCGCCATGGACGGCACGCTCGCCCTCCTGCCGGACGTGCACGCTCTCGCCGTACGCGTCCCGCTGCTGGTGGCGGGCATCGTGCTCAACGGCGCGGCGACCGGCCTGTACATCGCGGCGAGCTTCGGCCCGGGCCCGCGCGACGGGCTGATGACGGGGCTGCACCGGCGCACCGGCCGCTCGATCCGGCTGATGCGGACGGTGGTCGAGGTCACCGTGGTGGTCACCGGGTTCGCCCTGGGCGGCACCATCGGGATCGGGACCGTGCTCTACGCGGTGTCCATCGGCCCGCTGGCGCAGCTCTTCCTGAGGGTGTTCGCCGCCCCGACGGCACCGGGCGGCGGCACCGTCGTTGCCGCGGTGACACCCGATGGGGCGATACTGCGTCCGTGACCCTCACGACGCCGCCCTTGCGCCACCCGTACCTGGATCATCCTGGCCCGATCGCCTTCGCCCACCGGGGCGGGGCGGCCGACGGGCTGGAGAACACCGTGGCCCAGTTCCGGCGCGCCGTCGAGCTGGGCTACCGGTACATCGAGACCGATGTGCACGCGACGGCGGACGGCAGGCTCGTCGCCTTCCACGACGCGACGCTGGACCGGGTCACCGACGGTGCGGGCCGCATCGCCGACCTGCCGTGGCAGGACGTAGGGCACGCGCGCGTGGCGGGGCGGGAGCCGGTACCGCTCTTCGAGGAGCTGCTGGAGACCTTCCCCGGGACCCGCTGGAACGTGGACGTCAAGGCGGGCCCGGCGCTGCGGCCCCTGCTGGAGCTGATCGAGCGCACGGACGCCTGGGACCGGGTGTGCGTGGGCTCGTTCTCCGAGGCCCGGGTGCTGCGGGCGCAGCGGCTGGCCGGGCCCCGCCTGGCCACCTCGTTCGGCACCCGCGGAGTGCTCAGTCTGCGGCTGCGCTCCTGGGGGCTGCCGGCCGCGGTGCGCCGGTCGGCGGTGGCCGCCCAGGTGCCCGAGGCCCAGTCGGGCGTCCCGGTGGTGGACCACCGCTTCGTGCGCGCCGCCCACGCGCGCGGGCTGCAGGTGCACGTGTGGACGGTCAACGAGCCGGAGCGGATGCACCGGCTGCTGGACCTGGGCGTCGATGGCATCATGACCGATCACATCGACACGTTGCGCAAGGTCATGGAGGACCGCGGCGTCTGGGCCTGAGCGGCCGGACACCCGGGTCCCGGCCTTCGCACGGCACTGCGGCGGGGAAGCGAGGGCACGGGTGGGCACCGACACCGTGCGGGCGGGGACGGCCGACGAAGCCGCGGGCCGGCGACGCGAGCAGCGCGGCTGGTACTTCTACGACTGGGCGTGCTCGGTCTATTCGACCAGCGTCCTGACCGTCTTCCTCGGCCCGTACCTCACCTCGGTCGCCAGGAACGCGGCCGACGCCGACGGCTATATGCACCCACTGGGCATCCCGGTCCGGGCGGGCTCCTTCTTCGCCTACTCGGTGTCCCTGTCGGTGATCCTCGCGGTCGTGGTGATGCCCCTGGTGGGCAGCGCGGCGGACCGCACGGGCCGCAAGAAGCCGCTGCTCGGGGCGGCGGCGTACACCGGGGCCGCCGCCACGACGGGCATGTTCTTCCTGGACGGCGACCGCTACCTGCTCGGCGGAGCGCTCCTCGTCGTGGCCAACGCGGCGCAGTCCGTGGCGATGATGCTCTACAACTCCTACCTGCCGCAGATCGCGCCGCCCGGCGAGCGCGACGCGGTCTCCTCCCGCGGCTGGGCCTTCGGCTACGCGGCCGGGTCCCTGGTGCTCGTCGCGAACCTGGTCCTGTACTCGGCGCACGCCTCCTTCGGGCTGACGGAGACGGCCGCCGTACGTATCTGCCTGGCCTCGGCCGGACTGTGGTGGGGCGCCTTCACGCTCGTACCGCTGCGGCGGCTGCGCGACCGGCACACGCGCGTGGAGGGCGCCGCGGCCCCCGGTCCGCGGCAGCTCGCGGCGACGCTGCGGGACATGCGCCGGCATCCGCTGACGCTGGCCTTCCTGCTGGCGTACCTGGTCTACAACGACGGCATCCAGACGGTGATCTCCCAGGCCTCCGTCTACGGCTCCGAGGAGCTTGGGCTCGGGCAGTCCACGCTGATCACGGCGGTGCTGCTGGTGCAGGTGCTGGCTGTGGCGGGGGCGCTCGCCATGGGGCGGCTGGCGCGGGCCTACGGGGCCAAGCGGACCATCCTCGGGTCACTGGTGGCCTGGACGGCGACGCTGGGGGCCGGGTACTTCCTGCCCGCCGGGGCCCCGGTGTGGTTCTTCGTGCTGGCCGCCGGGATCGGGCTGGTGCTCGGCGGCAGCCAGGCGCTGTCCCGTTCGCTCTTCTCCCACCTGGTGCCGGCCGGCAAGGAGGCCGAGTACTTCTCCGCGTACGAGATGAGCGACCGCGGGATGAGCTGGCTCGGCCCGCTGCTGTTCGGTGTGACCTACCAGCTCACCGGGAGCTACCGCTCGGCGATCATCTCGCTGGTGGCTTTCTTCGTCATCGGGTTCGCGCTGCTCGTCCGGGTTCCGGTGCGGCGTGCGATCGAGGATGCGGGCAACCCGGTTCCGGACACGATTTAGCACTCGACACGAAAGGGCGGTAGTGTACGCGTTTGGCCTGCCAGGCGTACCGTTACTGCGCGTCAAAGATGCCGAAACGCTGGGTGACATCTGGCAGCAGATGTGACAAACCGGGCGCCTGTGGGTAGAACAAGGGGCGGCTACGACGGCGACGCATGACCCGGAACGGGAATCTTTACCGCCGACCGGACGTTGACCGGATGACGACGACAGCGACACCTGTCCTGTGGGCGACAAGCCCGGGAGGCACGATTCATGAGTGAGCGAGCTCTTCGCGGTACGCGCCTCGTAGTGACCAGCTACGAGACGGACCGCGGTATCGACCTGGCTCCGCGCCAGGCCGTGGAGTACGCATGCGAGAAGGGGCATCGTTTCGAGATGCCCTTCTCGGTCGAGGCGGAGATCCCGCCGGAGTGGGAGTGCAAGGTCTGCGGGGCCCAGGCACTCCTGGTGGACGGCGACGGCCCTGAAGAGAAGAAGGCCAAGCCCGCGCGTACCCATTGGGACATGCTGATGGAGCGGCGCACCCGTGAGGAACTCGAAGAGGTCCTCGAGGAGCGCCTGGCGGTTCTGCGCTCGGGGGCGATGAACATCGCGGTTCACCCCAGGGACAGCCGCAAGAGCGCGTAAGCGCGAACACACGAAGAACCGCGGGCGCCGTACGTGATCCACGTACGGCGCCCGCGGTTTGGTGCTGTCCGGGAGCAGCCGCGTCGAACGGCCGTGCCCGTGGGGCTCAGCGGGTCAGCGGAGGGCGTTGCCCGCTGGGCTCGGCGGGGTCCTCCCTGATGACCTCGCCCTGCACCACCTTGCCGTCGGGGCGGTGCATGCGGGCCTGCTGGAACGCGTCGCCCAGGCTGCCCGGGGCGGTGCGGCGGAGCCTGCGGTCGAGAGTGCGCTCGGTCCAGCGGCTCACGGCCTTCTGGACCGGCGGGAGCAACAGGAGCAGTCCGGCCACGTCGGACACCAGGCCCGGGATCATCAGCAGCAGACCGCCGAGCATCAGCAGACCGTTGCCGCCGCCACGGGCCGGCGAACCGCCTCGCTGCAGCGCTTCGTTGAGGTTCTGGAAGGCGCGGCGTCCCGCCCGCTTGATGATCACCGAGCCGGCGACGACGCCCGCCACCAGGAGCAGGAACACGGTGGGGCCGCCCGCCGCGCCCGCGACCCGCGTCAGCAGCCAGACCTCCAGCACCAGCCACGCGACGATCCCCAGCGGCAGATACCTGCGCAGCCGGGATCGGCGGGGCCGGGGGGTGGACGGGGAGGTGGGTGCGCCAGTCGTCATGCTCCCAGTGTGCCTGGGCGCGGCTCAGCGCGGGATAAGCGGGCGGCTGGACGGTCAGCGGGCGCCGTGCGGCCGGGTCCGGTCCTGCCCGGCCTTGCCGGTGACCTTGCCGACGCGGTCCCCGACACCCCAGGCGGTGACCCGCCACAGCGCCTCGACCAGGATGTCGCGGCTCATCTTGGAGTCGCCGAGTTCGCGCTCCACGAAGGTGATGGGCACCTCGACCACGTGGTAGCCGGCCTTCACCGCGCGCCGGGCCAGGTCGACCTGGAAGCAGTAGCCCTGCGAGGCGACGTCGTCCAGGCCCAGGCCCTCGAGGGTCTCGCGTCGGAAGGCGCGGTAGCCGCCGGTGATGTCGCGCAGCGGCAGGTCGAGGACGAGACGGGAGTAGAGGCTGCCGCCACGGGAGATGAACTCGCGGGACCTGGGCCAGTTCACCACCCGGCCGCCGGGCACCCAGCGCGAGCCGAGCACCAGGTCGGCGCCCTTGAGCGCGGTGAGCAGCCGGGGCAGTTCCTCGGGCTGGTGGGAGCCGTCGGCGTCCATCTCGACCAGCACGCCGTAGCCGTGTTCCATGCCCCAGCGGAAGCCCGCCAGATAGGCGGCGCCCAGGCCCTCCTTGCCCTTGCGGTGCAGCACCTGGACGTGGTCGTCCTCGGCGGCCAGCTCGTCGGCCAGCTTGCCCGTGCCGTCGGGGCTGTTGTCGTCCGCCACCAGTACGTGCGCCTCGGGGACGGCCTTGCGCACCCGGCCGACGATGGACTTGATGTTCTCCGCCTCGTTGTAGGTCGGGATGATCACCAAGGCCGTGCCGAGCGGACCGAACTGCCTCCCCTGGGCCTTGGCCGCGAGGGTCCCGTCGCCGTCGTTCACTGCTGCCCCTTCATGTCGTACGCAGGCGTCCACCATAATGGCCGCGGCCTGCGATGACGCGACGGCACGGTCGTACGGTGGTGTTGTTTCCACAAGCGTGGGGTAAGAATGCGCTTTTCGGCATCCGCGTTCCGCTGCGGATGGGGGCCCGGCGCCCTTCGGGCCGACCTGGGACCCGCTGGCTGCGGGTCGACCGAAAGCCGTTGTCTACTGAGCTACCGGGCCCCACCCGGGTCACACCTTGCCGACCGGCCGGAGCGTTCCCCCGTCGGCGCGGGCGCTGAGCCTGGCTGCCAGTGACGGTGCCCAGGTGCGGCACACCGTCCCTGACCCAGCGGCGCTGCGACGAGTGCGCGAACACTCCACGGTCGGGCGTCCGGTGGTGGACTCCGCCGAACCTACCGGCCCCCGGCCGCCGACTGTCAACAGCCGCCTGACCTGCACGGACGTATCGCCTGTCGGGGCGAACCCGGAGGATGCGCAGGTAGGGCGAGGCTGCGGCGCCCCATGAGCGCCGTCACGCCACCCCGGGAGATCACTCGCCCGGCCCTACGAACACCGTCCGTCCGCCGACCACGGTGCGCAGACAGCGGGGCAGCTCGCCACCGGGGCTGAGATCGGGCAGGCCGGGGGTGCCGGAGCGCGGGTCGGTGGACCAGCGGGCCACGCGGTCGTCAGGGGCCTGGACGACCAGCTCACCGGTGCGCCAGACGGCGTAGTCGGCGGGCGCGCCGGGCACCAGGACGCCGGCGTCGTCACGGCCGATGGCCCGCCAGCCGCCGCGGGTGTGGGCGGTGAACGCGGCGCGGACGGAGACCCGGTGCTCGGGCGTGTGGTGGAACGCGGCGGCGCGGACCGTGCCCCAGGGGTCGAGTGGGGTGACCGGGCTGTCGGAGCCGAACGCCAGGGGGACCCCGGCCCGCAGCAGGGCGGCGAACGGATTGAGGGTGCGGGCCCGCTCGGCACCGAGACGCCGGGCGTACATGCCGTCCTCGCCGCCCCAGAGCGCGTCGAAGGCCGGCTGCACGGAGGCGATCAGGCCCAGCTCGGCGAAGGCGGCCACGGCCTCGGGGGTGAGCATCTCGGCGTGCTCGACGCGGTGCCGGGCCGCGCGCACCCGGGCGAGGCCGGCCTTCTCGGCGGCCGCGCGCACGCCCTCCGCGACCGCGGTCACCGCCGCGTCGCCGATGGCGTGGAAGCCCGCCTGGAGCCCCGACTCGGTGCAGGCGACGACGTGGGCGGCGACGGCGTCGGCGTCCAGGTAGGCGGTACCGGTGTGCCCGGCGTCGGCGTACGGCTGGTGCAGACAGGCGGTGTGCGAGCCGAGGGCGCCGTCCACGAAGAGGTCACCGGCTGCACCGAGCGCGCCCAGCTCGCGGGCCTTGTCGACGTTCTGCTCGGCCCAGTAGCCGATCACGCGCGGCCCGGGCACCTCGGCCGCGAGCCGCAGCAGGGCGGTGAAGTCGTCCTCGGAGGAGATCTGCGGGCCGCCGCACTCGTGGACCGAGCCGATGCCGAGGGAGGCGGCGTGGGCGAGGGCGGTGCGCTGCGCCTCGGCACGCTGGGCCGGGGTGACGGCGGCGAGGGCGGCTTCGCGCACGGCGTGGTGGTCGTCGGCGGTGAGCGGCGCGTCCTCGCGGGTGACGTCACCGGGGAGCAGGTCCAGCAGGCCGGTGGTGACGACCGCCGAGTGCACGTCGATGCGGGAGAGGTAGAGCGGGCGGCCGCCGGTGGCGGCGTCCAGTTCCGCGCGTGTCGGCGGTCGGCCACCGGGCCAGCGGGCGGCGTCCCAGCCGTGGCCGAGCAGGACGCGGTCGTCGGGCCGTGCGGCGGCGAAGTCGCGGACCAGGGTGAGGGCCGCCTCCAGGGAAGGGGCGCCGGACAGGTCGAGGCCGGTCAGCGCCAGGCCGGTGGCGGTGGTGTGCACATGGGCGTCGGTGAAGGCGGGGGTGACCAGGGCACCGTCGAGGTCGACCACCTCGTCCACGCCGTCGGCGAAGGCGTCGGCGGCACCCTCGGAGCCGACCCAGGCGACCTGGCCCCGCTCCACCACCATGGCGGTGGCGAAGGGGTCGGCGGGGCTGTGGACCTCTCCGCGGCGCAGGAGGACGGTCTTGGGGTCGGCGGACTGCTCACTCATGCCCCACAGTCTCTCGCGCGCGTGGGGCACGCGGGGCACCGGGGCGGACGGTTCAGATCCTCGGGGGACGCGCCTCGTACGGGGTGGACAGCACGACGGTGGTGCGTGTGGAGACCCCGGCCAGGCTGCGCAGCCGGGCGAGCAGCTCCTCCAGTTCGTGCGGGGTGGCGACGCGCACCTTGAGGATGTAGTTCTCGTCGCCGGCGACGCTGTGGCAGGCCTCGATCTCGGGGACGCCGGCGAGGCGGTCCGCGATGTCGTCGGGGGCGCTGGGGTCGAACGGTTTCACCGAGATGAAAGCGGTCATCGGCAGCCCGACGGCCTCGGGGTCGACGACCGCGGCGTAGCCGCGGATGACGCCACGCTGTTCGAGCCGGCGCACCCGCTGGTGCACGGCCGACGTGGACAGGCCCGTGGCCTTGCCCAGGTCTGTGTAGCTCATCCGCCCGTCCTTGACGAGCAGCTGCACGATCTGACGGTCCAGCTCCTCCATGGCGCCAAAACCTACAGTGCGCGTGATCTCCTCGGATACCTGGGCAACGTCGGCCATGCCCGGTTCGCGAGGTGCGCGGAAGCCGCGGCCGAGCCGTCGGGCGCAAGCCGGGCGGACGACGGGGGACAAAAGCACCGCACCGGACACCTCGACGCGGTGTGTGACGAAGACCACAGCGCACGGGCATCCTCCGTGATGGTCTCGTGGTTACCCCCCGGACGTGGCGGGAAGTGCTTGCTGTGGTCGAGGCCGCAGTGCCTTCACGGCCCAGCCTTAGGGGGAGAATCCCATGCAGAGTGTCAAGCGCCCTGGTCGATCCGCGTCCAAGCGGCAGCAGCCGGTCGTCGAGCCCGAGCCGGAGGGCGTCGAACCCGACGCCGACGAGGCCTACGAACTCGACGCCTACGACACCTTCGAGATGTACCGGGTGCTCTGCCCGGACTGCGCGCAGCCCATCGCGCTGCTGGCGGACGAGGAGTTCCTGCCGGAGCACGCGCTGTGCGCCTCGCCGTGGAATCCGTTCGGCCTCACGGTCTGCGCCGGCACGGGCCGCGCCGCGACCGAGGCCCGCCCCGCGGACGAGTCCTTCGCCCCGCAGGAGCAGGACACGGCCCTGCTGCTGACGCTCCCCCAGGGTCTGAACTGGCGGACGCAGCCCTTCTCGCACGTCGGCGGCCCGGGCTCGCGCCCGATGCGCGGGCAGTCGATGGGCCGCCAGGCGGCCTGAGCCACCTCACCCCGTACGAACGCATCGTCCCGCACCACGGCCGCGCGAGCCGCCGTGGTGCGGG
This sequence comes from Streptomyces sp. NPDC058145, assembly GCF_042884245.1. Taxonomy (NCBI): domain Bacteria; kingdom Bacillati; phylum Actinomycetota; class Actinomycetes; order Kitasatosporales; family Streptomycetaceae; genus Streptomyces; species Streptomyces sp. NPDC058145. Next base: position 385,174 of record NZ_JBHVUH010000008.1, on the reverse strand, counting down.
ACGGACGCGTCCGGAAACAGCCCCTGCGAAGTGATCGCTCACGGGTCCGCCGGGAAGACGGTTCCCGCGGCACGCGGGAGCGGACGCCGGTGAACTGAAGCTCGATTCCGCCGGGCGGTGACCCGTCCGGCCCGCGCCGCGTTCTTCTGGGCATGACCGCCTTGCACACGGCCACCGGGCGTCAGCGCCGCATCTTCGTACCCCGCCCCGCAGGATCGGTTCCGCCGTCCCCGCCGCAGGACCCGCCCATCTACCGCGATCTCATGCGCGCCTGGGCCGACGGGGGCCGCACCCTGCCGGGCCGCCACGATCCGGAGTGGGTCAGGCTGGCGGCCCCGACGGTGCGCAGCGGCGAGTTCAGCGACCCTCCGGTCCTGCCACGTGACGGGCGATGACCATCCGCTGGATCTGGTTCGTACCCTCGACGATCTGCAGGACCTTGGCCTCGCGCATGTAGCGCTCGGCCGGGAAGTCGGCGGTGTAGCCGTAGCCGCCGAGTATCTGCACGGCGTCCGTGGTGACCTTCATGGCCGTGTCGGTGCAGTGCAGCTTGGCCATGGCGGCCTGCTTGGCGAACGGCCTGCCCGCGTCGCGCAGCCGGGCGGCGGCGAGGTAGAGCGCGCGACCGGCCTCGATCTGGGTAGCCATGTCGGCGATCATGAAGCGCAGGCCCTGGAAGTCGCCGATGGGCCGTCCGAACTGCCGGCGCTGGGCGGCGTAGCCGACCGCCTCGTCCAGCGCCGCCTGGGCCAGGCCGATGGCGCAGGCCGCGATGCCGAGCCGGCCCGAGTCCAGGGCGGACAGGGCGATGGCGAAACCCTGCCCCTCCTCACCGAGGCGCCGGCTGTCAGGAACGCGGACGCCGTCGAGGTGGACCTGGGCGGTCGGGCTGCCCTTCATGCCCATCTTCTTCTCGGGCACCGCGCCGCTCAGCCCCTCGGCGTCGCCGGGCACCAGGAAGGCGGTGATCCCGCGCGGGCCGTCCTCGCCGGTACGGGCCATCACGGTGTAGAAGTCGGCGATGCCGCCGTGCGTGATCCAGGCCTTGGTGCCGGTGATCACCCAGTCGTCGCCCTCACGCACGGCCTTGGTGCGCAGGGAGGCCGCGTCGGAGCCGGAGGACGGCTCGGAGAGGCAGTAGGCGCCCAGCAGGCCACCGCCGAGCATGGCGGGCAGGTGCTCCACCTGCTGCTGCTTGGTGCCGTAGGCGGCGAGTCCGTAGGAGGCGAGGGTGTGCACGCTGACGCCCAGGCCGACGGTCAGGCGGGCCGCGGCCAGTTCCTCCAGGACCTGGAGGTAGACCTCGTAGGGCTGGTCGCCGCCGCCGTACTCGGAGTCGTACGGCAGGCCCAGCAGGCCCGTTTCCGAGAGCAGGGTGAAGACCTCGCGGGGGAAGCGCCCGGCGTCCTCCTCCTCGGCCGCCCTGGGCGCGATCTCGCGCTGCGCCATCTCACGGACGAGCGCGAGCAGATCCCTCGCCTCTTCCGTCGGCAGTTGCCGGTCCACCGGCTGCGGGTCGCGGTCCGACATGGCGTCGGTCTCCTCCCTGTTCGGGCACACGGGGCGGGAGTGCGCCTTGGGTGGGGCGGCTCCGCCTGATCGTTCCGTTCCGGCCGAGGCACCCGCTTCCGGGTCTCGGAAGCTGCTGACCAGCGGCTGTGTGCCGTGAGTATGCCCGATCAGCGACCTCCCGTCACCAGTTAACGACCGCTTACTCCAAGAATCCAGCCGAAGCGTTACCCACCCTCGAGATTGGTCCGAACCATTGACCTATTGGTCTAGTCCTCCTACTGTGCATGACCAACGCTTTACCGCGTTCATGCCAATCGGCGCGCGTTCCCCTCTCCCCCACGAGGAGCCACCCCGATGCACACTCCCCACCGCCCCCGCGCCCGGTTCCGGGCACTGGTCGCCGCCGCGTGTTCCGCCGTGCTCGGCGCCGGTCTGCTGGCCGGCGCGGGCACCGCTACCGCCGCCGCCCCGGCCGCCCCCGCGGCCCCGCAGGTCAAGGCCGGTTCCAAGGTCGTCGGCTACTTCACCGAATGGGGCACCTACGACCGCAAGTACTACGTCAAGAACATCGAGACCTCGGGCTCCGCGGCCAGGCTCACGCACATCAACTACGCCTTCGGCAACGTCACCGGCGGCAAGTGCGCGATGGGCGACTCCTACGCGGCGACCGACCGCGCCTACACCGCCGCCGAGTCCGTCGACGGGGTGGCCGACACCTGGGACCAGCCGCTGCGCGGCAACTTCAACCAGCTGCTGAAGCTGAAGAAGAAGCACCCGGGCCTGAAGGTGCTGTGGTCGTTCGGCGGCTGGACCTGGTCCGGCGGCTTCGGCGAGGCCGCCAAAAACCCGGCCGCCTTCGCCCAGTCCTGCTACGACCTGGTGAAGAACTCCAGGTGGGCGGGTGTCTTCGACGGCATCGACATCGACTGGGAGTACCCGAACGCCTGCGGCAACACCTGCGACACCAGCGGCCGGGAGGCCTTCAAGAACGTCATGGCCGCCCTGCGGTCGAAGTTCGGCTCCGGCAGCCTGGTCACCGCGGCGATCACCGCGGACGCCACCAGCGGCGGCAAGATCGACGCGGCCAACTACGCGGGCGCGGCGCAGTACGTCGACTGGTACAACCCGATGACCTACGACTACTTCGGTGCCTGGGATGCGGCCGGCCCGACCGCCCCGCACTCCCCGCTGAACTCCTACTCGGGCATCCCGAAGGCCGGCTTCCACACCTCGGCGACCATCGCCAAGCTCAGGAGCCTCGGCGTCCCGGCCTCGAAGCTGCTGCTCGGCATCGGCTTCTACGGCCGCGGCTGGACCGGGGTCACCCAGGCGGCGCCGGGCGGTACGGCGACCGGCCCGGCGGCGGGCACGTACGAGCAGGGCATCGAGGACTACAAGGTGCTGAAGACCAGGTGCCCGGCCACCGGCACCGTGGGCGGCACGGCCTACGCCAAGTGCGGCAGCGACTGGTGGAGTTACGACACCCCGGCGACCATCGGCACGAAGATGGCGTACAAGAACCAGCAGGGTCTCGGCGGCACGTTCTTCTGGGAGCTGAGCGGCGACACCGCGAACGGTGAGCTGATCAAGGCGATCAGCTAGCCCCCGGGAAGGTGGCGTTCGGGCGTGGAGCGGAGAAGCGCGAGCCCCCGTTCCACGCCCGCTACGCGTCGCGGCGCGCGGGCGGCGGTGCCGGGTAGGACGGGTCCATCTCCTCAACGGCGCGCAGTGCCCCGCCGAGGGTCTTCACCAGCAGGTCGCGCATGGTGTCCCGGGGCAGTTCGGGGCGGTCGATCCAGTCGAGGGTGGCACCCTCCACGCTGCACACCCAGGAGAGCAGCCCCATGCGGGCCAGCGGCGCGATGTCCCGGCGGCCGTACGCCCCTTCGGCGATCGTGGCGACGATGGCCTCTCGGACGCCGTCCCGGATGGCGTGCACCTCGGTGTCGAAGCCGACCCCGCCGCTGACGATGGCGCGGTAGGCGGCCTGGTGATGCTCGGCGAAGCGCAGGTAGGTGTCGATGGTGCGGTGGACGCGGTCCACGGCGGGCAGTTCGAGGCCGCTCGCGGCGAAGTCGACCAGGTCGGCGACGGAGGCGTGGATGATCGCCAGGTAATAGCCGCGCTTGGACTGGAAGTAGTAGTAGATCAGCCCCTTGGCGACGTGCGCCTGCCGGGCGATGTCGTCCATGGACAGCGCGTCATAGGACGTGTCGGCGAACAACTTCCGTCCGATGGCGATGAGTTCGGCGCGACGCGCCTCGGAACGCTCGGTGCCGCGCACCCGGGGACGGACGGCGGCACGCTGAGGACGCATATTCACTTTCGACCCTGGTCTAGGAGGTCGGCGGGACGTCCGCAGTATGTCAGAACATGCCGGCCCGGCGCGGGGCCGGGCCGGTTCAGAGCAGGCCGAGCCGGGTCACCAGCATCGCGACCACCACGACGAGCACCCAGCCCATGACGTGCTCGAGGATCTCCGGGCCGTCTTCCTTGGGGCCGCCGGTGCCGACGCGGGTGGCGGTGGCCGGGTGTGCGGTCATGGCTTCTCACAGAGTTCGGACGTACGAAGTGGAATCTCCCCACCCGTTTGTCCACCTTGCCACCTGCGACGGCGCCTGCGGCGGAGACGTTGCTCACACGGTCCGGATCAGCACACCCCCACCGCCGCGAGCGCCTTGCGCTGACGCGCCGTCGGGTGGGCCGGGAAGTAGAGGTAGCAGACCCCGCCCGTACCGCTTCTGACCTTGCCGTTCGCGTCGTACCGCTTGGTCCTGAGCCAGATGTTCTCGAACTCCCGCCGCAGGTACACCCGCCGTACCGCCTCGTCGCTCGGCGAGGCCGGGTCGTTGGCGATCACGTCACCGTCGGCCGTGAAGCCGATCACGGTCATGAGGTGGCCCGAGGTGCCGTATCCCGCGCCGGTCAGCTCGGTCTTGAGGAAGGACTGGGACGTTATGGCCGGGATGCCGGCCGCGACCAGGGTCTCCACGTCGGTGAGTGAGGTGAGCCGGGTGACCACTCCCTGGATGCCGTCGAACGTGGCCGCGTAGGCGGCGTTGAACGGCCAGTTGCCGCAGCCCTCGTACTGGTTGTCGTAGGTCTGGCGGGCCGCGTGGTCCACCTGCGGGTCGGCGTAGGACGGGTCGACCCAGGACAGCTGCTCGGGGGTGAGCCGGCCGCCCCAGTACTCGATGATCATCTGCGAGGAGGTGGGGCTGCACCAGGCCTCGCCGCCGTTGTCGTACTCGGGGTACTGGCCCTTGTGGATCTCCTGCGAGTAGCGCGGGACGGCCAGTTCCCGGGACAGGGCGGAGGCGGACGCGGGGACGGTGAAGCGGTCGGGGATGTCGGAGCCCATGGCGCCGAGCCGCCACACGGTCGGGGTGAGGCGCGTGCCGGGCGTGCGGTAGAGCGTGAGGCGCAGGCGGTAGGAGGCCAGGCGGAGACCGGTGCTCGCGTCGTCGATGGCGAAGGTGTCGGTCCAGATGGTGCTCTTGCCGTCGGTCTGGTCGTCCACCGAGGTGCGCTTGATGTCCTGGTCGCCGGCGGCCCAGCGGCCCATCACGTACCAGGGGGTGTCCGTGCCGTCGGAGTACGTGCCGCACAGCTCGACCTGGAGCCAGGTGCCCTCGGGGGTGTGCGCGTTCCAGGAGGCGATGACCTCGGTCGCGGGCACGGCGAGCCGGTGGACCGGGGAGGTCCAGGTCGCGTACTCCCAGGTGGCCGTACGGCCGGTGTGCGGGTCGGTGTAGTCGGTGCGGCCGGCGGCGGCCCCGATCTCGGCGCCGGGGCGGCGGCCCGGGACGGCCCGGACGCCCTCCGCGGTACCGCGGCGCCAGTCAAGGAACGAGGTCCAGGCGTGGTAGTCGACGGGGCGGCCCGGCGCGGCGGCGGTGCCGGTACCGGTGCCGGCGGGCGCCGATGCGGTGGCCGCGGCCGCGGGCATGGTTCCCGAGGCGACCGCGGCGACCACCGCGGCGGCGAGAACGGTTCTACGGGAGGGCTGCTGGGCTCTGCTCATGGGCGCGGTTACCCCTAGGTGTCCGGGTCGGGACTGGTGCGGTTGGTGCGCCAACTATGAACGGAGACGGCATGCCCCTGCCAGCACTTCGCCGTACGGCGCGCCACCAATATTGGTCTAGAACAGTGATGGGACCTACGGGAGTGCGCCGGGGAGTGCGCCACGGCCCCGGCGCGGGCGGTGTGCCGTGCGCCGGGGCCGTGTCGTTCAGCGGGTCAGATGAGGTCCATAGCGGCGACCTCGTCGGGGCGGCCGTAGCTGACCGGTCCCTGGAAGCGGCGGCGGGCGGTGGCGAACCACCAGAGCGTGGCCACGAGCAGGACGACGGCCAGCGCGATCGGCGCGTAGTTGAAGGAGTCGGCGGTGATGGGCGAAGCCTGCGGCAGCATGAACAGCACGCTGCTGAGCAGGATCCAGGTCACCGCGACCCAGCCGATCGGCTTGCCCCAGCGGCCCAGGTGCCAGGGGCCGGGCTGGAACTCGTCGCCGAGCCGCAGCCGCAGGAAGACCGGTACGGCGTAGGCGAGGAACAGCCCGACCACGTTGACGCTCACGATGGCGGTGAACGCCGTGTGCGACCACCAGCCCGGGATCACCAGGGCGAGCGAGCAGCCCACCGCGAGCCACACCGCCTTGACCGGCGTCCGGGTGCGCACCGAGACCGTGTGCCACCAGCGGGAGCCGGGCATGGCGCCGTCCCGGGAGAAGGCGAAGATCTGCCGGGTGTTGCTGGTGAGGTTGGCCAGACCGCAGAAGAGCATGGCGCCGATGACGATGAGCAGCATCACCTTGGCGACGCCGAGGCCGAGGCCGTCGATGAGAATCTGGACGGGCGGCGCGGCCGAACCGGCCACCTTGCCGTAGTCGCTAATGCTGTAGACCAGCGCGAGCATCAGGATCAGACCCGTGATCGCCGAATAGCCGATGGCACGGGTGATGCCCTTCGGCGCGTTGACCGTCGCCTGGACCGTTTCCTCGGACATGTGGAAGCTGCCGTCGAAGCCGGTGAAGGTCCAGCTGGTGACCAGCAGACCGAGCATGCCGCCGTAAAGTCCGTTGGTGAAGCCGGTGTTGTTCTCGAAATGCGTCACGAAGGACGCGGACTGATGATGGTCGGGCATCACGATGAGTGCGGTCACGATCACCACGAGTCCGATCAGGAGCCACCACACGGAAATACGGTTCAGTAGGGCGACGAGCTGGACCGTGAAGGTGTTGGCGAGTCCCTGCGCCACGATGACCACTGCCGTGATCAGGACCGTCTGGTGCGTGGTCGGCTGGTACGAGGGCCACTGCAGGGCGACGAAGGCCTGGATGAACGTGGCCGCCGCGTAGCCGGTGGCGGCGGTGCCGCCGATCTGGCCCACGAAGTTCAGCCAGCCGGTGAACCAGGACCAGGCGCCTTTGTGCCGCTTGGCGAGTTTGCCCGCCGAGAAATACAGCGCACCACTCGTCGGATACGCCGACGCCACCTCCGCCATCGCCGCGCCGATGAACAGCACCATGACGGAGACGCCGATCCAGCCGAACACGAGAATACGGGGGCCACCCGCGTTCATGCCGAATCCGAAGGACGAGAAAATACCCGAGAGGATATTGATGATGGTGAAGGAGATCGCGAAATTGTCGAACGCCTTGAAGCGCCGGGTGAGTTTCCGCGGATAACCCATCGCGTGCAGGGTCGCGTCGTCGTCGAGCACGACCGCGTCCTCTCCCCCGCGGGCGTTCGCCCGTGGAGCCGATATCCGTTCCGACACAGATCGACCTTTCTTTTGGTGGGGGGGCGGAGCAGGTACGGGTCAGGCGGGTCCAGGGACGGGCAGGCCGCAGCCGCGCCGGGCCCGGGAGAGCTGTTCGGCGGGCTCACCGAAGGCGCTCCAGGGCATGCGCGAGGCGTACGGGCCCATCGCCGTGAAGACCGCCCGGGCCTCGAACCCGCACTGGGCCATGACCAGCGCGTGCGCGAGGTAGGCCAGGTCGAGCACCGGGGTGAAGCGGTAGTCGGCCACCGAGGGCAGCCAGCTGTGGTAGACCGCGAGCGCGGTGGAGCGCCACTGGGGCTGCTCCCAGACCCGGTCGGCGAGCAGCTGGGTGGGGTTGTAGCTCTCGACCAGGGCGACCAGCGGCAGCAGCCGGAGGGCGGAGGCCGAGGGCGCGCGCTGGCTGAGGAAGGCGGCCACGTCCCAGGCCGCGTTGACCGAGCCGCCGTAGCGGGTGAAGAAGCAGGACAGGAAGCGGTGGTGGCCCTCGCGGTGCCACGGGTCCAGGGACAGGACGTGCGCGAACAGCCGCCACGGGCCGGACGGGGCGGTGAGCAGCCCCTGCGGGGCGGGATCGCGCAGCCGGTGCAGCCGGGCCATGGTGAGCTTGGCGACCCAGGGGGTGGGGTCGCCGGGGGCCAGGGCCGCGGCCCGGTCGCAGGCGGTGAGCGCTATCCGCTCCAGCGCCTCGGCCCGTTCGTCGCGCGCGTCGGCGGCTCGCATCGCACGCTGCACGGCCACCCGGGCCCACAGCAGCGCCGCCTCGGGCGTCGGCTCCTCGGCCAGCCAGCGTTCGACGAGATCGGTGCCGGCGGCCTCGGAAGCCAGCACGAGCGAGCGGTGGGCACGCAGGGCGAAGTCGGAACGCGTCTCGGCGAGGGCTTCACCCGCGCTTCGATAACGGCCGGCGCGCACATCGACGCATACGCGCGCCAGGACACGGTCGTCGGCCGCCGGGTGCCACACATACTGCCCTTCGAATAACTCCGCGGCCATGTTCTCCTGTCCGTCCCCGTTACGACGCGCCGCACTCGCGCAGGAGGCACCTTACTCAGCAGTCGGCGCGCCTGGAACGCCGAATTTCACATATCGGTCAACGGATTTGGATGCTTAATCCGTTTGATTGACCGGTGGCCGACCAGTGGTTCAAGAAGTGACGTTTTCGTGCCACCCCGGGTCCCGGCGCCGGCCCGCGGGCACCGGCGTTATGGGCTGCTACTACACTGTTTCCGGAAAACGCCCCCCACCGCACCACACCTCGGGAATCGCCATTCACGACCTCGCCGCCCGGCTGCGCGGCCTGCCCCCCTCGCTGGGGCCGGTCCGCCTGATCGCCGTCGACGGGCACGCGGGGTCCGGGAAGTCCACCTTCGCCGGGCGGCTGGCCGCCGCGCTGGGCGGGGCGCCGGTGCTGCACCTGGACGACATCGCCAGCCACGAGCGGCTCTTCGACTGGACCGAGCGGCTGACGGCTCAGGTGATCGACCCACTGGGCCGGGGCGAGTGCGCGCGGTACAACCCCTACGACTGGCACGCCCGGGCGTTCGGCCCGCCGCGGCCGCTGCCGCCCGCGCCCGTGATCGTCATCGAGGGAGTCGGCGCCGGCCGCCGGGCACTGCGGCCGCATCTGGCGCGGCTGCTGTGGATGGAACTGCCGCGGGAGGAATCCTGGGCGCGCGGCCGGCTGCGGGACGGGGAGGAGCAGCGCGGGTTCTGGTCCGGGTGGGTCGAGGCGGAGCACGCGCACTTCGCCGCCGACCCCTCGCGCCCCCATGCGGATCTCCTGGTGCGGCAGACACCGGAGGGATACGAGGTGCTGACGGGACCGGCGGGCACCCCCGGACCGGACCAGAACGTCACTCACGGTGACGGATCGTCCGCAGGATGGTGAGCGCAACAAGACCCTTGCGGGGGAACTTCTTTGAGTGCTCCGGGTCCGCTTGACCCGGGAGCCGTGCAGGTCTTACGTTCTGAATGTGCGGCCATTCGGAGCCGCCCGCAGACGCGAAGCCCCCGGTTGTTCCCCCGTGATCGGGGGCTTCGTTCTGCCCGCGGACCGTCCTTCCGGCCGTCTTGTGCACCGAATCGCTCACCCTGGGTCACCATTTCGTGTGCGCCCCATCTGCTCCCACCTCGCCGAACGGGCCGTGCGGCACCCTTCGGCACGCGGTCGTACCCCGGGTACGATGCCCTCGGTGCGACCTTCGAGCGACTGCCTCGCGCACCTGCAACTCCGGTCCGCGGCACAGCGGTTCGTCCGCGGCGGCCGTCGGGCGACTGCCCGGCGGTGAACCAACGGGGGCACGGTCTGTGGGGGACGTGATGGACTTCGGCATGCAGGGCCCCGAGGCCCCGGCCGACCTCGCCTGGCTGCGAGGTGTGGACGCCTACACGATGGGCGCCTATCCCCAGGCGGAGGAGGAGTTCCGCGTCGCGGTCCGGATGGACCCGGGGATGGCGGACGCCTGGCTCGGACTGCACGCGCTGCGGGTCGACACGACCACCGCGCTGCTAAGGATGTTCCGGCACCGGGAGCGCTTCGGGGAACAGCGCGCCCGGCACCGCCGCACCCTCAACTCCTGGTACTGGCTCGGCTGGTGGGTGCAGCCGGTGCTGGAGAGCCCTCGCGATCTGCTGCTGGCGCACGCCTCGCACTGGCTGGACGGCCGGCACGTGCCCGAGCTGGACCGGGCGCTCGCCGGGCTGCCCCCGGTGGACACCGACCCACAGGTCCGCTTCCTGCACGCCTGCCGCGCCTATCTGGTCAAGGACTGGGACCAGCTGGTGCGGCACACCGACCCGCTGCTCGACGATCCCCTGCTCGGCATCGAGGCGGGCCTGTTCGGCGGCATGGCCCGGGTCCGCATGGAGATGTACGGCCAGGCCGAGCCACTGCTCGCGGCGGCCCTGATGCGCTGCCGCAGCGAGCAGCCGCAGCGCAAGGAGCTGCGGTACTGGCTGGCGCGGGCGCACGAGGGCACCGGCCGCAGCGCCGCCGCGCTCCCCCTGTACCGGGCGGTGCACCGGATCGACCCGGCCTTCATGGACACCTCGGCCCGGCTGGCCGCGATCGCCGAGGGCGACGGGTACGACGATCCGGCCGACCTCGCGGCGATCACCCTGACCGGTGCCGGCGCGGACGCCATGGACGGGCCGGACACGCTCGATCCGCTCTTCGGCACGGAGGGCCGCGACCTGCGGCTGACGGAGCCGGATCTGCCGACCGGGCCGCTGCCGTCGGTCTCCGACCCGTTGGTGCGCGTGAAGAGCGGGGTGCCCTCCTCCGTCCTGCCGGCCGGGCCGACCGATCCCGCCTTACTCGAGGAGGCCCTCGCCGAGCTGGAGCGGATGGTGGGGCTCGAGCCGGTCAAGCGCCAGGTCAAGGCGTTGTCCGCGCAGCTGAACATGGCGCGGCTGCGGGCGGGGCAGGGGCTGCCGGTACAGCCGCCGAAGCGGCACTTCGTGTTCTCCGGGCCGTCGGGTACGGGGAAGACCACGGTCGCGCGGATCCTCGGGCGCGTGTTCTACGCGCTGGGGCTGCTCGGCGGCGACCATCTGGTGGAGGCGCAGCGGGCCGATCTGGTCGGGGAGTACCTGGGGCAGACGGCCGTGAAGGCCAACGAGCTGATCGACTCCGCGATCGGCGGGGTGCTGTTCGTGGACGAGGCGTACTCACTGTCCAACTCGGGGTACGGCAAGGGGGACGCGTACGGCGACGAGGCGCTGCAGGTGCTGCTGAAGCGGGCCGAGGACAACCGGGACCACCTGGTGGTGATCCTGGCCGGCTACCCGGAAGGCATGGACCGGCTGCTCACCGCGAACCCCGGGCTCTCCTCCCGCTTCACCACGCGGGTCGACTTCCCCTCCTACCGGCCGCTGGAGCTCACCGAGATCGGCAAGGTGCTCGCGGCGGAGAACGGGGATCTGTGGGACGAGGAGGCGCTGGAGGAGCTGCGGTCCATCGCCGGGCACGTGGTCGATCAGGAGTGGATCGACGAGCTGGGCAACGGGCGCTTTCTGCGGACGCTGTACGAGAAGAGCTGTGCGTACCGGGATCTGCGGTTGTCGGGGTATCCCGGGGCGCTGTCCCGGGGGGATCTCGCGACGCTGCGGCTGCCGGATCTGATGCAGGCGTACGGGGAAGTGCTGTCGGGGCGGGGGCCGCAGGATCCGTCGGCTCTTTAGGCGCCGGTGACTGTCTTCGGCCCGGGGCCCGCGTCCGCGGCGGTGCCTGCCTCCGCGCGGCACCGCCCACCCGGCTGGGTGGGCGGTGCCGCGCGCAGGCTTGTGGTCAGGCCATGGCCTGTTCCGGGTTTTCGGTCGCTCTGGCTTCGGTGAGTTTTATGTCCGGGAGTCTGCGGTGGGCCGGGTCGCGGACCTCGCCGACCAGGAGTTCCAGGACGTCCTCCAGGGCCACCAGGCCCAGGATCCGGCCCGAGGCGTCCGCGACCTGGGCCAGGTGGGTGGCCGCCCGGCGCATGACCGTCAGGGCGTCGTCCAGCGGGAGTTCCGAGCGGAGCGTGGTCATGGGGCGCCAGACGTGCTGGGGGACGGCCCGGTCGGAGTTCTCCAGGTCCAGGACGTCCTTCACATGGACGTATCCCATGAAGGGGCCCTTGTCCCCCGCCGCGACCGGGAAGCGGGAATAGCCCGTGCGGGCCGTCAGCTGGACGATCTCGCCCGGGGTGACCGACGGCGGCACCGTGATCAGGGACTCGCGCCGCAGCAGGACGTCCGTCACCGGGCGGGAGCCCAGCTCCAGCGCGTCCTCCAGGCGCTCCTGCTCCTCGGGGTCCAGCAGGCCCGCCTGGCCGGAGTCCTCCAGCAGACGGTTGAGCTGCTCGCTGGTGACGACTGCCTCGACCTCGTCCCTGGGCTCGACCCGGAAGAGCCGCAGGATGCCCTGGGCGCAGGCGCCGAGGGCCACCGTGATGGGCCGGCACACCCGGGCGAAGGCGACCAGCCCCGGGCTGAGCCACAGCGCGGCCTTCTCGGGGGCCGCCATCGCGAGGTTCTTCGGCACCATCTCGCCGATGACGAGGTGGAAGAAGACCACCGCGGCGAGGGCGATGGCGTAGCCGAGCGGGTGGATCATGCCTTCTGGCAGCTGGATCCACTCGAAGACCGGCTCCAGCAGGTGCGCGACGGTGGGCTCGGCGACCGCGCCGAGGGTCAGCGAGCAGACCGTGATGCCGAACTGGGCGGCGGCCATCATCTGCGGCAGCCGCTCCAGGCCGTACAGCACCTGCCGGGCCCGGGCCGTGCCCAGCGGTTCGATCTGGCTGCGGCGGACCGAGACGAGCGCGAACTCGGCGCCGACGAAGACGCCGTTGGCGAGCACGAGCAGCGCGGCAAAGAGCAGTTGGAGGACGCTCATCGGACGGCCTCCATGACGTTCACGGCCGGGGCCGTGCGGACCAGACGGACCCGTTCGGCGCGGTAGTGGCCCACCTGGCGCACGGCGAGCCGCCAGCCGGGCAGTTCGGCCCGGTCGCCGGGGGCCGGGATGCGGCCGAGCAGGTCGGCGACGAGTCCGGCGACGGTCTCGTACGGCCCCTCGGGCACGTCGAGGCCTATGCGCTTCAGGACGTCGACACGGCAGCCGCCGTCCACGTCCCAGGCGGGCCGGCCGTCCTCCGGCGGAGCGGGGGCCAGCTCGGGCACGTCCTTGGCGTCGTGCTCGTCGCGGACCTCGCCGACGAGTTCCTCGACGATGTCCTCCAGGGTGACCACGCCGGCCGTGCCGCCGTACTCGTCCACGACGACCGCGATGGGCTGCTCGCTGCGCAGCCGGGCGAGGAGGGGCTGGACGGGCAGCGTCTCGGGCACGAGCAGCGCCCTGCGCGCGATACGGCCGACCGGGGTACGCAGCCGGTCGTTCACGGGTACCGCCAGCGCGTCCTTGAGGTGGGCCATGCCGACCACGTCGTCGATCTTCTCCCGGTAGACGGGGAAGCGGGACAGCCCGGTGGCCCGGGTCAGGTTGACCACGTCCTCGGCGGTGGCCGAGTCCTGCAGGGCGCTGACCTTGACCCGGGGGGTCATGACGTGCTGCGCGGTCAGGTCGCCCAGGGACAGGGTGCGTACGAACAGGTCGGCCGTGTCCTGTTCCAGGGCGCCCGCCTGCGCGGAGTGCCGGGCCAGGGACACCAGTTCACCCGGGGTGCGGGCGGAGGCCAGCTCGTCGGCGGGCTCGACGCCGAGGGCGCGCACCAGCCGGTTGGCGACCGTGTTCAGCGCGGAGATCACCGGTCGGAACAGCCGGGAGAAGAGGTGCTGGGGGCCCGCGACGAAGCGCGCGACCTGCAGGGGCCGCGACACCGCCCAGTTCTTGGGCACGAGTTCGCCGATCACCATCTGGATCGCGGAGGCCAGCAGCATGCCGGTGACCACGGCCACACCGGAGACGGCGCCCGGGGGGATGCCGATCGCCGTGAACGGGCCGTGCAGCAGCGCGGCCAGGGCCGGTTCGGCGAGCATGCCGACGACCAGGGAGGTGATGGTGATGCCGAGCTGGGTGCCGGAGAGCTGGAAGGAGAGCTCCTTCAGCGACTCCACGACCGTGCCGGCGCGCTTGTCGCCCTCGGCGGCGGCCTTCTCGGCGTCCGGCCGCTCGACCGTCACGAGGCCGAACTCGGCCGCCACGAAGAAGCCGTTGGCCAGGATCAGCAGGAACGCCGCTGCGAGGAGCAGCAGTGGGGTGGTCATGATGCCGCCGCCTCCATGTGCTGTGGGGAGGGGGCGGCGCAGGTACTACAGGACGATCCGTCCATCGCCGGAGGGGGTCACTCCTCGGGTAGCAGGAACCCCCGTGCACCGGGCGCGGCGCCACAGGGGTGGAGGCGCGACGAAAAACGCCTCCACCTCCAGATTAATCAAGACACGGCCCGGTGTGGCAGGGCGGACGCCACCGAGTCATTCCTGATCTTCGCCGGCCGGGGCCGCCGAGCGGGCCTCGGCGAGCGCCCGGAGCGCCCGCGCGTCGGCGATGGCGCGCTGCTTGGCGAGGCCCGGCTGGATGCCGAGCGCGGGCAGGCTGGTGCCGTCGCTGAGGTTGAGGAACACCCAGGGATCGCCCGGACGGAGGTTCACCTGAAGGATTTCCGCCCAGGCCAGGCGCCGTTTGCTCGCGATGTTGACCACGGTGACGCCGGACTCGTCGGCGACCACCTTGACCCGGGCTAGCTGGGCCAGCGCCCAGAAGATGAGCGCTCCGGTGACGAAGAAGCTGACCCGCTCACCCGGACCGAGGTCCAGCAGCATGGCGACACCTGAGATGACCAGGAAGATCGCCACACCGGCGGTGAGCAGGATCACCCGCGTGTGGCCCGGCCGGAAGGTCACGGGGAGGGTGGGAGTCTCGGACATCTGTTCGCGTACCCCTTACAGGCGGCAGGCGTGAATGGCGGTGGTCAGGATGGCCCGGGCGCCGATCTCGTAGAGGTCGTCCATGATCCGCTGCGCCTCCTTGGCCGGGACCATGGCGCGGACGGCGACCCAGCCCTCGTTGTGCAGCGGGGAGACGGTCGGCGACTCCAGGCCGGGGGTGAGTGCGACGGCCTTCTCGAGCTGCTCGACGCGGCAGTCGTAGTCCATCATCACGTAGGTCCGGGCGACCAGGACGCCCTGGAGGCGGCGGAGGAACTGCTGGACCTTGGGCTCCTCGCCGTCGGCGCCGGTGCGGCGGATGACGACGGCCTCGGACTTCATGATGGGTTCGCCGAAGACCTCCAGACCCGCGTTGCGCAGGCTGGTGCCCGTCTCGACGACGTCGGCGATGACCTCGGCGACACCCAGCTCGATCGCGGTCTCGACGGCGCCGTCCAGGTGGACGACGGAGGCGTCGACGCCGCTGTCGGCGAGGTGCCCGGCGACGATGCCCTCGTAGGAGGTGGCGACCGTCCGGCCCTTGAGGTCCGCCAAGCCCGTAGCGGTGCCGGGCTTGGCGGCGAAGCGGAACGTGGAGCGGGCGAACCCGAGCGGCAGGATCTCCTCGGCGTCGGCACCGGAGTCGACCAGCAGGTCGCGGCCGGTGATGCCGATGTCGAGCCGGCCGGAGGAGACGTAGATCGCGATGTCACGGGGGCGGAGGTAGAAGAACTCGACCTCGTTCACCGGGTCGACGATCCGCAGCTCCTTGGACTCCCGGCGCTGCTGGTAGCCGGCCTCATGCAGCATGTCCGCCGCAGGGCCGGACAGGGAACCCTTGTTGGGGACGGCGATGCGCAGCATGAGGTCGGCTTCCTTTGCGTTCAGTCAGACGGGGGATCGTGAGCCGGCGCGGCTCAGAGGTGGGCGTAGACGTCGTCCAGGGAGATGCCGCGGGCGACCATCATCACCTGGACGTGGTACAGCAGCTGCGAGATCTCCTCGGCGGCCGCCTCCTTGCCCTCGTACTCGGCGGCCATCCACACCTCGGCGGCCTCCTCGACGACCTTCTTGCCGATGGCATGGACCCCCTTGCCGACCAGCTCTGCGGTGCGGGAAGTGGCGGGATCGCCCTGGGCGGCCTTGTGTTGGAGCTCGGTGAAGAGCTCCTCGAAAGTCTTCTTGGACATGGTGATTCCCACCCTACGCGGTGTGGGCGACTCCTCAGTGCCAGGGTTCGGATACCGAGCGGAGCGTGGCCGCGGTGGCGACCGCCGCGGTGACCGCCTCGTGGCCCTTGTCCTCGTTGGAGCCCTCGATGCCGGCCCGGTCCAGGGCCTGTTCCTCGGTGTCGCAGGTGAGCACGCCGAAGCCGACGGGGACGCCGGTCTCGACGGAGACCTGGGTGAGGCCCTGGGCGACGCCCTGGCACACATAGTCGAAGTGGGGGGTTCCGCCGCGGATCACGACGCCGAGGGCGACCACGGCGTCGTAGCCGCGGCCCGCGAGGACCTTGGCGGCGACCGGGAGCTCGAAGCTGCCGGGGACCCTGATCAGGGTGGGCTCGTCGATCCCCAGCTCGTGCAGGGCGCGCAGGGCGCCGTTCACCAGACCGTCCATCACCTTCTCGTGCCACTGGGCCGCGATGACGGCGACCCTGAGGTCGCTCGCGCCCCGTACGGACAGCTCCGGTGCACCCTTGCCGCTCACATCTCTCCTCAGTGCTGTTCGCTTACTGGTTGCCGCAGGTGGACGCGGGCGCGGCCGCGGAGGCGGCCACGGCCGGGGTGTCCAGCCAGGGCAGGTCGTGTCCCATCCGGTCCCGCTTGGTGCGCAGGTACCGGAGGTTGTGCTCGCCCGCCTGGACGGGCATCGGCTCGCGGCCGGTGACCTTCAGGCCGTGGCGCAGCAACGCGTCGGTCTTGTCGGGGTTGTTGGTCATCAGGCGGACGCCGCGCACACCTAGGTCGGCGAGGATCCGCGCGCCGGCGCCGTAGTCGCGGGCGTCGGCGGGCAGGCCGAGTTCGAGGTTGGCGTCGAGGGTGTCGCGGCCCTGCTCCTGCAGTTCGTAGGCGCGCAGTTTGGACAGCAGGCCGATGCCGCGCCCCTCGTGTCCGCGCAGGTAGACGACGACGCCCCGGCCCTCGGCCTGGATGCGTTCCAGGGCGGCGTCGAGCTGGGGGCCGCAGTCGCAGCGCAGGGAGGCGAAGACGTCGCCGGTGAGGCATTCGGAGTGGACGCGGACCAGGACGTCCTCGCCGTCGCCGATCTCGCCGTGGACGAGGGCGACGTGCTCGACGCCGTCGACGGTGGAGCGGTAGCCGTAGGCGGTGAAGGTGCCGTGCCTGGTGGGCAGGCGGGTCTCCGCCTCGCGGCGGACGGTGGGCTCGCTGCCGCGGCGGTAGGCGATCAGGTCCTCGATGGAGATGATCGTCAGGCCGTGCTTGCGGGCGAACGGGATCAGTTCGGGCAGCCGCAGCATCCGGCCGTCCTCGCCGGCGATCTCCACGATGGCGCCGGCCGGGCGCAGGCCCGCGAGCCGGGCGAGGTCCACGGCGGCCTCGGTGTGGCCGTCGCGGGTCAGCACGCCGCCGGGCCTGGCGCGCAACGGGAAGACATGGCCGGGGCGGACCAGGTCCGTGGGCTCGGCGGTGCCGCTCGCCAGCAGTCGGAGCGTGGTGGCGCGGTCGGCGGCCGAGATGCCGGTGCTGACGCCGTGCGCGGCGGAGGCGTCCACGGAGACGGTGAAGGCGGTCTTCATCGACTCGGTGTTGTCCTCGACCATCTGCGGCAGCCGCAGCCGGTCCAGTTCCTCACCTTCCATGGGGGCGCAGATCAGGCCCCGGCACTCGCTCATCATGAAGGCGATGATCTCGGGGGTGGCCTTCTCTGCGGCGATGACGAGGTCGCCCTCGTTCTCCCGGTCCTCGTCGTCGACGACCACGATCGGGCGGCCGGCCGCGATGTCGGCGATGGCCTGCTCGACGGGGTCGAGCCCGAAGTCCTCGATGCGGTCGGTGCGGTGGAGCAGAGGTGCCGAGGTCATGCCGGCGCTCCTTCCAGAACGGGCCGCGCGTCCTTGCGGGAGCGCAACCACCAGTCGCGCATGCCCCACAGGACGAGCGCGCCGTAGATGACGTAGACGAAACCGGAGAAGGCGTAGCCGTTGGCGAAGTTGAGGGGCACGCCGACGAGGTCGACGAGCAGCCAGGCGATCCAGAACTCGACCATGCCCTTGGCCTGGGCGTACATGGCGACGATGGTGCCGACGAAGATGTAGGCGTCGGGCCAGGGGTCCCAGGAGAGGGACGGGTAGGCCTTGAACAGCAGGGCGACGGCGACGGTGCCGGCGGCGGCAGCGGCGAGCATCGCCGCCCGCTCGGTCAAGTTGGCGAACCGGGGGATGATGTGGCCGTCCTGGGCGCGGTCCTTGCGGCGCTGCCACTGCCACCAGCCGTACAGCGCGACGACCATGACGACGGCCTGCTTGCCCGCGCTGCCGGCCAGGTGGCCGTAGAAGGCCCCGAAGAGGACCAGGCCGGACAGGAACTGCACGGGCCAGGTCCACAGCGAGCGGCGCCAGCCGAGGGCCAGGGTGATGAGGCCCAGGATGTTGCCGGTCATGTCGGACCAGATGATGTGCTGGCCGAAGAGGGTGAAGGCCTCGGAGTTCATCCAGTTCACTTGCCGTCCCCCTGTCCGGCCGCGAGCAGCCGCTCCACGTACTTGGCGATGACGTCGACCTCGAGGTTGACCGGGTCGCCGGGCTGCTTGTGGCCGAGCGTGGTCAGGGCGAGGGTGGTCGGGATGAGGCTCACCGTGAAGTAGTCGGGGCCGGCGTCGACGACGGTGAGGCTGATGCCGTCGACGGTGATGGAGCCCTTCTCCACGACGTAGCGGGCGAGGTCCGCGGGCAGCGAGACCTTCACGATCTCCCAGTTGTCGGACGGCTTGCGCTCCAGGACCTGTCCGGTGCCGTCCACGTGCCCCTGCACGATGTGCCCGCCGAGACGCGCGCCCACCGCGGTGGGGCGCTCGAGGTTGACTCGGGAGCCGACACCGAGCGCGCCCAGGCTGGAGCGGTTCAGCGTCTCGGCCATGACGTCGGCGGTGAACTCGTCGCCCTCGTGGTCGACGACGGTGAGACAGACCCCGTTCACGGCGATGGAATCGCCGTGCTGCGCGCCCTTGGTCACGACGGGGCCGCGAAGCCGGAAGCGGGAGGCGTCGCCGAGATTCTCGACGGCGGTGACCTCACCCAGCTCTTCGACGATTCCGGTGAACACTTCCCGGGTCCTCCTGCCTCATGGGGCACGGACTCCGGGGCCTGTCGAAGACGACAGAATGAACGGGAAGACAGCTCCGGGACGACGCCGAACAGGGACCCGTCCGCATGCGGACGAGCCCAGATACGGCGACGCGCATGAGAACATGCCCGCCCGCCGCGCACTGCCTCCCATCCGGACTTTAACCGTCGGTCCAGGAATTTCACCTGGTCAACCGGCCGCTGGAAGCGACCGGGTCGCGGACTGTAACCGCCGGTTCGGACTTTCACCGACCCCGGAGTGCGCTGCTTCTGGTACAGGGCCAGTGTGCCACGGCCGCCAGGGGTCCATGCGGGTGAATGATGTGGAGTGACTCACAGACCGCCCGTCCAGTCCTCCCCGAGGAGCCTATTGGTCCGGACCATTGACGCACTGGTCTAGTCCTTTTAGGGTGCGGGCGGGCCCGGCGGCGGTGACGACGGCCCTTGCCCGCCGCCGGGCCGCCAGGGTGGATGCGGCCCGCCGCGGAACTGTCACATTTCGCGGGGCCGCGTTGTCTCAGCGGACGAGGGCACTTCACTCAGGAGTGCTCCGGTGTCCGGAGGGACGGAAACAGCATGACCACGATCCTGGTGACCGGCGGAACCGGCACGCTCGGCCGGCCCGTCACCGAACGACTGCGGGCGGACGGGCACGAGGTGCGGGTGCTCAGCCGGCACACCCGGCCGTACGCCGTCGACCTGCGCGAGGGCGGCCCCGCCCTGGACACGGCCCTCGCGGGCGTGGAGACGGTCGTGCACTGCGCGAGCAACCCTCGCGGCGGGGACGAACGAGCGGCGGACCACCTGATCGCGGCGGCACGGCGGGCCGGTGTGGGTCACCTGCTCCACATCTCCATCGTGGGCGTCGACCGCGTGCCGCTCGGCTACTACGAGTCGAAGCTCGCGGTGGAGCGGCGGATCGAGGAGTCGGGGCTCGGCTGGACCGTGCTGCGGGCGACACAGTTCCACGACCTGGTGGCCTCGGTGCTGCGGGGACTCGCCAGGTCACCGGTCCTGCCACTCCCGGCTGGGGTGCCGGACCAGCCCATCGAGGTGGCCGAAGTCGCGGACCGGCTGGCCGAGTTGGCCGTCGCGCCGCCGGCCGGGCGGGTTCCCGACATGGGCGGTCCGCAGGTGCGGTCGTTCGAGTCGCTGGCCCACGCCTACCTCCGGGCGACCGGGCGGCGCCGGGCCGTGGTGAACGTACCGCTCCTCGGCCGCGCCTACCGCGCCTTCCGCGCGGGCGGCCATCTGGCGCCGGAGCAGGCCGTGGGCAAGGGCACCTTCGAGGAGTACCTGGCACGGCGGCCGGGGCGGTAGCGGTCGCCGGGCGGGGCCGACGAGGCTCCGCCTGAGCAGATTCCGGCGGGCGGCCCGGGACGAACGCCCAGTCGCCGGACCGGCGGGCCGGACCGGCCCCTCCCGGATGAGTCCTACCGGTCGGCCGGGGCGCTAACGGTCACCGGGCGGGGGCCGACGAGGCTCCGCCCGGGCGGGTTCCGGCGGCCGGCCCGGGACGAACACCCAGTCGCCGGACCGGCGGGCCGGACCGGCCCCTCCCGGACGGGTCCTACCGGTCGGCCGGGGCGAACAGTTCGTCCTGGGCCCGGTCCCGGGCCGTCAGCAGGGCGCCGCGCAGGACCGCGGTGCCGCCGAGGCGGCCGGCCCGGACCTCGGTGACCAGCGGCGACATCCGGCGGAGCCGCTCGGCGACGCGCTCGGCGAGCACCGCTCCCCCGGCCTGCCCGATCTCCCCGCCGAGGACGACGCAGCCCGGGTCGAGGATGGAGACGACGGAGGCGGCCCCGATGGCGATCCGGTCGGCGAGGGCGTCGAGGAAGCGTTCGGCGGGGCCGGTCTCGGCCGTTCCGCCGGGCGGGTCCGTCACCCGTGCGACGGCCGCGCGCACCACCACCGCCACGCCCGGACCGTCCGCCGGCTCCGCCCCCGGCAGTCCGTGCTCCCCCGCCAGCCGGGCGATCGCCGCGGCTCCGGCCAGGGAGTGGAAGCCGCCGTCGCAGTCCGTCGCCGACGGCAGGGTCACCGTGCCCGGGACGGGCAGGAAGCCGATCTCGCCCGTGCCGCCGGAGGCACCGCGGCGCAGGGCGCCGTCCAGGACGACCGCGGCGCCGACGCCATGGCCCAGCCAGAGCAGGACGAAGGTGTCCCGGTCGCGGGCGGCGCCCTCGCGCTGCTCGGCCAGGGCGGCCAGGTTGGTCTCGTTCTCCACGGTCACTCGGGCCTCGGGCAGCCGTTCCTGCAGGGCCGCGGCGAGCCGGCGATGCCAGGCCGGCAGTCCGCCGGAGTCGCGGAGGTCGCCGGTGGCGGGGTCGACGAGGCCCGGCGCCCCGATCCCGACGGTGTGCAGCCGCCGGCCTCCGGCCTCCTTGACCGTCCGCTCCACCGCCGTCACCGCCCGCTCCACCGCGAGCCCGGTCCCGGTGTTCCCGCCGATGGGCACCGAAGCCTCGGCCAGCACGCGCCCCACCAGATCGGAGACCAGCACGAAGACACCCTCGGTACGTACGTCGAGCGCGGCCAGGTGGGCGCGGTCGGCGACGATGCCGTACAGCCGGGCGTTCGGGCCGCGGCGCTGCTCGCCGGACTCCCCCACCACCGTGATCAGACCGGAGGCGCCGAGCCGCTCGACGAGATCGGCGACCGTGGGCCGGGACAGTCCGGTCAGCTGCTTCAACTGCCCTGCCGTCAGCGGACCTTCCCGCTGAAGCAGGCGCAGGGCGAGCCGGTCGTTGATGGCCCGGGCGGTGCTCGGTGATGCGGGCATGACGGGCATCCTCCCAGACGGGCGCGGCCGAGTTTTCCACTATCTATCAGGTAGGGTCCCTGATAGTTTACGCGGTGCAGCGACGGCGCTGCGGGTAACTCCGGGGAGGGACTGGTACATGGGTGACGTGAGCCATGCACGTGACGAGGTGAGGCGCGCCCGGTACGCCGTGGCGGCCGTGTTCGCCGTGCACGGCGCCGTGACCGGTTCCTTCGCCACCCGGGTGCCCTGGGTGCAGGAGCATGCCTGGCTGAACACGGGGCAGCTCGGCTTCGCCCTGGCGTTCACGGCGTTCGGCGCCTCGTGCGCGATGCCGCTGGCGGGCCGGATCAGTCACTCCTTCGGCAGCCGTACGGCGCTGCGCGGGCTGCTCGCGCTGTGGACGCTGTCGCTGGTCCTGCCGTCCCTCGCGCCGAACATGTACACGCTGTGCCTGGCGATGTTCGCCTACGGCGCGAGCGCGGGCATGGCCGACGTCGCGATGAACGCCCTGGGTGTCGAGGTGGAGCGGCTGCTCGGCAAGTCGATCATGTCGGGCCTGCACGGGATGTGGAGCGCGGGCGCGCTGATCGGCTCGGCGGCCGGCACGCTCGCCGCGCACCTGGGCGCCGACGCGCGCCTGCACTTCGCGCTGGCCTCTGCCGTCCTCACCGTGCTCGGCCTGGTGGCCTGCTCGGGCGTGCTGGACGTGCAGCCCGCCGAGGACGAGGAGCCGCCCCCGCGGTTCGCGCTGCCGCCCCGCTCGGCGCTGCTGATCGGCGCGGTCGGGTTCTGCGCGGTGTTCGCGGAGGGGGCGAGCCTGGATTGGTCGGCGGTGTTCCTGCGGGACCGGCTGGACAGCTCGGCCGGGGTCGCGGCCGCGTCCACGACCGGGTTCATGCTGACCATGGCGGTCGCCCGGATCGCCGGGGACGCGGTGGTGAACCGCTTCGGTGCGGTCCGCACCGTGCGGGCCGGCGGTGTGCTGGCCGGGCTGGGCGGCCTGCTGATCGTCCTCGCCGGGCACCCGGCACCGGCGATGGCCGGGTTCGCGCTGATGGGTCTCGGCATCGCGGTCGTCGTACCACTGTGCTTCGCGGCGGCCGGGCACGCCGGCCCCAACCCCAGTCAGGCCATCGCGGGCGTGGCGACCATCACGTACACCTCGGGGCTGATCGCACCCAGCCTGATCGGCGGGGTGGCGCAGGCGACCAGCCTGATGGTCTCGTTCTGCGTGGTGACCCTGCTGGCCTGCGGTCTCGCGGTGTTCGCGGGTGTGCTGCGCACCGCCGAGCGCGGCGGCCGCGGCCAGGTCAGTCCGCGGGTCGCAGAAGTTCCCGGCCCACGGCCCTGAAGGCGTCGCTCCATGGCGCCGGGCGCAGCGTCGTCGCGTCCAGCCGGACCAGGACCCGGGTACCGCGGGCGTAGGTCTGCGCGCCGTCGGCCGAGCAGAAGCGGAAGCCGTAGGTGAGGCCCGTGGTACCTAGCCGCTCCAGCCAGAGGTGGACGGCGTAGGTGCCCGGGCGGGTCACCGGTGCCTCGTAGCCGATGCGCAGCTCGCGGACCGCGTTGCAGGCGTCGCCTGCGGCGTGCCAGTCGCCGTCGAAGCGGACGCCGTGCTCGTTCCACAACTCGGTCCAGGCGCGCTCGACCATCAGCGGGTAGCGGGCGTTGTGCAGCAGTCCGAGCGCGTCCAGGTCGTCGAAGTGGACGGTGACGGGGATCAGCCGGCCGTGGGCGACGGCGGGGGCGATCGGGGCTTCGGCGGTCACGGAGGTGCTCCTGGGCGATGGGGCGGGGACGACATGGACCACTCCATACTAAGCGACCGCTCAGGAGAGTCGGCAGGTCACCGCAGGTCAGCCCCGTGCACGCGGTCCACGGGCGGGGCCGGGTGCGCGTGAAGCCGCCAGGTACCCCTGACAATGGTCTGGAACAGTCTTCACATACAGAGAAAGCGAAACCCCACCATGGACCTCGGCGTGCGCTGGAAGCTGCACGGTGACGGGCGCACGCCCGCACCCGGAGCGGTGGTACGCCCCGACGAACGGCTCTCCTGGCCGCGCACGGTGGGCCTGGGCGCCCAGCATGTCGTGGCGATGTTCGGAGCCTCCTTCGTGGCCCCCGTGCTCATGGGCCTGAACCCGAACCTGGCGATCATGATGTCGGGCGTGGCGACCGTGATCTTCCTGCTCGCCACCCGGGGCCGCGTCCCGAGCTATCTGGGCTGCTCCCTTTCCTTCGTCGGCGTGGCCGCGGTCATCCGGGCGCAGGGCGGCACGAGCGCCACCGTGACCGGCGCGGTCCTGGTGGTCGCCGCCGTGCTGTTCCTGGTGGGACTCGCGGTGCAGCACTTCGGCGCGCGGATCATCCACGCCGTCATGCCGCCGATCGTCACCGGCGCGGTGGTGATGCTGATCGGCTTCAACCTGGCTCCGGTGACCGCGTCGACCTACTGGCCGCAGGACCAGTGGACCGCCCTGCTGGTGATGCTGTTCACCGGCCTTGCGGTCGTCTGCCTGCGCGGTTTCTGGTCGCGGATCGCGATCTTCCTGGGGCTGGTCTTCGGGTACGGGATCTCCTGGGCCTTCGACCGGATCTTCGGGAAGATCCACTCGGTGGACGCGAGCGGCAAGCTCACCGACCACTGGCGGCTGGACCTCTCCGGCGTCTCCAAGGCCGACTGGATCGGCCTGCCGTCCTTCCACGGACCCTCGTTCCAGTGGTCGGCGATCCTGGTCGCCCTGCCGGTCGTCATCGCACTGATCGCGGAGAACGCGGGGCACGTCAAGGCGGTCGGGGAGATGACCGGCGATCCGCTGGACGACAAGCTCGGCACCGCGATCTCCGCGGACGGCGTCGGCTCGATGCTGTCGACCGCGGTGGGCGGCCCGCCCACCACCACCTACTCCGAGAACATCGGCGTGATGGCCGCGACCCGCGTCTACTCCACCGCCGCCTACTGGGCCGCAGCCTGCTTCGCGCTGCTCTTCGGCGTCTGCCCGAAGTTCGGCGCGGTCGTCGCCGCGATCCCGGGCGGGGTGCTCGGCGGCATCACCGTCATCCTCTACGGCATGATCGGCCTGCTCGGCGCGCAGATCTGGATCAACGCCAAGGTCGACCTGCGCAACCCGCTGAACCTGGTGCCGGCCGCCGCGGGCATCATCATCGGCGTCGGCAACGTCGCCATGAAGTTCACCGACACCTTCTCGCTCAGCGGCATCGCGCTCGGCACCCTGGTCGTCATCACCGGCTACCACGCGCTGCGCGCCTTCGCGCCCGCCCATCTCAAGACGCAGGAGCCGCTGCTGGACGAGGGCACGTCCAGCTACGACGAGAACGGTCAGCGCGCCAAGTCGTAGGCGTACGACGGCGTGAAGGTACCGGCCGCGCTCCGCCCGGCGGGCGGCCAGGCGCCGGGCTCGTGAACCCAACACGGTGTCGCCGCCCTGCTCTCCCGCGCTGTGCCGCTCCCCCGGTCCGCCCCGCGTTCCCCCGTTCCGGGGAAGCATCGGGCCGGTCGGCACGCGGGCCCGCCCAGGGCTGCGACCCTTCCCCCCATGGCGCAGTTGCAACACTTCACCGCTCCCGTCGACGCCGTCCTGGCCCGGATGCGCGCCCTCGACGCGGAGCTGCCCGAGCCGGACGGGGTCGCCGTGTTCAACCGCGTCTACCTCGCCGTCACCGAGGAGGTCGGCCGGCGCCTGGACGCGGGGGTGTTCGCGGACCGGCGGGCGGCGGCCACGCTGGACGTACGGTTCGCCGAGCGGTACCTGGCGGCGGTCGACGCGGTGGCCCGGGACCGCCGTCCGCCCGCCTGCTGGCGGCCCCTGTTCCAGTTCCGCCGCCACCCCGGGGTACGGCCGCTGCAGTTCGCGCTCGCGGGCATCAACGCGCACATCGGGCACGACCTGGCGCTCGCCGTGGTGGACGCCTGTCGCACGCTCGGCTGCGAACCGGCTGATCTGGAGGACGAGTTCGACCGCGTGGGCGACCTCCTCGGCTCGCTGGAGGAGCGCATCCGCGAGGATCTGATGCCGGGTCCCGACGTGCTCCAGATCGCCGACCCGATCACCCATCTGCTGGGCTCCTGGAGCCTGGAGCGGGCACGGGAGGCGACCTGGGCGGCGGCCCGGGCGCTGTGGGCGCTGCGCCACTGCGGGGACCTCGCCGGGGAGTTCACCGAACGGCTGGACGCGGCGGTCGGCTTCGCGGGGCGGATGCTGCTGACGCCGTACGGCGACTGAACCGGGGCGTTCCGGCCAACCTCCGCCGGGTCTCCTGGAACTCCGCGGCGATCTCTGTAGGTTGAACCGGAAACCGACCGCGAAGGAGCTCACGGCACATGGCTACTCGGCTGGGCCTCGGCCTCCCGCAGAACCGGCAGTACGACCTGGGCAGGGACGTACCCGACGTGGCACGCACGGCGGAGCGGATCGGCTACGACAGCCTCTGGGTGTACGAGCGCGCTCTGTTCCCGGAACCCGCGGGGCAGGGCCTGTACGACATCCCGGGGCTCCCCTGGCCCGACTCCTACCGCGGCGTCGCCGAGCCGCTGGTCACCCTGACCCTCGCCGCGGCCGTCACCGAACGCGTCCTGCTGGGCTCCAGCGTGCTGGTCGCGCCGCTGCACCTGCCCTTCCAGCTCGCCAAGGCCCTCGCCACGCTGGACGCGGCGAGCGGCGGCCGGGTGCTCGCCGGTTTCGGCACCGGCTGGTCCCACGACGAGTACGCGGCGTCGGGCGTACGGCCCTTCGAGGAGCGCGGGCAGGTGCTGGACGAGCTGATCGAGGTGTGCCGGGCGGTGTGGGGCCCGGACCCGGTCGTGCACGAAGGCCGGATCACCCGGATCTCCTCCGCGGTGGTCGGCCCCAAGCCGGCCCGGCCGATCCCGATCCTGCTCGCGGCGAGCGGCAGGCGCGCGCAGCGGCGTCTGGTGGACCACGCCGACGGCTGGCTGCCGGTGGGCATGGGCGTCGAGCGGATCGGCGCCCAGTGGGCCGAGTTGCGGGACCTGGCCGCCGAGCGCGGCCGCAAGGAGCCGATCCGGACGGTGCTGCGGGTCAACGCGGTCCACTCGGCCAAGCCCTATGAGGGCGACGGGCGGCGGCCGTTCCAGGGCGACGCCGACCAGATCGTCGAGGACCTGGTCCGGCACGCCGAAATCGGCCTGGACGAGATCCTGGTGGACCTGCAGAGCACCCCGCGCGACGCCCAGGAGCTCAAGGACGTCGCCGCCGAGGTGTTCGAGAAGGCGCGGGCGGCCGGGGTCTGAGCCCGGCCGCCCGCGCCTCGGTCTGTTCTCCCCGGGCCCGGTCAGTCCTCGGGCAGTTCCACCGGGGCGATCTCGTCGTAGACGTCGCCCGGGCCCGGGTTGGTCGGGTCGGTCTCGCCGCCGAAGTGGTGCATGACTCCCCAGACCGCGTTCAGCGCGGTCTGGATCGCGCCCTCGGCCCAGCCGGCCGTCCAGGAGATGTCGTCACCGGCGAGGAAGATGCCCCGCTTGTCCTCGGGCAGCCGGTCCTGCATGAAGTGCGTGAACAGGCGCCGCTGGTAGCGGTAGTGGCCGGGCAGGTTGGCCTTGAACGCACCCATGAAGTAGGGCTCGTTCTCCCAGGAGACGGTCACCGGGTTGCCGATGATGTGCTTCCTGATGTCGACCTTCGGGTAGATCTCGCCGAGCGACTTCAGCATGACCTCCATCCGCTCGTTCGCGGACAGCGGCAGCCACTTCAGGCTGTCGTCGCACCAGGTGTACGACAGGCAGATCACGGCCGGCTTGTCCGGGCCGTCGTCCAGCAGGTAGGTACCGCGCGTCATGCGGTCGGTGAGCGTCATCGACATGACGTCCCGGCCGGTCGGGTTCCCGTTGTCGTCGACGGCCTTGTCGAGCCAGAACGGCCGGTCGACGGGCACGAAGAGCTTGCTGGACTCCATGTAGTGGGTGCGCTCGATCGCCGTCCAGTGGTCGATCGGGAAGAGCGAGTCGTCGCAGGCGATCTTCGACAGCAGCATCCAGGACTGGGCGGTGAAGACGGCCGCCTGGTAGGTGCGGATGTCGCCGTCCGCGTCGGTGACGGTGATCCGGTTGCCCGAGGTGCGGTGCAGCCGGGTCACGGCGGGGCGGGGCTCGCCGTCCACGTGCAGGGCCTTCAGCGAGGTGCCGTACGGCCAGTGGACGATCTTCTCCGGCTCGCGCTCCCAGAGGCGGAGCGGCAGTTGCTGGGAGCCGCCGACGATGCCGCGGTGGTGGTCGTCGGCCTCGGTGTAGACGACGCGCAGGATCTCCAGGATGGAGTTCGGGAAGTCGGTGTCCCAGCCACCGGTGCCGAAGCCGACCTGGCCGAAGATCTCCCGGTGCCGGAAGGACCTGAAGGCCTCGGAGTCGCAGAGGAAGCCGTAGAAGGTCTGGTTGTCGAGCTTCTCGACCAGCCTGGCCCAGATCTCGCGGATGCGCGGCACGTCCCGCTCGCGCAGGGCGCGGTTCATGTCGGAGAAGTCGGCGCCGTCCTCCAGGCACCTGTTCCATGCGTCGGCGACGTCGCGGTACACCTGGGGCAGGTCGTCGGCGGTCTCGGCGTAGTGCGACTCGCCCTTGAGGTCCACGACGGTGGACGGGGTGGCCTCGGCGAGCGGGTTCGGGAACGGCCTGGTCTCCAGGTCCACCAGGTCGATGTAGTGCTGCAGCGCGGTGGAGGACGGTGGGAAGCGCATCGCGCCCATCTCGGCGGTCAGCGACTCGTCGCAGCCCTCGAAGCCGATCGTGCGCAGCCGGCCGCCGAGCTGGTCGGCCTCGTAGACGACGGGCTTGAGGCCCATCTTCATCAGCTCGTAGGCGGCCACCACGCCGGACAGACCGCCGCCGATGACGGCGACCTCGGTGCCGTGCTCGGTCGCCGGGATCTGGCCGAGGCCCGCCGGGTGGGCGAGGAAGTCGTCGTAGGCGTAGGGGAAGTCCGGGCCGAACATGGTGATCGGCGGCTGCTGCTCGTCTGCGTGCTCGACGGCGTTGGGCACGGTGGACGTCATGGGGTACGGACTCCTTGCGCGGGGGTGGATCTGGGAAAGCTCGGGAGGATCAGACGAGGGACCGGTACAGACCGGGGCGGCGGTCCTTCAGGTACGGGTTGGTCTCGCGGGAGGCGGCCAGGAGGCCCGGGTCGGCGTCGGCGAGGACCAGTTGCTCCTCCCGGCCGGCGCGGGTGCGGGCGACGCCGTCGGGGCCGGCCAGGACCGACAGGCCGACGAACTCGAACTCGCCCTCGTGGCCGACCCGGTTGACGTACGCCACGTACATCTGGTTCTCCCAGGCCCGCACCGGCACCAGGGACTCGGCGACGAACTGGAAGGGGTGCATCTGCGCCGTCGGCACGACGAGGAGGTCGGTGCCGGCCAGGGCGTGCGCCCGTACGTTCTCCGGGAACTCGACGTCGTAGCAGATCATCAGGCCCACGGTCAGCCCGTTCAGCTCGGCCTGGACGACCGGCTGCTCGCCGGGCGTGAAGTGGTCCCGCTCGAAGCAGCCGAAGAGGTGGGTCTTGCGGTAGTTCGCGAGCCGGGTGCCGGCTGCGGAGATCAGCTGGGCGGAGTTGTGAACGGCGTCGCCGGCACGCTCGGGGTAGCCGTAGGCGATCGCCAGACCGTGCCGGCCGGCGATCTCGGCGATCGCGTCCGCGGACTCGCCGTCGGCGGGCTCGGCGAGGCGGGCGATGTCGTCGCCGATCGCGTACCCGGTGAGGAACATCTCCGGCGCGGCCAGCAGCGCGGCTCCCGCGGCGGCGGCCCGGCCCGCGGCCTCGTCGAGAACCTCGAGGCTCTCGGCGATCGAGCCGGGGCGGCCGGAGCTCTGGAGCAGGGCGGTGCGCATGCGTGTCCTCACCGGGAAGGGGGTTTGGGGGGCCAGTTAGAAGGTACGGTCGGCGCGCTCGGCCGGACAAGAAGGAGCCGTTGCGCGCCGGTACGCGGTTCGTTGCGTGGCAAGGGGGTCGGACGGCGATTCGTTGCGTGCCCCGCGGAAGAGCCCGAGTACGCCCTGAGACGCAGGTCACGGCGGGGTTTCCCCGCCGGACGGGGGAGGCGGGACACCGCCTCGGGAGCGATGTGCGGAAGGGCACGCCGCCGGGAGAGTGGTGGGCGTTCGGTTCACACGATCGGCCTGCGGAAAGGACCGTCATGCAGCGTCGTACGAGGATCGCCGCCGTCACCGCCGCCCTGCTGATCACCGCCGGAGCGGCCGGATCGGCGACGGCTTCCGGCCAGGGCCCGCGGCAGCACCACCGGCACGAGGCCGCCGCGCTCACCGGCACGGCCAAGCTGTACCGGTCGGCCGGGGACGACATCACCTTCTCCTTCGACGCGCAGTTGGCGGCGAAGGACACCAGGACCCCCACGAAGGCCACCGGCACCTTCCGGTTCCGTCACTACCTGCACGGCGAGGGCGCCTGGGCCAGGGCGAAGGTCGACTGCCTGATCACGGGCGGGAAGGTGGCCGTCGTATCCGGGGTGATCACCGACTCGAACCTGCCGGGCGCCAAGGGCGCGCGGGTCGGGGTCACCGTCCACGATCTCGGCCGGCACGACCGGCTGGGTTACAGCTGGGCGGCGACGCAGGACATGGGGCCGAGGGACCTGCCCAAGTGTGTCTCGTCGGCGCCGTTCGAGAAGGTGCGGCAGGGCACGGGCGACTTCCACGTCGTGCCGTGGCAGCCCGCGCTCTAGAGCTCCCGCAGCCGCTCCACGATCTCCCTGAGCAGTTCCGGATCGGCGGCGGGGCCGGTGACGGGGTGGCGGCCCGGCTCGTCGATGCGGACCAGACCGGCCTCGGCCAGGTCGCCGAGCAGGACGCGAACGACGGTCAGGGGCAGGTCGGCGTCCGCCGCCAGTTCGGCCACGGGGCGCGGGCCCCGCCGGACCAGGTCGAGCAGAGCCGCCGGGGCGTGGTCGAGGACCGGCCGGGCCGCGCCGTCCGGCTCCGGCGCGGTGACCCGGGACATCAGGTCGATGGGGTGCCGGTCCGAGGGGCGAGTGCGGCCCCGGGTCACGGTGTAGGGGCGGACCATCGACCCGGTCTCGTCCTCGTACCAGTGCTCGTCGCTCACCGCGGGGTCAGGGGGCCGAGCGGGTGGCGGCGTCCAGGTGGCGGCCGAGGCGGCGGACCAGCAGGGCCATTTCGTGGGCGAGCTGTCCGACGTCGGTGCTCGACTCGCTCAGCACGGCGAGCCGGCTGCCGTGGCCGGCCGGGGTGATGAAGAGGTAGGCGTCCTCCAACATGACCATCGTCTGCCGCACCCCGCCCGCCTCGAACCGCTCCCCCACCGAGCGGGCCAGCCCGTGGAAGCCGGAGCAGACGGCGGCCAGGTGCTCGACGTCCCGGTCCGGTATTCCCTCCGAGCAGCTCAGGGGCAGGCCGTCGGCGGTGAGCAGCACGGCCTGACGGACATGGTCGGTGCGGGCCACCAGGTCGTCCAGCAGCCAGCCGAGGCCGGTGCCGGGGGCACCGGCCGGCATGGCCGGGTTCGCGGGGGTCTGGTCGTCACCGTGCATCGTCGGTGTCCGTCCCTTCGTCGGCGTGGGTGGTCGCTGCGTCCCGTTCACGAGGGGCCGCCGCGTCCGGGGCGGCGGCCGTGGGCAGCCCTCTGCGGCCACGGTCCAGACCGCGCTGGAAGGCGCCGAAGACCGCCCGCATCTCCTCGGCGTCGACCTCACGCACCGGGGGCACAGTTCGGGCCGGCGGCTCGTCCCGCAGCTCCCGGACGAGAGAGGCCTGGCGGGTCCGGGTGGGCAGGACGGGGGGTTGGTCGGGGACGGGGGCGCCGTGCGGTTCGGGGGCAACGCGGGCGCCGTCCGGCACGGACGCCGGCGCGGGGGTGCGCCGCGTCCGGGACGGCAGCTCGGGGGCGGGGAGCTGGTCGGGCGCGGGAGCAGCGGGGGTGCCCCGGGGGGCGGGCGCCGGTGCGAGGATGCTCCGGGTCCGGGACGGCAGCTCCGGTGTCGGGGCCGCACCGGACGGCGGCTCCGGCGCCGGTGTCCCGACGGGTGTCCGCGGTCGCCGTGCCCCGGCCTCCGCCGGTTCCCCGTCCGCCAGCACCGCCGGAGGCAGCAGCACCACCGCCGTCGTACCCCCGTACGGCGAATCCCCGAGGCTCACCTCGATGCCGTGCCGGGCGGCGAGGCGGCCGACGACGTACAGGCCGAGGCGGTCGTGCCGGGTGGGGTCGAAGGCGTCGGGGTCGTTGAGGGTGCGGTGCGCCTCGGCGCGCTGCTCGGCGTCCAGACCGAGCCCGCGGTCGTCGATCTCCAGCACGAACCCGCCGCCGACCCGCCCGGGCCGCAGCGTGACCTGGGTGTGCGGCGGCGAGAACAGCGTCGCGTTCTCCAGCAGTTCGGCGATGAGGTGGACGACGTCGGCGACCGCGTCGGCCGCGATGCCCACCTCGGGCATCGGCGGCACCACCACGCGCGTGTAGTCCTCGATCTCGCTCACCGCCGAGGCGACCACGTCCGCCACGGGCACGGGCCGACGCCAGCGGCGGCCGGGCGCCGCGCCGGAGAGGATGATCAGGCTCTCCGCGTGCCGGCGCATCCGGGTGGTCAGGTGATCGATGCGGAACAGCTGACGCAGGATCTCCGGATCGTCGGTCCGCCGCTCCAGCGTGTCGACGAGCTTGAGCTGCCGGTGCACCAGTGCCTGGTTGCGCCGCGCGATGGTGAGCAGCACCGCGAACAGCCCCCGGCGCAGGCCGGCCTGTCTGACGGCGGCCTCCACGGCGGCCAGGCGCGCGGTGTTGAAGGACCGGCCGACCTGGCCGATCTCGTCGTCGCGGACCTCGTCGGCGGCGAGCGGGGGCGCCTCGGCGAGCGCGTCCACCTCCTCGCCCGCGCTCAATCGCCGCATGACGTCGGGGAGTTGTCGCGCGGTGAGGACGTCGGCCGCGTCCCGGAGCGTTTCCAGACGGCGTGAGACGCGCCGTGCTCCGCGCACCGCGAGCCACAGCGACAGCGCCACGGCGGCCAGCCCGACCGCTCCGACGACGGCGGCCTTCGTCAGCTCGTGGTAGGCGAAGGCCCGGCCGCGCGCGGCGGAGTTCTCGGCGGAGCGGGTGCACAGCCGCATGTAACGCTTGACGGCCCGGTCGGTGGTCGACCGCCAGGTGTCCGCCGCGACGGCCCGCCCGGCTCCCGCGGCGCCGGCCCGCAGCAGCGCGTCCTCGCCGCGCACCAGCGAGCGGTGCGGCTCGGTGCGCTGGAACTCGTCGAACAGGCTCCGCGAGTCGGCGGGCAGGTCCGGTACGTACGTCCGCTCGAAGACCCGCCGGTCCTCGATGGTCGCGGTCAGGGTGTCGTACTGCCGGCCGGTCAGCGTGCCCGCCGCCCGCGCCCCGGCCACCAGGGCGTCCTCCCGGGACACGAACTCCCGCACCCGCACCAGCTCGATGACGACCTGCGACTCCCGGGCGAGCTGCCCGGCCTGGAGGGCGGTGAGCGTGGACTGGACGTCGAAGCCGGGCTCGACGAGCTCGCCGTACTCCTCGACGGCCCGGTCCCAGGTGACCCGCCGGGTCAGTACGCGTTCGCGCAGGCCCTCCAGCTTCCCGGTGGCCGCGACCATGGCGTCCACGGCCTGCCGCTGCCGGCCGGTGAGCCGGCCGCGGTCGCCGCCGCGGACCGCCCGCCGCATGGCCTCGACGGCCCGGTCGGTGCGGCGCTGCTGTCCGAGCAGGTCGCCGGCGACGGCGGTGTCGAGGTGGGCGCCCAGGTAGGCCGCGGACATCCGGCGTTCGATCTGGATCTGACCGACCGCGGTGTCCACCGGGGTGCCGAAGTCCTCGTACACCCCTTGGAGCCGGACGAGGGCGCGCGGTTCGGCGGTGACGGACACCATGGTGAAGCTCCACAGGCCCATCAGCGCGACGGCCGGGGCGAGGGCGAGCGCCACGATCCGCGCGCGGACGGTGGTGGGACGGCCGACGGGCCAGCGCATGGGTTACCTGCCGGTATTACCAGTCAGTAGAAAGTCCGGCACAACCTACGGGACGATGATCCGGACCGCAATGGTGACCTGCGGTAACTCCGGATCACCTCCGGGACGGTTTCCGGGCGACCACCGACGTAAAGCGGGGTTCTAGCCCGGAGCCCCCGAGGAGAAGCGGCGCAGCAGCGGTGACAGCACCAGCACCGACTTGGTCCGCTCCACGAACGGCTCACCGGCGATGCGCTCCAGCACCCGTTCGAAGTGGCGCATGTCGGAGGCGAAGACCTGGACGATCGCGTCCGCGTCACCTGTGACGGTCGACGCGGCCACGACCTCCTGGTAGCGCTCCAGGCCCCGCTGGATGGTCTCCGGCGAGGTGTTGCGCCGGCAGTGGATCTCGACGAACCCCTCGGTCTCCCAGCCGAGCGCCGCCGGGTCCACCCGGACGGTGAACCCGGTGATGGCTCCGGTGGCCCGCAGCCGGTCCACGCGCCGTTTGACGGCGGGCGCGGACAGGCCGACGAGCTGCCCGATGTCCGCGTAGGAGCGGCGCGCGTCCTCGGCGAGGGCGTGCACGATGCGTTCGTCGAGATCGTTCAGCACGGGGGGTGGTTCATTTCTCCGGGTCGGTCACTTCTCCGCCGCCACCGCGACGTCCTCAGCGGTCGCGAGACGGGAACGGCGGTAGCCGTACCCGAAGTAGAACACGAGGCCGACCGCCATCCAGACACCGAAGACCACCCAGGTGACGGCGGACAGGCTCCCCATCATCCAGACGCAGAAGGCGAAGCCCAGCGCGGGCAGCACCGGCGACAGCGGGACGCGGAAGGTACGCGGCATGTCCGGGCGGGTCCGGCGCAGCACCACCACGGCCACGTTGACCAGAGCGAAGGCGAACAGCGTGCCGATGCTGGTGGCGTCGGCCAGTTGGCCCAGCGGGACGGCGGCGGCGAGGACGCCGCAGAACAGCGACACGATCACCGTGTTGGCGCGGGGCGCGCCGGTCTTCGGGTGGACCCTGGCGAAGACCTTCGGCACCAGTCCGTCTCGGGACATGGCGAAGAGGATGCGGGTCTGGCCGTAGAGCACGGTCAGGACGACGCTCGCGATGGCGATGACGGCGCAGAAGGCCAGCAGGGTGGCCCAGAAGCTCTGCCCGGTGACGTCCCGCATGATCTGGGCGAGCGCGGCCTCGGAGTCGTTGAACCTCCGCCAGGGCCGCGCGCCGACGGCGACGGCCGCCACCAGCACGTACAGGGTGGTCACGATGACGAGGGACAGCATGATCGCGCGCGGCAGGTCCCGCTGGGCGTTCTTCGCCTCCTCACCGGCGGTGGAGGCGGCGTCGAAGCCGATGTACGAGAAGAACAGCGTGGCGCCGGCCGCGCTGACGCCCGCCATGCCGAACGGCATGAAGTGCGCGTAGTTGCCGGACCTGAAGCCCATGAAGCCGATGGCGCAGAACAGGATCAGCGCGGCGATCTTCACGCACACCATGATCGTGTTGGCCCGCGCGGACTCCTTGGCGCCGCCGAGCAGGAACGCCATCGCGAGGAGCACGACGATCAGGGCGGGCAGGTTGAAGACGCCGCCGTCGCCGGGCGGGGCGGACAGGGCGTCCGGGATGGTGACGCCGATGGTGCCGTCGAGCAGTTCGTTGAGGTACTCGCCCCAGCCGACGGCGACGGCGGCGACCGAGACGCCGTACTCCAGGAGCAGGCACCAGCCGCAGACCCAGGCGATCAGTTCGCCCATGGTCGCGTATGCGTACGAGTACGAGGATCCGGAGACCGGGATGGTGCCCGCCAGCTCGGCGTAGGACAGGGCCGAGAACAGTGCGGTGAGCCCGGCGATCACGAAGGAGAGGGTGACGGCCGGACCCGCCTTGGGAACGGCCTCGCCGAGGACGACGAAGATGCCGGTGCCGAGGGTGGCACCGATGCTGATCATGGTCAGCTGCCACAGCCCGAGGGACCGTCGCAGCGTTCCTCCCTCGCCCTGGCCGCCCTCCGCGACCAGGCGTTCCACTGGCTTGCGACGCATGAGGCGCGCGGCGACGCCCGGGGACGCGGGGGCGGCCGTTCTCTGGTCCTGCGGGGGTGCGCCTTGGTCGAGCACGTGCTGGCTCCTTTTCGCTGCCGGTCAGGACGGACGAGGACCGGCGGAAGCCCGTAAGGGCAGGAACCCGCCGAGCGGAGTCCCCGCCACGCCACCTACAGCGCAGCACCCTATGAGGCGCGGCTTCGCGGGCGTAATGCAGCAGAGTTGCGCATACCCGCATGATCATTGCGTTGATCGGGACCGGGTGCCCATTTGTTGCGCCCGGACCGCGAACCGTTGCGCGGCGGCCCCTTCGGTCCCTTTTCTCACGTTTCCTCCGACTCCCCCGAGACCGCCCGGGCCGCCGCCTCGTCGGCCACGTCGAAGCCCGCCTGCCCGGCCTTCCCGCAGGCTTGCGCCTTGGCCTCGATCCAGCGCGCGTGCGCCTCCCAGGCGGCCTGTTTGCTGGTGCCGAGCGCGGCCCCGATCTGGGCCCAGGAGGCACCGGCCTCACGTGCCGCTCGCACGGTGAGCTGCCGCCCGTAGGCGGCCTTGCGGGCGACGACCTCGCTGAGCGCGAGCAGTTCCAGCAGCTCGTCCCTGCCGGGCGCCCGCTCGCCACCGCCCCCGGCGAGGGACTCGCGCATCCGCAGTCCGTCCAGGCGCGCGACGGCGGTGAGCAGGGTGTGCTGCGACTCGATGCCCTGTGGTGTGGTCATACCGCCAGGATTGTCGTCAAGGACCCCTGACGCAAAGGGAGCCTGACGGGCGGGTCGGGTGCGGAAGGTTCGCACCCGGCCGACGCGTCCGCCGCGGACGCGCCGACGGCCCCCGGCCGTCCCGGTAACGGGATCGGCGAGGGCCGTACGGAAGGGTGCCGGGGCCGGGTTCCGGCCGGCGTGGTCAGTTCCAGCTGGCGTGCAGCGCCTTGCCCTCGGCGTAGCCGGCGGCGCTCTGGATGCCGACGACGGCCTTCTCGGCGAACTCCTCCAGGGAGCCGGCGCCGGCGTAGGTGCAGGAGGAGCGGACGCCCGCGATGATCGAGTCGACCAGGTCCTCGACGCCCGGGCGGGCCGGGTCGAGGAACATGCGGGAGGTGGAGATGCCCTCCTCGAACAGCGCCTTGCGGGCGCGGTCGTAGGCGGACTCCTCCGAGGTGCGGTTGCGCACCGCGCGTGCGGAGGCCATGCCGAACGACTCCTTGTAGAGGCGGCCGTTCGCGTCCTGCTGGAGGTCGCCGGGGGACTCGTAGGTGCCCGCGAACCAGGAGCCGACCATCACGTTGGACGCGCCGGCCGCGAGGGCCATGGCCACGTCGCGCGGGTGCCGGACGCCGCCGTCGGCCCACACGTGCTTGCCGTACTTCCTCGCCTCGGCGGCGCACTCCAGGACCGCGGAGAACTGCGGCCGGCCCACGCCGGTCATCATCCGGGTCGTGCACATCGCGCCGGGGCCGACACCGACCTTGATGATGTCCGCGCCGGCGTCGATCAGGTCCTTGACGCCCTCGGCGGAGACGATGTTGCCCGCCGCGATCGGCACCTGCGGGTCGAGGGCGCGCACCAGCTTGATCGCGCTGATCATCGACTCCTGGTGGCCGTGCGCGGTGTCGATGACGAGCGTGTCCACGCCCGCGTCGAGCAACTGCTTGGCCTTGCCGGCCACGTCGCCGTTGATGCCTACGGCGGCGGCGACACGCAGCCGGCCGTTCGCGTCCACGGCCGGGGTGTACAGCGTGGCCCGCAGGGCGCCCTTGCGGGTCAGGATGCCGGCGAGCCGGCCGTCCTTGTCCACCGCCGGGGCGTAGCGGCGGTTGTGCGTGTCGAGGGTGTTGAAGGCCTCGCCCGGGTCGATGTCGGCGTCCAGCAGCAGCAGGTCCTTGGACATGACCACTTCGAGCTGCGTGAAGCGGTCCACGCCGCTGAGGTCCGCGTCGGTGACGACGCCGACCGGCCGCTGCTCCTCGTCGACGACCACACCGGCGTTGTGCGCACGCTTGGGCAGCAGGGCCAGAGCGTCGGCGACGGTCTGGTGCGGGGCCAGCACGATCGGGGTGTCCAGCACCAGGTGGCGGCTCTTGACCCAGGAGACGACGTCGGTGACCACGTCGTTCGGGATGTCCTGCGGGATGACCACGAGGCCGCCGCGCCGGGCGACCGTCTCGGCCATGCGGCGGCCGGCGATGGCGGTCATGTTGGCGACGACGAGCGGGATGGTGGTGCCCGTGCCGTCCGGCGAGCCGAGGTCCACGCCCTGCCGCGAGCCCACCGCGGAGCGGCTCGGCACCATGAACACGTCGTCGTAGGTCAGGTCGTACGCGGGCTGGATGTCATTGAGGAAACGCACGTGCCGCACATCCCAGTCGATCAGAGGTGACCCCCCGACGGGTGCGCCAGGGGGAAAAGAGCACGTACTTCATTGTCCCATGACGACCGGCCCGTCACGCCCCCACAGAACCTCCAGGCCCGCCGGAAGGGGGCTGGGAGGAACCTCCAAGCACGAGGGCGACGGTCAGCGCCGGCATGACGCGCATGGCGTGCGAGAACACGTCCTGGGCGGTCTCCCACTCCTCCGGCCGCGCCTTCGCGTACGCCTGCCAGCCCCGGACGACGAGGAGCAGCCCTCGCCCCGCGGCCTCCTCGGGCCAGACGGACAGGTCGGACAGGGAGTCGGCCAGCGCGTCCCAGTTTCGGCCGAACCAGTCGGGCAGCGACAGGGCCCGGGCCGCGCGGTCCATCAGGCCCGCCTTGTCCGTGACCCCGTCGAGGTCGAGGGCGACCACGAGCCGGCCCGTCAGGTCTTCGGTCATCTCAGCACCGCCCGGAACGAGTTGTAGTGATCATCGGTGTAGTAGATCTCCCCGTCCCGCCCGGTGACCAGCCGTCGTGCCCCGCGGTCCGGTGAACCCGGGGTGGGCACCGTGTACTCGTGGTAGTGACCGCGCGGCTGCTTCGGCAGATGTCCCTCGAAGTTCCCGAACACGACCCCGTCCCTGGCGTACGGGAAGGGGCCGCCCTTGTCGATGAGGGCGAGCGTCCTGCGCGCCTCGGCCGGCAGCCGGGACTCCTGGACGGTGGCCATGCCCCGGGCCCATTCAGGGGCCGACGCGCTCGTGCCCGCCGGCGCGGCTCCGCCCGTGCCCGAGCAGCCGGTCAGCAGGACCGCCAGCGCCAGCAGCGCCCCCGCGAGCACGGCGGGAACGCACCGCGCCCCGGCATGGAGAACGGACCTCGGGAACGCGTCGGGGACGAACCGCGGCAGCAGCATGCCGCCGATGCTGTCACGGCCGTCCCGTCACGTCCTCACCGCGACCCGTCGATGGGGCCCGGCAGAGCCCGGCAGGCTCCGTCGAGCCCGCCGGGTCCCGTCGCTGCGCCGACGTGGTCCGTCAGTGCCCGACGGGGGGGCAGTGCCCGACGGGGTCCGTCAGTGCCCGTCGGGGTCCGTGCGGCTGAGCGTGGGCTTCGGCGCCGGCCCGGCCGTCATCAGGTAGTCGGCGGCCGAGGTGTCGGTGACCAGGCTGGTGACCAGCCCGGAGCGCAGCACCGCGTCGATCGCGGACGCCTTGCGCTGCCCGCCGGCGATCGCCACGACCTCCGGGATGCGGCGGAGCTGCTCGGCCTTGACCGTGATGCACCGCTCCCCCAGGTCCCGCCCGATCCGGCGCCCCTCGGCGTCGAACAGGTGGGCGGCCATCTCGGCGGCGACACCGAGGGAGGCGTAGTGCGCGCGCTCCTCGTCGCTGAGCATGTCGTGCACCGTCGAGATGCCGGGCTCCCAGGAGCCGATGGAGACACAGGCGACCGTGACCTTGTCGAAGTACTCGTAGGCCCGGGCGATCCCCGTCTGGTTGCGCAGCGCGGCCGCGGTGGCCGCGTCCGGCAGCAGCATCGGCGCGTAGATGGGATGGGCGTCGCCGCCCGACACCTGGGCGGCGCGGCGCACGGCCTCCACCGAGCCGCGCTCGGAGGTCCCGGCGTCGTACACGCCCGTGAGCTGCACCACCGTGCACGGCGGCAGCCGGTCGAGCGCGGCCGCCATGTGGATGGTGGACCGGCCCCAGGCCAGCCCGAGCACATCCCCCTCGTTGACGAGCTCGCCGAGCAGATCGGCGGCGACCTCGCCCAGATTCTCGGGGTCGGGGGTCTCCTCCGCCTCGGCCGGGGACTCGACCACGACGGCGTGCCTCAGGCCGTAGCGGGCGCGGAGCGCGTCGGAGCGCTCGGCGTCCAGCTCGGCCGGCACACGGATCTCGATACGCACGAGATCCCGTTCGAGGGCCGTCTCCAGGACCCGGGCCACCTTGAAGCGGCTGACGCCGAACTCCTCCGCGATCTGGATCTTGGATTTGCCCTCGAGGTAGAAGCGGCGGGCCATGGCCGCCGCCTGGACCAGCTCAGCGGGTCCCATCCGCATGGCTGACCGGCCCGCCGACATACCCGACACGGCGATCTCCTCACTGCTGTTCACACTCTGGATTCGCCGTTCATCCTTGCAGATCCGGCGCGGCTGATCCGCCCACATGGGCGGCGTTCACTCAAGCGTTCACGTGGCCGTGGCTCAGTGGCCGCACGCCCAGGACGCCTTGGCGGTCGCGGAATCCGCCTGGGCGCGCAGCGCCCGCACCGCCTCCACCGGGTCGTCGGCCCCGTAGACGGCCGAGCCGGCCACGAAGACGTCCGCGCCCGCGTCCGCGCACCGCTCGATGGTCGAGGCCGAGACACCGCCGTCGACCTGCAGCCACAGCTGGAGACCGTGCTTGCCGATCAGCTCCCGGGTGCGGCGGATCTTCGGGAGCATGATGTCGAGGAAGGCCTGACCGCCGAAGCCCGGCTCGACCGTCATGATCAGCAGCATGTCGAGTTCCGGCAGCAGGTCCTCGTACGGCTCGATCGGCGTCGCGGGCTTCAGCGCCATGGAGGCGCGGGCGCCCTTGGCGCGGATCTCCCGGGCGAGCCGCACCGGCGCGGCGGCCGCCTCGACGTGGAAGGTGACCGAAGAGGCCCCCGCCTCGACGAACTGCGGCGCCCAGCGATCGGGGTCCTCGATCATCAGATGGCAGTCCAGCGGGATGCCCGTGGCACGCGCGAGGGACTCCACGACCGGCACCCCGAGCGTGAGGTTGGGGACGAAATGGTTGTCCATGACGTCGACATGGAGCCAGTCGGCTCCCTCGACCGCCTTGGCCTCGTCCGCGAGGCGGGCGAAGTCGGCGGACAGAATGCTGGGGTTGATCTGCGCGGCCATGACCCAAGCCTGCCATGCCGCCGCGCTTGCCTGTAACGGCGGTCCATCGAGGTTGTGCTTCGGCTGCGGGCCGGTACGGGTTGGTCGCGCAGTTCCCGCGCCCCTGGGGAACGCCGGCCGGTGTCAACCGGTGCGGCGGATCAGGGCCAGGTACATCGCGTCGGTGCCGTGCAGATGCGGCCAGAGCTGCACGTCAGGTCCCTCGCCGAGCGCCGGGACGCCGGGCAGCAGGGGGCGGGCGTCGATCAGCTCGGTCTCCGGGCGCTGCTTGAGCATGTCGGTGACGACCGCCCTCGTCTCGGCGAGATGCGGCGAGCAGGTGGCGTAGCCGACCACCCCGCCGACCCGCACCGAGTCCAGCGCGGTGCGCAGCAGGGCGCGCTGCAGCGGCCCGAAGGTGTCCAGGTCCTCCGGGCGGCGCCGCCACCGTGCCTCGGGGCGCCTGCGCAGGGCGCCGAGCCCGGTGCAGGGAACGTCCATCAGGACCCGGTCGAACGAGCCGGCCCGCCACGGCGGCCGGGTCCCGTCGGCGGTGACGACCTGGTACGGGCCCGGGTTGCCCTGGAGGGCCCTGGCCACCAGTCCCGCCCGGTGCGGCTGCTTCTCCGCGGCCAGCAGCGCGGCCCCGCGTTCCGCCGCGAGG
Organism: Streptomyces sp. NPDC058145; assembly: GCF_042884245.1. Taxonomy (NCBI): domain Bacteria; kingdom Bacillati; phylum Actinomycetota; class Actinomycetes; order Kitasatosporales; family Streptomycetaceae; genus Streptomyces; species Streptomyces sp. NPDC058145. Next base: position 343,539 of record NZ_JBHVUH010000008.1, on the reverse strand, counting down.
GCGGCCAGCAGCGCGGCCTTGCCGCCGGGACCGGCGCAGCCGTCGAGCCACGTGGCGTCGGGGCCGTCGAGCGGAGCGTTCGCGAGCGCGAGCGCGACCAGCTGGCTGCCCTCGTCCTGCACCCCGGCCCGCCCCTCGTGCACGGCCCGCACCGCGCCCGGCTCGCCGCCCTCGGCCAGCCGCACGGCGAACGGCGACCAGTGGCCCGGCACGGCGGCGTACTCGCGCAGCAGTTCCTCGGTGGTGGCCCGGCCCGGCCGGGCGACCAGCGTGACCTCGGGCCGCTCGTTGTCGGCCGCCAGCAGTTCCTCGATGCCGGCCCGGCCGCCACCGAGGGAGTCCCACAGCGCGGAGACGACCCAGCGGGGATGCGAGTGCACGACGGCGAGATGGTCCTCGGGATCCTCGTCGTAGGGCGGCGCGACCTTCTCGATCCATCCGTCGAGATCGTTCTGGGCCACCTTCCTCAGCACCGCGTTGACGAACTTGGCCCGCCCGTCGCCGAGCACCACCCGCGCCAGCTCCACGGAGGCGGACACGGCGGCGTGGGTCGGGATCCGGGTCCCGAGGAGCTGGTGCACGCCCATGCTGAGCACGTCGAGCACCGGCGGGTCGACCTCGCGCAGCGGGCGGTCGACACAGGCGGCGATGACGGCGTCATAGGTGCCCTGCCGGCGCAGCGTCCCGTACACCAGCTCGGTGGCGAGAGCCGCGTCCCGCGCGTCGAAGTCGCCCTTCTCGCGGGCCTTGCGCAGCAGCGGCGGCAGGACCAGGTTGGCGTACGCGTCCCGTTCGTCCACCGCGCGCAGCGCTTCGAAGGCCAGGATGCGGACGGGGTCCTTCTGGGGACGGCGGTAGGGCTTGGCGGGCCTGCGCGGCCGCTGGGACTGGTCGCTCACGAAAAAGGTGCTCCGGATGTGAAGAAGGGGATGCGGTTCCCAGCGTACGTCGCAGCGGCCGCGCCGCCGCCGCTCGGGGCCTCAGCCCCCGAGCGTCTCCCCCTCCGCGATGCGCGCCCCGCGCGCCCAGTCGGCGGCCCGCATCGGCTTCTTGCCCTGCGCCTGCACCCACAGCAGCTCGACGGCGTACGAACCGGTGCCCACGTGCACGCTGTTCTTGCCGCCCGCCAGTAGCCCCGGGGTGAGGCCGGTGCGCTCGGGAACGGGCGTGACCTGGACGAGCTTGAGCCGCTCGCCGCGGAACGTGGTCCAGGCGCCGGGCGCGGGCGTGCAGCCGCGCACCACCCGGTCGACGCGGAGGGCGGGTGCCGCCCAGTCCACCTGGGCGTCCTCGACGGTGATCTTGGGTGCGAGGGTGATGCCGTCCGCCGGCTGCGGTACGGCCTTCAGGGTGCCGTCCGCGACGCCGTCCATGGTCGCGGCCAGCAGTCCGGCGCCGGCGAACGCGAGCCGGGTGAGCAGGTCGCCGCTGGTGTCGGTGGGCCGGACCTGCTCGGTGACGGTGCCGTACACCGGCCCCGAGTCGAGCCCCTCCTCGATGAGGAAGGTGGAGGCCCCGGTGATCTCGTCGCCCGCCATGAGGGCGTGCTGCACGGGTGCGGCCCCGCGCCAGGCGGGCAGCAGGGAGAAGTGCAGGTTGACCCAGCCGTGCGCCGGGATGTCCAGGGCGACCCTCGGCAGCAGGGCGCCGTACGCGACCACGGGGCAGCAGTCCGGGGCGATCTCCCGCAGCCGCTCCAGGAACTCGGGGTCGCGCGGCTTGGCCGGCTTCAGCACCTCGATCCCGGCCTCCGCCGCCCGTTCGGCCACGGGGGACGCCACCAGCCTGCGCCCCCGTCCGGCCGGCGCGTCGGGCCGTGTGACGACGGCGGCCACCTCGTGCCGCCCGGAGGCGAGGAGAGCGTCCAGGGCGGGAACGGCGACCTCGGGGGTACCGGCGAAGACGAGCTTCATGGGCGGGATCGGGCCTCTCGGGCGGGGGTTGGACGGGCAGCGCACCAGTCTATGGCCCGGCCCGGTCCCCCGCCCCACCCGCCGCGAACGCGCGGCCGCCGACGGCGACCGGGCCGGGTGACGGGCGGCGTACGAATATGCCCGTACGCCCCCACCCCGTGACCAGCGGAGCGTCTACGCGTTGGTCAAGAGAGAGTTGACCACATCCGGCCGCGCCAGCGGCCCAATTCCTTTCAACGCCGGTTCGAGAGGCTTGTTCATGGCCGACCACGCAACCCACGACGCCCAGGCCCGGGCCAGCCTGCACTTGCTGGTGCGGGACATCGAGCGGGTCCGCCGGCAGGTGGACGCGCTGCGCACGCTCACCGCCCAGTTGGGCAACGTCTACCGTCCGCGCCGTTCCGGCCCGTCCACGGGCTTCGTCGTCTACGGACGCGCCCCCGCCCCCACGGTCCGTCTCGCCCAGGAGCTCCGGGACAGCGTCGAGACGCTGGTCACCGCCGCCGTGGACTTCGACCGCTCACTCGGCTTCTCCTGGGACGCGGTGGGCTCGGCCCTCGGCGTCACCAAGCAGGCGGTGCACCGCCGTTACGGCGCCCGCCGGGCCGCGACCCAGGCGGCCGCCGAGAACGAGCGGGCCACGGAGCCGCCCGGCACCCGCACGCTCGACGCGCTGCCCGCGGTGCCGACGGTTCCCGCGGCCCGTTCGATGCCGACGCAGCCGACCGCGGGCAGCCCGACGCTCCGCGACGACGCCCGGCCGACGGCCTTCCCGGGCCCGCGCAACGGCTGAGCGCACCGCCCGGCCCGACCATTCCTGCCCTCCCGGGAGGCACCGGGAGGGCAGACGTATACCCGGGGAGGGCGCGGGACTCGTCCGGGCCGCGGCCGGCGGCTCTCAGCCGATGTCCGGGGGATCGATCCGCACCCGCACCGGCTCCTCGCTCCCCCGCGCCATCCGCGCGGCCTGAGCCGTCCTCAGAGCGGCGGCCAGTGCGGCCCCACTGCCCGGCGGCACCCGCACCAGCGCCCGTTCCCAGTGCTCACCGGGCGGCGGCGCACCGGGCCTGCGGGGCCGGCCCGGCAGCGTGGGGGGCACTGGCACCGGCCCCAGCACCTCGGCGTCCGCGGGCAGTTCGACGGTGCCGAGGAACTCGGCGACGGCCTCGGCCGACCCGGACACGGCCGCCATCCGGGACACCGGAGGGAAGCCCAGCTCGGCCCGCTCGGCCAGCTCCCGCACCGCGTGCCCCACGGGGTCCCAGCGCACCAGCGCCTGCACGGGGCGCAGGGTCGGCTCGGCCACCACGACCACCGTCCCCCGCTCGCCCTGCGGCCGGACGAGCGCCCCGGCGGCGATCCACCGGCGCAGCGCCTCCTCGCCGGCCCGCAGGTCGGGCCGCCCGAGCATGGCCCATCCGTCCAGCAGCAGGGCCGCCGCGTAGCCGCTCTCGGCGACGGGCTCGGCCCCCGGCGTGCTCACCACCAGCGCGGGCGTGTCCGGCACCGTGTCCAGTACATGCTCGCGCCCCGAGGTGCGCACCGGCACGGCGGGGAAGGCCCGCCCCAGCTCCTCGGCGGTCCGCCGCGCCCCCACTATCTGGGCCCGCAGCCGGAAGCTCCCGCACTCCGGGCAGTGCCAGGCCCCCTCCTCGCGCCCGCACCAGCCGCACCGCGGCGCACCGGCGTCCCGTGCCTCCAGCGGGCCCGCGCAGTGCCGGCACCGGGCCGGCGCCCGGCACTGCGCGCAGGCCATGCGCGGCACGTAACCGCGCCGGGGCACCTGCACCAGCACCGGGCCGTGCCGCAGCCCCTCCCGGACCGCCTGCCAGGCGAGTGTCGGCAGCCGGGCGGCGCGGGCGGCCTCGTCGCGCGCGAGATCCTCGTCCCCGACCGTGCGCACGAGGGGGGCGGCCCCCCGCACCTGCTCCCGGCCGGCGGCCAGGGGCCGCGCCCAGCCGCTCTCGACGAGCTGGGCCGCCTCGACCGTGCAGCTCCAACTGCCGAGCAGAAAGGCGCACTTGTCGAGCGTGGCGCGCAGCAGCAGCACATCCCGCGCATGCGGCTGCGGGGCGTGCTGCTCGCTGTGGCTGCCGTCCCCGTCGTCCCAGATGGCGACGAGCCCGAGATCCCGCACGGGAGCGAACATCGCCGCCCGGGTGCCGACGACGGCGCGCACGGACCCGCGCCGCACCGCGAGCCACTGCGCGTACCGCTTCTCGGGGCCGGCGTCGGCGGTGAGCAGCACATGCTGGCCCTCGCCGAGCAGCGCGGTCAGCGCGGCGTCCACGCGCGCGGCCGCCCGCCCGTCCGGTACGACGACGAGCGCGCCGCGTCCCGAGGCGAGCGTGGCGGCGACGGCCCGGGCCAGCTCGTCGCTCCACAGCGGCCCCGGCAGAGCGCTCCACACGGCCCGCGGGGCGGCACCGGCGGCCAGCGACTCGAGAAAGGCGCCCCCGTGCCCGTACCGCGCCCATGAGGCGGGCTCCGGCGCCGGCGGCGGGGGCAGCGGGGCGGGCGACGGCCGCCGCTCGGCCCGCGCGCTGCGCGGCGGCACGGCGAGCTGCAGCACATCGGCCAGGCTCCCCGCGTACCGGTCGGCCACGGCCCGCACGAGCCCCAGCAGCTCGTCGCTGAGCACGGGCTCGGGCGACACCACCTGGGCGAGGGCGGCCAGCGGCCCCGGGTAGTCGGACTCGGCCCGCCGCTCGACGATGAACCCGCCGATGAGCCCGCCGCCCTCGCGCCGCCCCTCGCGCACGCGCCCCCGCCCGGCGCCGAACCGCACCCGCACCCTGACGCCGGGCTGCGCCTCGGCGTCCAGTTCCTCGGGCACCGCGTAGTCGAAGTACCGGTCGAGGTGCAGTACGCCCTTGTCGACGAGCACCCGCGCCACGGGCAGCTCTCCGGCCAGCGCGGCGCCCCGCCAGGTCCGCGGCTTGGCCCGGGGCACCTTGGCCCCCCGCACGCTCTCCCGGATGAGCGCGAGCTGCTCCGGCGGCGCACCCTCGGCCCCGCCGCCCCCCGAACCGTTCTCGCTGCTCACGCTTGCATTCTTACCAAACGCCACCGACAACCGGCGCCCGAGCGGGATCCACCCGATGCCGGGAGGCGCGGACAGAGGGCGTGGACGGGACGGCGCGTGGACGGTGCGGGAGCGCCGGACACACGCCGAGGCCCGGCCCCCGAAGGGAAGCCGGGCCTCGGCGGGACGACCGGGACGGGACTACAGGCCCGCGGCCTTGCGCAGGGCGTCCACGCGGTCCGTGCGCTCCCAGGTGAAGTCGGGAAGCTCGCGGCCGAAGTGGCCGTACGCGGCGGTCTGGGCGTAGATCGGGCGGAGCAGGTCGAGGTCGCGGATGATCGCGGCCGGACGGAGATCGAAGACCTCGTCGATCGCCTTCTCGATCTTCTCGTGGTCGATCTTGGCGGTGCCGAAGGTCTCCACGAACAGGCCCACCGGCTCCGCCTTGCCGATGGCGTAGGCGACCTGGACCTCGCAGCGGGAGGCCAGGCCCGCCGCCACGACGTTCTTGGCGACCCAGCGCATGGCGTAGGCGGCGGAGCGGTCGACCTTGGACGGGTCCTTGCCGGAGAAGGCGCCGCCGCCGTGGCGGGCCATGCCGCCGTAGGTGTCGATGATGATCTTGCGGCCGGTCAGACCGGCGTCGCCCATGGGGCCGCCGATCTCGAAACGGCCGGTCGGGTTGACCAGCAGCCGGTAGCCCTCGGTGTCCAGCTTGATGCCGTCCTCCAGCAGCGCCTTCAGCTCGGGCTCGACGACGAACTCGCGGATGTCGGGCGCGAGCAGCGACTCGAGGTCGATGTCCGAGGCGTGCTGGGAGGAGACCACGACCGTGTCGAGGCGCACGGCCTTGTCGCCGTCGTACTCGATGGTGACCTGCGTCTTGCCGTCGGGGCGCAGGTAGGGGATGGTGCCGTTCTTGCGGACCTCGGAGAGGCGCTTCGAGAGGCGGTGCGCCAGGAAGACCGGCAGCGGCATCAGCGTCGGGGTCTCGTCCGCGGCGTAGCCGAACATCAGGCCCTGGTCGCCGGCGCCCTGCTTGTCGAGCTCGTCCTCGTCGCCCTCGACCCGGGACTCGTAGGCCGTGTCGACGCCCTGCGCGATGTCCGGGGACTGCGCGCCGATCGACACCGAGACGCCGCAGGAGGCTCCGTCGAAGCCCTTCTTCGAGGAGTCGTAACCGATCTCGAGGATCTTGTTGCGGACCAGGGTCGCGATGTCCGCGTAGGCCTTGGTCGTCACCTCGCCGGCCACGTGCACCAGGCCGGTGGTGATCAGCGTCTCGACGGCGACACGCGAGGAGGGGTCCTCGCGCAGCAGCGCGTCGAGAATGGTGTCGCTGATCTGGTCAGCGATCTTGTCGGGGTGACCCTCGGTCACGGACTCCGAGGTGAACAGGCGACGGGACACAACGCTCCCTGGGGTTGCAGCGGCTGCTGGCTGATCATTGGCGGACAACGCGGGAGCTGCGCCCGACGTCGTCCGTGAACAGTTTATCGGTCGCACTCGGCCGTCGGCCCACGTGTCTCGCCTCTCGGGAGAGCTGTGACCTGCGGCACGGGCATTCTGCACAATGCCGAGCGGCCTTGGCCAGGCCGACCACGCGACATTGTGCGGCGGAAAACCGACGTCGTGCGGCCGGAACAAAACGGCCCGGACGGCCGAACCGAGCCACGCCCGGACGGCGCAACGGCGACGGCCGGGTCAGCCGAGACGGGCGGCCACCAGGTCCCAGACGACGTCCGCGAGGGCCTCCTTGGGACCGTGCGGCACGGGGGTCTCGCTGCCGTCGGCGCCCAGCACCACGGCCTCGTTCTCCTCGGAGCCGAAGGTCTTGCGCTCCCCCACCTCGTTGACGACGAGGAGGTCGCAGCCCTTGCGGGCGAGCTTCGCGCGGCCGTTGGCGAGCACGTCGTCGGTCTCCGCGGCGAAGCCGACGACGACCTGCGCGGGCCGGGCACGCTCGGCCGAGATCTCCGCGAGGATGTCCGGATTCCGCACCAGGGTGATGGGGGCGGGCTCCTGGTCGTCCTTCTTCTTGATCTTCCCGGCCGCGTAGACGGCGGGACGGAAGTCGGCGACGGCGGCGGCCATGACCACGGCGTCGGCGTCGGCCGCGGCCTTCAGGACGGCCTCGCGCAGCTGGACGGCGGTGCCCACCGGGACGACGTCGACGCCGGCCGGGTCGGGCAGCCCGGTGTTGGCGGCGATCAGCGTGACCCGGGCGCCGCGGGCGGCGGCCGTGCGGGCGAGGGCGTAGCCCTGCTTGCCGGACGAGCGGTTGCCCAGGAAGCGGACCGGGTCGAGGGGCTCGCGGGTGCCGCCGGCCGAGACCACGACGTGCCGTCCCTGGAGATCGGGCGCCTGGGCACCCCGGGCCAGGACCCGGCGGCACACCTCGAAGATCTCCACCGGGTCGGGCAGCCGGCCCTTTCCGGTGTCGACCCCGGTCAGACGGCCGACCGCGGGCTCGATGACGACGGCGCCGCGATGGCGCAGCGTCGCCACGTTCTCCTGGGTGGCGGGGTGCTCCCACATCTCCGTGTGCATGGCCGGCGCGAAGACGACCGGGCAGCGGGCGGTGAGGAGGGTGTTGGTCAGCAGGTCGTCCGCGAGGCCGTGGGCGGCCTTGGCGAGCATGTCGGCGGTGGCCGGGGCCACCACGACCAGGTCGGCGTGCTGGCCGATGCGGACGTGCGGCACCTCGTCGACGTGGTCCCAGACCTCCGTGGAGACCGGGTTGCCGGAGAGGGCGGACCAGGTGGCCGCGCCGACGAAGTGCAGCGCGGAGGCGGTGGGCACCACGCGCACGTCGTGACCCGACTCCGTGAACCTCCTCAGCAGCTCACAGGCCTTGTATGCGGCGATGCCGCCACTGACCCCCAGAACGACCCTCGGCTTGTCCACCATCTCTCCCGGGCTCGGCGACGTACGGGAACGTACGGGACCATCACACACCACAGGCCCGGCAGCATGACTGCCGGGCCTGTGGATAAGTCAACCGCGATCTGAAAGTACTACCGCGCGGTTCTACTGGGCGGGGCCCTCGATGGCCTCGGAGGTCAGCAGACCGGCGTTGATCTCACGCAGGGCGATCGACAGCGGCTTCTCGTGGACGTGGGTGTCGACGAGCGGACCGACGTACTCGAGCAGGCCCTCGCCGAGCTGCGAGTAGTAAGCGTTGATCTGGCGGGCCCGCTTGGCCGCGTAGATCACGAGGCTGTACTTCGAGTCGGTGGCCTCGAGAAGCTCGTCGATCGGCGGGTTGATGATGCCCTCGGGCGCGGTGATGGAAGAGGACACGCTCTACCTTCCGATGGATGGGAAAGAATCAGTCGGTGCGACCGGCCCGCTTGCACCTGGGTGCGGCGGTATCGATCACACAACGTCCATCAAGGCTAGCAGCTCGCGGGCCACGTCCTCGACGGAGGTGTTGACGAGGGTCTCGTGGAACTCCGGCTCGGCCGCCAGCTCGGTCTTCGCCGCGTCCAGCCGGCGCTCGATCACCTCGGGCGGCTCGGTCCCCCGGCCGGTCAGCCTGCGCACCAGTTCGTCCCAGGAGGGCGGGGCCAGGAACACCAGCTGGGCGTCGGACATCGACTCGCGGACCTGCCGGGCGCCCTGGAGGTCGATCTCCAGCAGCACGGGCTCGCCCTTCTCCAGCCGCTCCTGCACGGCGGCGCGGGGCGTGCCGTAGCGGTTGCCGGCGAACTCGGCCCACTCCAGCAGCTCGCCGTTGGCGATCAGCTTGTCCATCTCGTCGTCGGTGACGAAGAAGTAGTGGACTCCGTGCTGCTCGCCGGGGCGCGGCTTGCGGGTGGTCGCGGACACCGAGAGCCAGACCTCGGGATGTTTCTTGCGCATATGGGCGACGACCGTGCTCTTGCCGACCCCGGAGGGGCCGGAGAGCACGGTCAGCCGCGGACGTGCGTCCGGGGGCACGGGGGTCGTCCCCCGGGGTGTTACAGCCATGCAGCGATTATTCCAGCAATCCCGGCATGCCCGGGACTCCCGGTCCGGCGGGGGCCGGACTCAGGAGCCGGTGCTGCCGAACTCACGCTCCAGGGAGGCGATCTGGTTGGAGCCGAGACCGCGCACGCGACGGCTCTCGGAGATGCCCAGACGCTCCATGATCTGCTTGGCGCGGACCTTGCCCACGCCCGGCAGGGACTCGAGCAGGGCGGAGACCTTCATCTTGCCGATGACGTCGTTCTCCTGGCCCTGCTTGATGACCTCGTGCAGGGAGGCGCCGGAGTGCTTGAGTCGATTCTTGACCTCGGCCCGCTCCCGGCGAGCCGCGGCGGCCTTTTCGAGCGCGGCTGCGCGCTGTTCAGGGGTAAGGGGCGGAAGAGCCACGCCTACGTCACCTCGGATGTCGAACTGTCGGATACGGACCGGTGAGGAACCTAGTCGCCCCACACCTGGGGAGCCACGAGCAACACGCTGCCCGTTCTCCCCCACTACCTGCGGAGGCGCGGGAGGTGCCCCCACTGCTCGGAGACTAGCGGGCAAGTCCGCCAGAGTCAGCGAGAACAGCGGAAAAGTACAGGTCAGCCGCCGCCAGGCCGGACATTTCAGACATACTGCCCTGGATTTGAGGATGTATTCACACTCAAGCCGCCCGCCCGCCGCGCACCGGACCGCCCTCCCGGCAGCTCAGCCGCCCGCGACGGCGGTCCGGATCTCCTCCGCGAAGCGCTCCGTGGCCGAGCGCAGGGCTCCGACGTCGGGACCCTGGCGCAGCACGCCCCGGCTGACGTTCGGCACCACGTTGCGCACCGCCGACCCGAACACGCGGGGGAGGTCGGCCGCCGTCGCCCCCTGCGCCCCGACGCCGGGTGCCAGGAGCGGGCCGTTGACACCGAGGTCGTACGAGGACAGGTCGCCCACCGTGGCGCCGACGACCGCGCCGAACGAGCCCAGCGGCTCCTCGCCGGCGTTCTCGGCGGCCAGGTGCGCCAGCATGGTCGCGCCCACGTCGCGCCCGTCGGCGCGGACCGCGTGCTGGACCTCCGCGCCCTCCGGGTTCGAGGTCAGCGCCAGCACGAACAGCCCGGTCCCGCTCTCCCTGGCCAGCGCGACGGCCGGGCTGAGCGAGCCGTAGCCGAGGTAGGGCGAGACGGTCAGCGCGTCGGAGAACAGCGGGGAGTCCTTGTGCAGGTAGGCCTCGGCGTACCCGGCCATGGTCGAGCCGATGTCGCCGCGCTTGGCGTCCATCACGACCAGGGTGCCGGCCGCGCGCGCCTCCTGGACCGTCCGCTCCAGCACCGCGACGCCGCGCGAGCCGAACCGCTCGAAGAACGCGCTCTGCGGCTTCATGACGGCGACCCGGTCGGCCACCGCCTCGACGACCGTGCGGCTGAACCGCTCCAGACCGGCCACGTCGTCGGTCAGGCCCCACTCGGCGAGCAGGGAGGCGTGCGGGTCGATGCCGACGCACAGCGGGCCGCGTTCGTCCATCGCGCGGCGCAGGCGCGCGCCGAAGGGTTCCAGAACCGTCATGCGTCGTTCCTCACGTCGGCGCCGACCGCGTCGGCGAGGGTGGCGTACGGGCTGGTCCGCAGGCGCGCGGCGAGGCCCTTGTGGATCGCGCGGGACCAGAACGGGCCCTCGTAGATGAATGCGCTGTACCCCTGCACCAGCGTGGCACCGGCCAGGATGCGCTGCCAGGCGTCCTCGGCGGTCTCGACGCCGCCGACGCCCACCAGCGTGATCCGGTCGCCCACGCGCGCGTACAGGCGGCGCAGCACCTCCAGGGAGCGCGCCTTCAGCGGTGCGCCGGAGAGGCCGCCGGTCTCCTTCACCAGCGACGGCGCGGAGGTCAGACCGAGGCCTTCGCGCGCGATGGTGGTGTTGGTGGCGATGATGCCGTCCAGCCCGAGTTCCACCGCAAGGTCGGCGACGGCGTCGACGTCCTCGTCCGCGAGATCGGGAGCGATCTTCACCAGCAGCGGGACGCGCCGGTCCGGGACCGCGCGGTCGGCGGCCTCGCGCACCGCGCCGAGCAGCGGGCGCAGCGCCTCGGTCGCCTGGAGGTTGCGCAGGCCGGGCGTGTTCGGGGAGGAGACGTTCACGACCAGGTAGTCGGCGTAGGGCGCGAGGCGCTCGGCGGACTTCACGTAGTCGCCGACGGCCTCCTCCTCGGGGACGACCTTGGTCTTGCCGATGTTGACGCCGACCACGGTCCGGAACACCGGCTCGCGGGCGGCGAGGCGGGCCGCGACGGCCAGTGAGCCGTCGTTGTTGAAGCCCATGCGGTTGATCAGCGCGCGGTCGGCCACGAGCCGGAACAGTCGCTTCCTGGGATTGCCGGGCTGCGGTTCACCGGTGACCGTGCCGATCTCGACGTGGTCGAAGCCCAGCATCGACATGCCGTCGATGGCGACGGCGTTCTTGTCGAAGCCGGCGGCGAGCCCGAAGGGGCCGTGCATGCGCAGCCCGAAGGCCTCGGTGCGCAGCTCCCTGTGGCGGGGCGCGAGGGCGGCCGCGACGAACGTGCGCAGCACGGGGACGCGGACGGCCAGCCGGATCCAGCGGAAGGCCAGGTGGTGGGCCGTCTCGGGGTCCATCCGTTTGAAGACGAGGTTGAAGAAGATCTTGTACATGATGTCCTCATGAAGAGGGGGACACCGTTTCCGGTGTCCCCCTCAGGGCTGCTAGTCGCGGGCCGCGGTCAGGTGTTCCGCGTGTTCCTGGAGCGAGCGGACGCCCACGTCGCCGTGGTTGAGGGCGTCGATGCCCTGAACGGCCGCCGCGAGCGCCTGGACGGTCGTCAGGCACGGCACGGAGCGGGCCACCGCCGCGGTGCGGATGTCGTAGCCGTCGAGGCGGCCGCCGGTGCCGTACGGGGTGTTGACGATGAGGTCGACCTCGCCGTCGTGGATGAGCTGGACGACGGTCCGCTCACCGTTCGGGCCGGTGCCCTCGGACTGCTTGCGCACGACCGTGGCGTTGATGCCGTTGCGCCTGAGCACCTCGGCGGTGCCGGAGGTGGCGAGCAGCTCGAAGCCGTGCGCGACCAGCTCGCGCGCCGGGAAGATCATCGAGCGCTTGTCCCGGTTGGCGACCGAGATGAACGCGCGGCCCTTGGTGGGCAGCGGCCCGTAGGCGCCGGCCTGCGACTTGGCGTACGCCGTGCCGAAGACCGAGTCGATGCCCATGACCTCGCCGGTGGAGCGCATCTCCGGGCCGAGGATCGTGTCGACGCCGCGGCCCTGGATGTCGCGGAAGCGCGACCACGGCATCACGGCCTCCTTGACGGAGATCGGCGCGTCCAGCGGCAGTTCACCGCCGTCGCCGTTCGCCGGGAGCAGGCCCTCGGCGCGCAGCTCGGCGACGGTCGCGCCCAGCGAGATCCGGGCGGCGGCCTTGGCCAGCGGCACCGCGGTCGCCTTGGAGGTGAAGGGCACCGTACGGGAGGCGCGCGGGTTGGCCTCCAGGACGTAGAGGATGTCGCCCGCCATCGCGAACTGGATGTTGATCAGGCCGCGCACGCCGACGCCCTTGGCGATCGCCTCGGTGGAGGCGCGCAGGCGCTTGATGTCGAAGCCGCCGAGGGTGATCGGGGGCAGAGCACACGCCGAGTCGCCGGAGTGGATGCCGGCCTCCTCGATGTGCTCCATCACGCCGCCGAGGTACAGCTCCTCGCCGTCGTAGAGCGCGTCGACGTCGATCTCGATGGCGTCGTCCAGGAAGCGGTCGACGAGGACCGGCCGGGAGGGGCTGATCTCGGTCGACTCGGCGATGTAGGAGGCCAGGCGGGACTCGTCGTAGACGATCTCCATGCCGCGCCCGCCGAGGACGTACGAGGGCCGGACCAGGACCGGGTAGCCGATCTCGTCGGCGATGGCCTTGGCCTCCTCGAAGGTGGTGGCCGTGCCGTGCTTCGGGGCGGGCAGGCCGGCCTCGGCGAGGACCCGGCCGAAGGCGCCGCGGTCCTCGGCGGCGTGGATCGCCTCGGGCGAGGTGCCCACGATCGGCACGCCGTTGTCCTTCAGGGCCTGCGACAGGCCGAGCGGGGTCTGGCCGCCGAGCTGCACGATCACGCCCGCGACCGGGCCGGCCTGCTGCTCCGCGTGGACGATCTCCAGCACGTCCTCCAGCGTCAGCGGCTCGAAGTACAGCCGGTCGGAGGTGTCGTAGTCGGTGGAGACGGTCTCCGGGTTGCAGTTGACCATCACGGTCTCGTACCCGGCGTCGGACAGCGCGAAGGAGGCGTGGACACAGGAGTAGTCGAACTCGATGCCCTGACCGATGCGGTTCGGGCCGGAGCCCAGGATGATCACCGCGGGCTTCTCGCGGGTCGCGACCTCGGACTCCTCGTCGTAGGACGAGTAGAAGTACGGCGTCCTCGCGGCGAACTCGGCGGCGCAGGTGTCGACCGTCTTGTAGACCGGGCGGATGCCGAGGGCGTGCCGGACCTCCCGGACGACGTCCTCGCGCAGACCGCGGATGTCGGCGATCTGCTGGTCGGAGAAGCCGTGGCGCTTGGCCTCGGTGAGCAGGTCACCGGTCAGCTCGGGCGCCTCGGCCAGCTCGTCCGCGATCTCCTTGATCAGGAAGAGCTGGTCCACGAACCACGGGTCGATCTTCGTGAACTCGAAGACCTCCTCGGGCGTGGCGCCCGCGCGGATGGCCTGCATGACGGTGTTGATCCGGCCGTCGGTGGGGCGCACGGCCTCGTGGAGCAGCGCCTCCTTGTCGCCGGGCTCGCCGGTGAAGGCGAACTGGCTGCCCTTCTTCTCCAGCGAGCGCAGCGCCTTCTGGAAGGCCTCGGGGAAGTTGCGGCCGATGGCCATGGCCTCGCCGACCGACTTCATGGTGGTGGTCAGCGTGGAGTCGGCCTGCGGGAACTTCTCGAAGGCGAACCGCGGGGCCTTGACGACCACGTAGTCGAGCGTGGGCTCGAAGGAGGCCGGGGTCTCCTGGGTGATGTCGTTCGGGATCTCGTCGAGCGTGTAGCCGACGGCCAGCTTGGCGGCGATCTTGGCGATGGGGAAGCCGGTCGCCTTGGAGGCGAGCGCCGACGAACGCGACACGCGCGGGTTCATCTCGATGACGATGACCCGGCCGTCCTCGGGGTTCACCGCGAACTGGATGTTGCAGCCGCCGGTGTCGACGCCGACCTCGCGGATGACGGCGATGCCGATGTCGCGCAGGATCTGGTACTCGCGGTCGGTCAGCGTCATCGAGGGCGCGACCGTGATGGAGTCACCGGTGTGCACGCCCATGGGGTCGAAGTTCTCGATGGAGCAGACGACCACGACGTTGTCGTGCTTGTCGCGCATCAGCTCCAGCTCGTACTCCTTCCAGCCGAGGATGGACTCCTCCAGGAGCACCTCGGTGGTCGGGGAGAGCGTGAGGCCCTGGCCGGCGATGCGGCGCAGCTCCTCCTCGTCGTGCGCGAAGCCGGAGCCGGCGCCGCCCATGGTGAAGGAGGGGCGGACGACCACGGGGTAGCCGCCGAGCGTCTCGACGCCCTTGAGGACGTCGTCCATGGAGTGGCAGATGACCGAGCGGGCGGACTCGCCGTGCCCGGTCTTGCGACGGACCTCCTCCACGACCCCCTTGAACAGGTCGCGGTCCTCGCCCTTGTGGATGGCCTCGGGCTTGGCGCCGATCAGCTCGACGCCGTACTTCTCCAGGACGCCGTTCTCGTGCAGCGCGATGGCGGTGTTGAGGGCCGTCTGGCCGCCCAGGGTGGGCAGGAGCGTGTCCGGGCGCTCCTTGGCGATGATCTTCTCGACGAACTCGGGGGTGATCGGCTCGACGTAGGTGGCGTCGGCGATCTCCGGGTCGGTCATGATCGTCGCCGGGTTGGAGTTGACGAGGACCACGCGCAGGCCCTCGGCCTTGAGCACCCGGCACGCCTGGGTGCCGGAGTAGTCGAACTCGGCGGCCTGGCCGATGACGATCGGGCCGGAGCCGATGACCAGGACGGACTGGATATCGGTGCGCTTAGGCACGCTGGCCCTCCATCAGGGATACGAAGCGGTCGAAGAGGTAGGCGGCGTCGTGCGGGCCCGCTGCCGCTTCGGGGTGGTACTGGACGGAGAAGGCCGGCTGGTCGAGCAGCCGCAGCCCCTCCACCACGTCGTCGTTCAGGCAGACGTGGGAGACCTCGGCGCGGCCGAACTTGGTCTCGCTGACCTTGTCGAGCGGCGCGTCGACGGCGAAGCCGTGGTTGTGCGCGGTGACCTCGACCTTGCCGGTCGTACGGTCCTGGACCGGCTGGTTGATGCCCCGGTGGCCGTACTTCAGCTTGTAGGTGCCGAAGCCGAGGGCGCGGCCGAGGATCTGGTTGCCGAAGCAGATGCCGAACAGCGGCGTCCGGCGCTCCAGGACGGCGGCCATCAGCGCGACCGGGCCGTCGGCGGTGGCCGGGTCACCCGGGCCGTTGGAGAAGAAGACACCGTCGGGCTCGACGGCGTAGACCTCGTCGGGCGTGGCGGTGGCCGGGAGCACGTGCACCTCGATGCCGCGCTCGGCCATGCGGTGCGGGGTCATGCCCTTGATGCCGAGGTCGATGGCGGCGACGGTGAAGCGCTTCTCACCGACCGCCGGGACGACGTACGCCTCCTTGGTGGCGACCTCCTCGTAGAGGCTCGCGCCCTTCATGTGCGGCTGCGCCTGCACCCGCTCGACCAGCTCGGCCTCGGGGGCGACGCCCGCGCCGGAGGCGCTGCTCAGCGCGGTGCCGGAGAAGATGCCGGCGCGCATCGAGCCACGCTCGCGCAGGTGGCGGGTGAGCGCGCGGGTGTCGATCCCGGAGATGCCGACCACGCCCTGCTCGACCAGCGCGTCGTCCAGGGACCGCTTGGCGCGCCAGTTGGACGGCACGCGCGCGGGGTCGCGCACGACGTACCCGGAGACCCAGATGCGCCGGGACTCGTCGTCCTCGTCGTTCCAGCCGGTGTTGCCGATCTGCGGGGCGGTCGCGACGACGATCTGGCGGTCGTAGGACGGGTCGGTGAGGGTCTCCTGGTAGCCGGTCATGCCGGTGGAGAACACGGCCTCGCCGAAGGTCTCCCCCACGGCCCCGTAGGCGCGGCCGCGGAAGGTGCGGCCGTCCTCCAGGACGAGTACGGCGGGAACCTTCGCGGTTCCCCTGGTGGAGGTCGTCATCGTGCGCCTTCCGTGTCGTTGATCATCTTGTTCAGGGTGTCGGCCCACTCGGTGTGCTCGGCCGCGTGGTCCGAGCGGAAGCCGGAGTCGATCAGCCTGTCGCCGAGCGCCCAGGTCACCACCAGCAGTCCGCCCTCGGTGAGGACCTTGCCCGCGATGCCCTTGTCGAGCCGGGCGCCGCGCAGCGCGGCCGTGGGGACGAAGAAGTCGGTCGCTCCGGGGCGCTCGACCTCCAGGCCCGCGTCGGTCAGGGTGAGCTCGGCCCGGCTGCGGGTGCCGAGGCCGTGGGCCACGATGCGGTCCAGCCACTGCCCGGCGGTCGTGGAGCCGTGGTAGCGGCCGCTCATGCTCAGTCTCACCGGGCCGGTCTCGTCCGGCGCGCTGGGCGGGGCGGGCAGGTCCCCCTGGAGGGTGCCGCGCCATTTCCAGCCCTCGCGCATCAGCCAGTAGAGGAGCGCGACGAAGAGGGCGAGTCCGACGAGCCAGCCGATGCGGGCGCCCCAGTCGGTGACCTCGGCCGACTTCTTCGCCTCGGCCAGCAGGATTACAGGTGTCACGTGAGCTTCCCGTCGACGAGCGTGGCCTTGCCCCGGAGCCACGTGTGCGTCACACGGCCCGGCAGCTCGCGTCCCTCGTACGGGGTGTTGCGGCTGCGCGAGGCGAAGCCCGCGGGGTCCACCTGGCCACGGTATGCCGTGTCGACGAGGGCGAGGTTGGCGGGCTCACCAGCCGAGACGGGGCGGCCGTGCCCGGTTGCCTGCCCGATCTGCGCGGGCTTGACGGACATCCGGTCGGCGACGCCGGCCCAGTCCAGCAGGCCCGTGTCGACCATCGTCTCCTGGACCACCGACAACGCGGTCTCCAGGCCCACCATGCCCATGGCGGCGGCGGCCCACTCGCAGTCCTTGTCCTCGTGCGGGTGCGGGGCGTGGTCGGTGGCGACGATGTCGATCGTGCCGTCGGCGAGCGCTTCGCGCAGGGCGTGCACGTCGCGTTCGGTGCGCAGCGGCGGGTTGACCTTGTAGACCGGGTTGTACGTGCGCACCAGCTCGTCGGTGAGGAGCAGGTGGTGCGGGGTGACCTCGGCGGTGACGTCGATGCCGCGGGACTTGGCCCAGCGGACGATCTCCACGGACCCGGCGGTCGACAGGTGGCAGATGTGCACGCGGGAGCCCACGTGTTCGGCGAGCAGCACGTCCCGCGCGATGATCGACTCCTCGGCGACGGCCGGCCAGCCGCCCAGGCCCAGTTCGGCGGAGACGACGCCCTCGTTCATCTGGGCGCCCTCGGTGAGGCGCGGCTCCTGCGCGTGCTGGGCGACGACGCCGCCGAAGGCCTTCACGTACTCCAGCGCGCGGCGCATGATCACCGCGTCGTCCACGCACTTGCCGTCGTCGGAGAAGACGGTGACGCCGGCGGCGGACTCGTGCATCGCGCCCAGCTCGGCGAGCTTCCTGCCCTCCAGGCCGACGGTGACGGCGCCGATGGGCTGCACGTCGCAGTAGCCGTGCTCCTTGCCGAGCCGGTAGACCTGCTCGACGACGCCGGCGGTGTCGGCGACCGGGAAGGTGTTGGCCATGGCGAACACGGCCGTGTAGCCGCCGCTCGCGGCCGCGCGGGTGCCGGTCAGCACGGTCTCGGAGTCCTCGCGGCCCGGCTCGCGCAGATGGGTGTGCAGGTCGACCAGGCCGGGGAGCAGTACCTTGCCGGCGGCCTCGACGACCTCCGCGCCCTCGGCACTGAGGCCCTGGCCCACCTCCGCGATCGTCTCGCCGTCGATCAGCACGTCCTGCGGCTCGCCGCCGAGCACCTTCGCACCACGGATCAGGATCTTGCTCATGGTTCTTACTTCTCCTCGGTGGCGCGGGCGTGGGTGAGGGCGGGCTCGTTGCCGCCGAGCAGCAGGTACAGGACGGCCATCCGGATGGAGACGCCGTTGGCGACCTGCTCGACGACGGTGCAGCGGTCGGAGTCGGCGACCTCGGCGGTGATCTCCATGCCGCGGACCATCGGGCCGGGGTGCATCACGATGGCGTGCTCGGGCATCTTCGCCATGCGCTCGGCGTCGAGGCCGTAGCGCCGCGAGTACTCGCGCTCGGTGGGGAAGAAGGCGGCGTTCATGCGCTCGCGCTGGACCCGCAGCATCATCACCGCGTCGGACTTCACCAGCGTGCTGTCGAGGTCGTACGAGACCTGGCAGGGCCAGTTCCCGACGCCGACCGGCACCAGGGTGGGCGGGGCGACCAGGGTGACCTCGGCGCCGAGGGTGTGCAGCAGGTCGACGTTGGAGCGGGCGACCCGGCTGTGCAGGACGTCGCCGACGATGGTGATCCGCTTGCCGCTCAGGTCCTGGCCCAGTCCGGCGTCCCGGCCGACCAGGCGGCGGCGCATGGTGAACGCGTCCAGCAGGGCCTGGGTGGGGTGCTGGTGGGTGCCGTCGCCGGCGTTGACCACGGCGGCGTCGATCCAGCCGGAGGTGGCCAGGCGGTAGGGGGCTCCGGAGGCGCCGTGCCGGATGACGACCGCGTCGACGCCCATCGCCTCCAGGGTCTGCGCGGTGTCCTTCAGGGACTCGCCCTTGGACACCGACGACCCCTTGGCGGAGAAGTTGATGACGTCCGCGGACAGCCGCTTCTCGGCGGCCTCGAAGGAGATCCGGGTGCGGGTGGAGTCCTCGAAGAAGAGGTTGACGATCGTGCGGCCGCGCAGGGTCGGCAGTTTCTTGATCGGCCGGTCGGCGACCCGGGCCATCTCCTCGGCGGTGTCGAGGATCAGGACGGCGTCGTCGCGGGTGAGGTCGGCGGCCGAGATGAGATGACGCTGCATCTGTCAGGCTCCGTAAGGCAGTTCATACAGGGAGATTCGGTGCGGACCGGTGCGTGTACGGGCGCGCCGGGGCGGCCGTACGCCGGACTCGCTACTGGTCGGCCGGCTTCACACCGAGCAGCACGGTGTCGCGGCCGTCCTCCTCGGTGAGCTGGACCTTGACCGTCTCCCGCAACGACGTGGGGAGGTTCTTGCCGACGTAGTCGGCGCGGATGGGCAGTTCGCGGTGGCCGCGGTCGACCAGGACCGCGAGCTGCACCGCGCGCGGGCGCCCGATGTCGTTCAGGGCGTCGAGGGCGGCGCGGATGGTGCGGCCGGAGAAGAGCACGTCGTCGACGAGGACGACCAGCTTGCCGTCGATGCCGTCACCGGGGATCTCGGTGCGGGCCAGCGCACGCGGCGGGTGCATGCGCAGGTCGTCGCGGTACATGGTGATGTCGAGCGAGCCGACGGGGACCTTGCGGTCGGTGATCTGCTCCAGCTTGGCGGCGAGCCGCTGCGCGAGGAAGACCCCCCGGGTCGGAATGCCGAGGAGCACCACGTCGTCGGCGCCCTTGGCGCGCTCGACGATCTCGTGGGCGATGCGGGTCAGAACGCGTGCGATGTCGGGGCCCTCGAGCACGGGCCGCGCATCGGACGCGGAGGAACTGGCGTGTGTGTCCATACGAAACGGACCCCCTTCTCCGCCTCACGGGACGGACCTTAAAGGACGTCGGATTTGCGCCATCCACCGTATCAGGTCCCCGGGAGTCTCCGATCACCCGTCCGGCGTAATCGGCCGCCACCGGAACGGAAGAGTCGGGGTGGACCATTCGGCTTGACGCGCAAGAGTCACGCTGCGTAACCTCACAGTGAGTTACCAGCCGCGCGGCGGAAATCACAGCCGACCGCGTCGACACAGTGCCGGGGAGCTATATGTCCAGCGAATACGCCAAACAGCTCGGGGCCAAGCTCCGGGCCATCCGCACCCAGCAGGGCCTTTCCCTCCACGGTGTCGAGGAGAAGTCCCAGGGTCGCTGGAAGGCCGTGGTGGTCGGTTCCTACGAGCGCGGTGACCGTGCCGTGACCGTGCAGCGCCTGGCCGAGCTGGCCGATTTCTATGGCGTCCCGGTGCAGGAGCTGCTGCCGGGCACCACGCCCGGCGGCGCCGCCGAGCCGCCGCCGAAGCTGGTCCTGGACCTGGAGCGGCTGGCCACCGTGCCGGCCGAGAAGGCGGGCCCGCTGCAGCGCTACGCGGCGACGATCCAGTCCCAGCGCGGCGACTACAACGGCAAGGTGCTCTCGATCCGCCAGGACGACCTGCGCACACTCGCCGTCATCTACGACCAGTCCCCCTCGGTGCTCACCGAGCAGCTGATCAGCTGGGGTGTCCTGGACGCGGACGCGCGCCGCGCCGTGGCGACCCACGAAGAGGCCTGAGCCGCACAGCGCCTCAGCAGAAACGTGCCGCCGGGGTGGCCGGAACTCTACGGTTCCGGCCACCCCGGCGGCTTTGCGCGCCCTCTCAGGGCCTCCCGAGGGGGCACCGGCACACCACGCCACAGGGCCCGCGGCGATCGCTCACCGCGGGCCCTGTGGCGTTCGTCGTACCGTCTACGCCTCGTCCCGGCGCAGTGACGGCTTGAGTTCCTTCAGCCGGCCCAGGAGGCCGTTGACGAACGAGGGGGACTCGTCCGTGGAGAACTCCTTCGCCAGCTGCACCATCTCGTCCAGGACGACGGCGTCCGGGGTCTCGTCGACCCAGATCAGCTCGTAGGCGCCCAGGCGCAGGATGTTCCGGTCCACCACCGGCATCCGGTCGAGCGTCCAGTCCACCGCGTACTGCGCGATCAGCTCGTCGATCCGCTTCGCGTGCTCGGCGTAGCCCTCGACGAGTTGCATCGTGTACTCGCTCACCGGCGGCTGCCGGGTGTCGGACCGGGAGAGCCGGATCCAGTCGGCGAGGACCGTCAGGACGTCGGCGCCGCGCTGGTCGCCCTCGAAGAGGATCTGGAAGGCGCGCTTGCGGGCCGTGTTGCGGGCGGCCACGGTTAGTTGTTCACCCGGCCGAGGTAGTCGCTGGTGCGGGTGTCGACCTTGATCTTCTCACCGGTGGTGATGAAGAGCGGGACCTGGATCTGGTGGCCGGTCTCCAGGGTGGCGGGCTTGGTGCCACCGGTGGAGCGGTCGCCCTGGACGCCCGGCTCGGTCTCCTGCACGACCAGCTCGACGGCGGCCGGCAGCTCGACGAAGAGCACCTCGCCCTCGTGCTGGGCGACGGTGGCCGTGAAGCCCTCGATGAGGAAGTTGGCGGCGTCGCCGACGGCCTTGCGGTCGACCATCAGCTGGTCATAGGTCTGCATGTCCATGAAGACGAAGTACTCGCCGTCCATGTACGAGAACTGCATGTCGCGTTTGTCGACAGTGGCCGTCTCGACCTTGACACCGGCGTTGAAGGTCTTGTCGACGACCTTGCCGGAGAGCACGTTCTTGAGCTTGGTGCGCACGAATGCCGGGCCCTTGCCGGGCTTGACGTGCTGGAACTCGACGACGGACCAGAGCTGGCCGCCTTCGAGCTTGAGCACCAGGCCGTTCTTGAGGTCGTTCGTGGAAGCCACGGTTGCGGAATCTCCTGGACTGACGTACGACCCCGGGGCACGCACCTGCCTGCGGCTCCAGAGAGGTCCGGGTGCGTTCCCGCGTCGTTCGGTGCGTGCTCTCGGTGTGCCGGGTGAAGGTTCTCGTAGCGGGGCTACCAAGGCCTTCGGCCGGTGCGGCGAGAGTGCGTGCCGGGCGGCGTGGGGATGTGCCTGGACTTCGCTGGGGTCACTCAGAGGGCGAGCAGCTCCTTGGTCGTGATGGTGAGTAGCTCGGGTCCGCCGTCCGCCTCTGGGCGTACGACGAGCGTGTCATCGATCCGGACACCGCCCCGGCCCGGGAGGTGGACCCCCGGTTCGACGGTGACCGGCACGCAAGCGTCCAGTTTACCCATGGCGGCGGGGGCCAGCTGCGGGTCCTCGTCGATTTCGAGTCCGACGCCGTGTCCGGTCAGCGGTGGCAGTGCTTCCGCGTAGCCCGCGGAGTCCAGCACCTGGCGGGCCGCGCGGTCCACCTCACGGTACGCGGCACCCGGCATCAGGGACTCGCGTCCGGCCCGCTGGGCGGAGAAGACCAGGTCGTACAGCTCGATCTGCCATTCGGCCGGCGAGGTGCCGATGACGAACGTGCGGCCGATCTCGCAGCGGTAGCCCCGGTAGGTGGCCCCCAGGCAGACGGAGAGGAAGTCGCCCTCCTCCACACGCCGGTCGGTGGGCCGGTGCCCGCGCCGGCCCGAGTTGGGTCCGGTGGCCACGGAGGTGGGGAAGGCCGGCCCGTCGGCACCGTGGTCGACCAGCCGGCGCTCCAGCTCCAGGGCGAGGTGCCGCTCGGTGCGGCCGACCAGGATGGACTCCAGCAGTTCCCCGAGGGCCTGGTCGGCGATCTCGGCGCCGATGCGGAGGCAGGAGATCTCCTCCTCGTCCTTGACGACCCGGAGCTGCTCGACGGCTCCGCCGAGGTCGGCCAGGCGCAGCCGCGGGGCGACGGAGGACACGGCCCGGTACCGGGCCACGGTGAGGTCGTGCTCCTCCACGGCCAGGGCGTCGGTGCCCTGGACGTCGGCGAGGCCGGCCGCGGCGACCGCCGCGTCGCCCCCGGGCGAGGAGAGGACGTGCACTCGCACGTTCTCGTCCGGCCGTCCGTCGGCGGGGCGGTCTTCCGGGGGCGCGGCGCACACCAGGAGGTCCTCCGGCCCGCCGAGCAGCAGGACGGCGCCCTGGGGGGCGGCGCCCGCCAGGTAACGCACATTGGCGGGGCGGCTGACCAGGGCGGCGGGGGCGCCGGCCGCGTTGCAGCGCTCCCTCAGGCGGGATCGGCGGGTCGCGTGCACCTCTGACATGAGATGAGCGTAGGAGTTCTGGGCGAATTGTGCTGGTTGGGTGGGGCCGAGTGGGGCTCGGAGGGGGTGATGCCGCCGGTCACCAGCTCGGCGGGCTGGCCATCGCCCTGGCGAGGACCTCGTCCAGCAGCCGGGCCGTGCCCGGGACGTCCAGCTGGGAGTTGTCGATGATCGGCAGGCCCGAGCCGTACCAGCCCGCCATGCGGCCGTGGATCCTGGCCACCTCCTCGTCGGTGAGGCGGCGGTTGCCGGAGCGTTCGGCGTTGCGCTCCAGGACGATGTCGAGGCCCGGGAGCAGGACGACCGGGAGCAGGCCGGGGCCGACATGGCGCTTCCAGCCGCCGAGGCCCACGACCGGCCGGTCCGGGAAGACGGCGTCGTCGAGGATGCAGGAGATGCCGTTGGCCAGGAAGTTCCGGGCGGCGAAGCCGCAGGTCCGGCGGGCCAGGCGGTACTGAGCCTCGGAATGGTCGTTCCAGCCCGACTGGGGGTCGGCGAAGCCGGAGCGGACCCATTCGCGCACGTCGTCCAGGCTGATGTGGGCCGTGGGCACCCGCCGGTGATCCGCCCAGTACTTGGCGACGCTGGTCTTGCCGGCGCCCGCCGGGCCGATCAGCAGGATGGCCAGGGTGGTGGCCGCCGGATCGGGCGCGGGGGCGGAGGCCGGCGGCGCGACGGGCACACCGACGAGGCCGCCGGGCGGCAGCGGCACATGACCGGTGGAGTCCGGGGGCGGTGGGGCGGGGGCGTGCCGCGGGGCGGGAGGCCGCGCGTGCGACGGCGGCACCGGACCGGACGGAGGCACGGGCGCGGACGGAGGCACGGGTGCGGACGGAGGCACGGGCCCGGACGGGGGTACGGATCCCACTCCGGCTCCCGGGTAGCCGGGTGGCGGCGGAGGTACGGGTGCGGGACCCTGCGGGGCTCCCGGGTGGTGCGCGGCCGACGCCCAGCCGGCGTGTGGTCCCCGCCCCTGCTCGTGGGGCGGTGGCAGCGGAGACCCCACTGCGTGCTGCATCCGTTGCCACTCCGTCTCGTACACACATCTGGCACTGGCAGGCGGGTGCGGAGCCCGCTCTCCCCCACAGCCTAAAGGGCGTGGGAGGGACCCCCACCCGAACGGTACCGCCCCCGGCCGTCGTTTGGTGCAACGACCGGGGGCGGTCCGAAGTGCCCGTTCCGCAATGGGAATCGAACGGAGTGGTACAGCGGGGTACTTACTCCCCCACTTCTCCGTAGGCGGCGAGCAGGACCGCCGGGTCCGGGCCCTCCAGCACGGTCGGCTTGGCCAGTCCGTCGAGCACGATGAACCGCAGCAGGTCACCGCGGGACTTCTTGTCGACCTTCATCGTCTCCAGCAGCTTGGGCCACTGGTCGTAGCGGTAGTGCAGCGGCAGGCCGACCGCTTCGAGGACGGTCCGGTGGCGGTCCGCCGTCGCGTCGTCCAACCGGCCCGCCAGACGTCCGAGTTCGGCGGCGAAGTGCATGCCGACCGCGACCGCGGCGCCGTGCCGCCACTGGTAGCGCTCGTTCTTCTCGATGGCGTGAGCGAGGGTGTGGCCGTAGTTGAGGACCTCCCTGAGGCCCGACTCCCTCAGGTCGGAGGAGACCACCTCGGCCTTCACCCGGATCGAACGCTCGATCAGCTCGGCCGTGTGCGGTCCCACCGGGGTACGAGCTGCCTCGGGGTCGGACTCGATGAGGTCCAGGATCACCGGGTCGGAGATGAAGCCGGCCTTGATGACCTCGGCGAGCCCGGACACGTAGTCGTTGACCGGGAGGGAGTCCAGTGCGGCGAGGTCGCACAGCACACCGGCCGGCGGGTGGAAGGCGCCCACCAGGTTCTTGCCCTCGGCGGTGTTGATGCCGGTCTTGCCGCCGACGGCCGCGTCCACCATGGCGAGCACGGTGGTCGGGATCGCGATCCAGCGCACCCCGCGCAGCCAGGTCGCGGCCACGAACCCGGCGAGGTCCGTGGTCGCGCCGCCACCGACGCCGACGATGACGTCGGTGCGGGTGAAGCCGGACTGGCCGAGCGCCTTCCAGCAGTAGGCGGCGACCTCGGCGGTCTTGGCCTCCTCGGCGTTGGGCACCTGGACGGCGACGGCCTCGAAGCCCTGCTCGGCCAGGTCGGCGCGGAGCGCGTCGCCGGTCTCGGCCAGTGCCTCCGGGTGGATCACCGCCACCCGCTTGGCCTTCGTGCCGATCAGCCCGGCCAGCTCGCCCAGGAGTTGCCGGCCGATCAGCACCTCGTAGGGGTCGGTGCCCGCGCTGCCGGCGACCTGGATCCGGGTGACTGACTCGCTCATGCTTCTTTCAACTCCAGTGCGTCCAGCGCTGCTTGGGTGACCTCTTCGGGCGTGCGGCCGTCCGTCGCCACAACGGCGGTGGCGATCTCCTCGTACAGGTGCCGCCGCGCCTCCATCAGCTCGCGCCACTGCTTGCGCGGATTGACCGCGAGCAGCGGGCGGGCCACGTTGAGGCCGGTGCGCCTGACGGCCTCCTCCACGTCCATGGAGAGGTAGACCACCCGGTGGCCGGCGAGCAGCGCCCGGGTGTCCGCGTCGAGGACGGCTCCGCCGCCGAGCGCGAGGACGCCTTCGTGCCCGGCGACAGCCTGGTGCACCGCCCGCTTCTCGATGGCGCGGAAGACGGGCTCGCCCTCCTCCACGAAGATGTCGGCGATGGTCCGGCCCTCTGCGGCCACGATGTCCTCGTCGGTGTCCCGGAACCCGGTTCCGAGGCGCTCGGCCAGCAGCCGGCCCACCGTGGACTTGCCCACGCCCATCGGACCGACGAGTACGACGGCAGGCATCGCGCTCACCGGATCCTCAGGTTCTCGAGGTACGACCGGACGTTGCGGCTGGTCTCGGCCACCGAGTCGCCGCCGAACTTCTCCGCCACCGCGTCCGCGAGGACGAGGGCGACCATCGCCTCGGCGACGATGCCCGCGGCCGGCACGGCGGAGACGTCGGAGCGCTGGTGGTGCGCCTGGGCGGCCTCGCCGGTGGACACGTCCACCGTCTGCAGGGCCCGGGGCACGGTCGCGATCGGCTTCATCGCGGCCCGCACCCGCAGCAGCTCACCGGTGGTCAGACCGCCCTCGGTGCCGCCGGAGCGGCCGGACACGCGCCGGATGCCCTCGTCGGTCCGCACGATCTCGTCGTGCGCCTTCGAACCCGGCACCCGCGCGAGCTCGAAGCCGTCGCCGATCTCGACACCCTTGATCGCCTGGATGCCCATGAGCGCGCCGGCGAGGCGCGCGTCCAGCTTGCGGTCCCAGTGCACGTGCGAGCCCAGGCCCACCGGCACGCCGTAGGCGAGGATCTCGACCACGCCACCGAGGGTGTCGCCGTCCTTGTGGGCCTGGTCGATCTCGGCGACCATCGCCTTCGACGCGTCGGCGTCCAGGCAGCGCACCGGGTCGGCGTCCAGCCGCTCGACGTCGGCCGGCGTCGGGTAGACGCCCTGCGGGGCCTTGGCGGAGGCCAGTTCGACCACGTGGGAGACGATCTCGATGCCCGCGGTCTCCTTCAGGTACGACCGGGCCACCGCGCCGAGCGCCACGCGGGCGGCGGTCTCGCGGGCGGAGGCGCGCTCCAGGATCGGGCGGGCCTCGTCGAAGCCGTACTTCTGCATGCCGGCGAGGTCGGCGTGGCCGGGCCGGGGCCGGGTCAGCGGCGCGTTGCGCGCGAGCCCGTCGAGGATCTCGGGGTCGACCGGGTCGGCCGCCATGACCTGCTCCCACTTGGGCCACTCGCTGTTGCCCACCATGATCGCGACCGGCGAGCCGAGGGTGAGGCCGTGCCGGACACCACCGAGGAAGGTGACCTCGTCCCGCTCGAACTTCATGCGCGCACCGCGGCCATAGCCGAGCCGCCGCCGCGCCAGGTGGTCCGCCACCATCTCCGTGGTGATCGGCACGCCGGCGGGAAGCCCCTCCAGCGTCGCGACAAGTGCGGGACCGTGGGACTCCCCCGCGGTCAGCCAACGCAGCCTGCTCAACGGTGCTCCTCAGTGCTCGCGCCCGGTACTGCCCTGGGTACGCGTGTCCTCGCGTACGGCGACGACGTGACCGGGT
Source organism: Streptomyces sp. NPDC058145 (assembly GCF_042884245.1). Lineage (NCBI taxonomy): Bacteria > Bacillati > Actinomycetota > Actinomycetes > Kitasatosporales > Streptomycetaceae > Streptomyces > Streptomyces sp. NPDC058145. The sequence continues at coordinate 316,654 of NZ_JBHVUH010000008.1, read as the reverse complement.
GCGCGACCCCGGCCCGCCACCTCCGATCCTCCCACGTCCGAGGCCCTGATCCGGCGGCCGGTCCAGCAGGCGGACGCGATATCGGGCGGTCAGCGCCCGGCGAGCGCCTTCTCGCCGGCGTGCCGCATGGCCTCCAGAGGTGCCGGGGAGCGGCCGGTCATCCGCTCGACCTGCAGGACGGCCTGGTGGACGAGCAGGTCGAGGCCGCCGACCACCGCGCCCCCGAACATGGACCAGCGGGCCGCCAGCTCGGTCGGCCAGGGGTCGTAGAGCACGTCGAACAGAGTGGTGGGACGCTCCGGCACGGCGGCGGCGAGGGCGTCGGTGGTGCCGGCCGGGGTGGTGGCGATCACCAGCGGGGCGTGCAACGCCTGCTCGGCGTCCGCCCAGTCCACCGTGCGGACGTCCACCTCGAGCCGTTCGCCCCACTGCCGCATCTCGGCGGCGCGGGCCTCGCTGCGCACGTAGGCGACCACCTCACCGGTGCAGATCCGGGACAGCGCGGCGAGCGCGGACGACGCGGTGGCGCCGGCGCCGAGGATCGCCGCCGACTCGACCTCCTCGATGCCGTGTTCACGCAGCGCGGCCACCATGCCCGGGATGTCGGTGTTGTCGCCGACGCGGCGGCCGTCCTCGCCGAGGACGACCGTGTTGACCGCGTCGACGGAGGCCGCCGTGTCGCTGATCTCGTCCACCAGCGGGATGACCGCCCGCTTGAGCGGCATGGTCAGCGACAGCCCCGCCCACTCCGGTCCGAGCCCGTCGAGGAAGCCGGGCAGGGCGGCCTCGTCGATCTCGAAGCGGTCGTACGACCAGCCGCTGAGCCCGAGGGCGTCGTAGGCCGCCCGGTGCAGCACCGGGGAGAGCGAGTGGGCGATGGGCGAACCGAGCACGGCGGCCCGGCGGGCGTCAGTTGCCCGAGGAGGCATTGAACTTTTCCTTGAGCTGCTTGAATTCCTCGTACGTCTTGGCGAATTCGGTGTTGGTGGTGCCGTCCGTCGCCACGAAATAGAACCAGCCGTCGTGTGTCGGATTCAGCGTCGCCCGCAGTGCGTCGTCGCCCGCGTTTCCGATCGGACCGGGCGGAAGCCCCTTGTTGGTATAGGTGTTGTAGGGGCTCCGGTTGCTGTTGATCTCCTTCTCGGAGATATGGATGTTGCTCGTGCCCTTGAGGTAGTTGTAGGTCGAGTCGAACTGCAGCAACTGGTTGGTCTCGGTGTTGGTGGGCTTGAGACGGTTGTAGATCACTTCCGCCATCTTGCGGAAGTCGTCGTGCGTCTTGCCCTCCGCCTGGACCAGGCTCGCGACCGTGAGCAGCTCGAACGCGTTCTTCAGGCCCATGGCCTTCGCCTTTGCGGGCAGGTTGTACGGGGCGTACTTCTGCTTCGACTGGGCGACCATCTGCTTCAGGACCGCCTCGGGCTTCATGCCCTTCGCGGCCGGATACGTGGCCGGCCACAGGAAGCCCTCCAGCGGGTCCTGGACGGAGCCGCTGTTCTGCGCCCAGCTCGGCAGGCCGAGGTTCTTGTACTCCGCCTTGGCGATCTTCTTCGTGGTGCCGGCGGAAACACCGAGCTGTTTGTCGATGGCCTGGTACACCTGTGCGTTACGCTCGCCCGGCTTGACGAGCACATTGCTCTGGCTCCTGGGGTCCAGCATCAGCTGCACGGCACTGGCGGCGGACATCTCCTTCTTCAGGAGATACGCGCCGGCCTGGATGGTGTCCCCCTTGGGGTTCTGCCCCTGGGCGCTTACGAAAGCGTCGGCGCTCTTGACCACGCCCGCTTCCTTCAGCCGCCGCCCGATCTCCCAGCCGCCGGCGCCCTTGGGGATCTCGACGGTCACGCTCTCGCTGGTCCCCTCGCCCGCGTAGTCGGGGGCCGGGGCGAAACGATTTTGGTAGAACTTCCAGCCGAAATAGCCGGCTCCGCCGAGGCCCCCGCCGAACACCAGGCAGACGACCAGGCAGGCGCAGCCGTTGCGCCGTTTCTTGCCCTTGACGGGTTTCTTGCCCTTGCCCCGCCGCTCACGCCTGCTCTGCAGCTCGTGTTCGGTGTCGTCCTCGTCGTCCTCGCCGGTGAAGAAGGCGTGCTCCTCCTCGTCGGCCACGGGTTCCGGTTCCGGTTCGGGACGCCGGCGGCCGGGCGGCTCGGGCGGCGGGTAGGCGTCCTCGGTGCGGTAGAAGTCGTGCTGCTGCGCGGCGTAGGCGGCGGGCTGCTGGCCGTAGGGGTCGCCGGGATCGGGCGGGTACGGCACCTGGCCCTGGGCGCCGCTCGTGTTCCAGGCGTCCTGGTGCTGGTACTGCTGCTGGGTGTGCGCGGCGTACTGCTGGTCCTGGCCGGGGTACTGCTGGCCGTACTCCTGCCGGCCCTGCTCGGGGTAGTACGGGTACTGCTGCTGGTCGTAACCGGGCTGCCCGCCCTGGGTCCAGTCGCCGTGCTGCGGCTGCTGGGGGTACTGCTGCTGCGCCTGGCCGTCGTAGAGGGACTGCTGACCCGCGTGGGTCTGCTGCCCTCTCCATCCGTCGTCCCCGTACAACGGGTCCTCCGGATGCCACGGTTCGGGGCCAGGGCCCCGGCCATACTCAGTCATCGATCCCCTAGAGCCGCGAGGCGGACGGTCACGCGGCCGGGGCCGGATCCCGTTCCGCCTCTTGCTGTGCGGCGGCTGTTCGAACACCGCCGCATCGCGCGGAACGTTACCGTATCGCGATCAGATGACCACTTCGACGCCCTCGCCGGGTGCTTTGCCTGACACCCGTTCGGATTCCAGGGCCTGCTGCAGGATGATGACGGCGGCGGCCTGGTCGATCACGGAGCGGCCTTTCTTCGATTTGACCCCCGAGGCGCGCAGTCCCTGACTGGCCGTCACGGTCGTCATCCGCTCGTCCACCAGGCGGACCGGCACCGGTGCGATGCCCTTGGCCAGCTCCTGGACGAAGGCGCGGACCTTGGCGGCGGCCGGACCCTCGCCCCCCTTGAGGGAGCGAGGGAGTCCGACGACGACCTCGATCGGCTCGTACTCCTCCACCAGCTGCCGCAGCCGGCGGTGGGCGGCGGGGACGTCCCGGCCCGGGACGGTCTCCACCGGGGTGGCGAGGATCCCGTCGGGGTCGCACGAGGCGACCCCGATCCGGGCGTCCCCGACGTCGATCGCGAGCCGGCGTCCTCTGCGCATGTCCGGCCGCTCCCCTACTTCGCGGTCTCGGCGACGAGCCGCTCGACGGCGTCGACGGCCTCGCCGACCGCGGCCGGGTTCTGGCCGCCGCCCTGGGCGACGTCCGGCTTGCCGCCACCGCCGCCGCCGAGCGTCTTGGCGGCGGCGCGGACCAGGTCACCGGCCTTGAGACCGCGCTCGCGGGCGGCCTCGTTGGTGGCGATGACGGTCAGCGGCTTGCCGTTGTTGACCGTGAACAGGGCGACCACGGCGGCCCGGCCGCCCTGGATGCGGCCGCGCACGTCGAGGACCAGCTTGCGCAGGTCGTCGGGGGTCGTGCCGTCCGGGACCTGGCCGGTGACGAGCGCGACGCCCCGGACGTCCTTGGCGGACTCGGCGAGACCGGCGGCGGCCTGCAGCACCTTCTCGGCGCGGAACTTCTCGATCTCCTTCTCGGCGTCCTTCAGCTTGCCGAGCATGGCGGAGACCTTCTCCGGAAGCTCCTCCGGGCGGCCCTTGACCAGTTCCTGGAGCTGGGCGACGACCGTGTGCTCACGGGCGAGGAAGTTGTAGGCGTCGACGCCGACCAGGGCCTCGATGCGCCGCACACCCGAGCCGATCGACGACTCGCCGAGCAGCTTGACCAGGCCCAGCTGGGCGGTGTTGTGCACGTGCGTGCCGCCGCACAGCTCCTTGGAGAAGTCGCCGATGGTCACCACGCGGACGCGCTCGCCGTACTTCTCGCCGAACTCGGCGATGGCGCCCTGCTTCTTCGCGTCGTCGATGCCCATGACCTCGGCGTGCACGTCGAGGTCGCGGGCGAGCACCTCGTTGATCTTCTGCTCGACGTCGGTCATCACAGCCGTCGGGACGGCGGCCGGGGAGCCGAAGTCGAAGCGGAAGCGGCCGGGCTGGTTCTCGGAACCGGCCTGGGCGGCCGTCGGGCCGAGGGCGTCGCGCAGCGCCTGGTGGGTCAGGTGCGTGGCCGAGTGGGCGCGGGCGATGGCCTTGCGGCGCCGGGAGTCGATCGAGGCGTGGGCCTTGGCGCCGACGGTCACCTCGCCGACCTGGACAACGCCCTTGTGGACGTAGACGCCCGGGACCGGCTTCTGGCAGTCGCGGACCTCGATCACGGCACCGGAGTCGACCTTGATCCGGCCGGTGTCGCCGATCTGGCCGCCGCCCTCGGCGTAGAACGGGGTGCGGTCGAGGACGACCTCGACCTCGTCGCCCTCGGTGGCGGCCGGCGAGGAGACACCGTCCACCAGGATGCCGACGATCGTGGTCTCGCCCTCGGTGTCGGAGTAGCCGATGAAGTCGGTGGCACCGGCGGAGTCGGCGATCTCGCGGTAGGCGCCCATGTCGGCGTGGCCGGTCTTCTTGGCCTGGGCGTCGGCCTTGGCGCGCTCCCGCTGCTCCTTCATCAGGCGGCGGAAGCCGTCCTCGTCCACGGAGAGGCCCTGCTCGGCGGCCATCTCCAGGGTGAGGTCGATCGGGAAGCCCCAGGTGTCGTGGAGCAGGAAGGCCCTGTCGCCGGAGAGGACGGTGCCGCCGGACTGCTTGGTCTCGGTGACGGCGGTGTCGAGGATGTTGGTGCCGGCCCTCAGCGTCTTCAGGAAGGCGTTCTCCTCGGCGACGGCGACCTTCTCGATGCGCTCGCGGTCGGTGACCAGCTCCGGGTACTGCTGGCCCATCATGCCGATGACGACGTCGATCAGGTCGTTGACGACCGGGCCGGTGGCGCCGAGGAGGCGCATGTTGCGGATGGCGCGGCGCATGATGCGGCGCAGCACGTAGCCGCGGCCCTCGTTGCCCGGGGTGACGCCGTCACCGATGAGCATGGTGGCGGTGCGCATGTGGTCGGTGACCACGCGCAGGGAGACGTCCGAGCCGTGGGCTTCCCCGTAGGCCACGCCGGTCAGCTCGGTGGCCTTGTCGATGACGGCCATGGAGGTGTCGATCTCGTACATGTTCTGCACGCCCTGCAGAATCATGGCGAGCCGCTCGAGGCCGAGGCCGGTGTCGATGTTCTTGCTCGGCAGTTCGCCGAGGATCTCGAACTTGTCCTTGCCGGTGCCCTCGCCGCGCTCGTACTGCATGAAGACGAGGTTCCAGATCTCCACGTACCGCTCGTCGTTGACGGCGGGGCCGCCCTCGACGCCGAACTCGGGGCCGCGGTCGTAGTTGATCTCGGAGCAGGGGCCGCAGGGGCCGGGGACGCCCATGGACCAGTAGTTGTCCTTCATGCCCAGGCGCTGGATGCGCTCCTTGGGCACACCGACGACGTCGTGCCAGATGCGCTCGGCCTCGTCGTCGTCCTTGTAGACGGTGATCCACAGGCGCTCGGGGTCGAGGCCGTAACCGCCCTTGTCCTGGGGCGAGGTGAGCAGCTCCCAGGCGTGCTTGATGGCACCTTCCTTGAAGTAGTCGCCGAAGGAGAAGTTGCCGCACATCTGGAAGAACGTGCCGTGCCGGGTGGTCTTGCCGACCTCTTCGATGTCGGGCGTGCGCACGCACTTCTGCACGCTGGTGGCGCGCGCGAAGGGGGGCTTGACCTCACCCAGGAAGTAGGGCTTGAAGGGCACCATGCCGGCGGGGACGAGGAGCAGAGTCGGGTCGTCCGCGATGAGCGACGCCGAAGGGACGACGGTGTGCCCGCGCTCCTCGAAGAAGCTCAGCCAGCGGCGGCGGATCTCGGCCGACTCCATCAGTGGTCCTCATTCCGGTTGTGCGAGTACGTCGTGTTCTCGATGTACTTCGGGTTGCTGCGGTTGTCCTCCAGGGCGGCGTACCGCCCGGGCGCGGGGAGTTCGGGGTCGGCGTCGATGCCCAGCGCCTCCCCCAGTTCGGCCTCCCGCCGGGCCATGTTGTCGCGGACGTCGAGCGCGAAGCCGACCGCGCCGTCCTTCAGTCTCCGGCCGGTCTCCAGGGCCTTGTTGGCCGCGGTGGCGGCGAGGCTCTCCGGAGTCAGCTGCCTCAGCTTGCGGTTGACCTTGGTGGTGGCCCACACACCGGCGGCGACGCCAGAGGTGAACCAGAACGTACGGCGGAACATCGCTGGGTCTCAGTCCTTCTTCCGCTTGCGTCGTGCGGCGGGAACCGTGCGGCCCACGATCACCGTGCGCCGGGGCGGCTTCGCGGGCGCGTCCTCCCTGCGGCCGCCCAGGGCCCGGCGCACGCCGTAGCCGAAGGCGGCGACCTTGACCAGCGGGCCGCCGAAGGTGGAGGCGACGGTGGTGGAGAGCGCGGAGGCGTTCGACGTGACTTCCTGGACGTCGGAGGCGATCGCGTCGACCCGGTCGATCTGGGTCTGCGCGGAGCGCACGGCCGCGGAGGCGTCCGCGAGCAGGGGGACGGCCTGGTCGGTCACATCCGCCACGAGCTTGGTGGTCGCCTTGAGCGTCTGGGCCACCCTCACCAGTGCGACGGCGAGGAAGGAGACCAGGATCGCCCAGAAGACGGCCACCAGGATCCCGGCCACCTCTCCACCGGACACTGTGCGCACCCGCTCCCTGAAACGTGCTCTGAACATCGGAACCATGAGAAAAGCAGTGCACCGAGCCTATCGCGCCGGTGGTGGGGCTCCGTACCGGATTACCGTCGGCGGCGGGTGGAGTCGCGGGAAGCGATTGTACGGAATGAACACGGTTCAGTACGCTCCGTGTCCCATGCGAGGTCCTCAGCGCCCCGGCCCGTGCGCGGACGGCGATCCGCCCCTTGAACTCACCGCCTTCGTCGGGCGCTCGGCCGAACTCGACGGGCTGGCCGAGACGATGGCGGCGGCCCGGCTGGTGACGGTGACCGGCGCCGGCGGGGTGGGCAAGTCCCGGCTCGCCCTGCGGGCGGCGATGCGGCCGGCGGCCGGGGGCGGGGTGTCGCGGGTCGAGCTGGCGCCGGTTCAGGACCCGCTGTTCGTCGAGTACGCGGTGGCGGAGGCGCTGGGTCTGACCGACCACACCACCCGGCCGCTCCGCGAGACGCTGCTCGGCCATCTGGCGGGCCGCCGCTTCCTGCTGGTGCTGGACGGGTTCGAGCATCTCGTGGAGGCCTGCGCCGAGCTGGTCGCGGAGCTGCTGCGCAGGCTTCCGGAACTGCGGGTGCTGGCCGTGGGACGGCGTCCGCTGGGACTGGCGGGCGAGCGGCTGTTCCCGCTGGCGCCGCTCGGCGCCGACGAGGCGGTGGAGTTGTTCGCCGACCGGGCCCGGCAGCACGGTGCCGAGGTGGCGGACTGCCCCGCGGTGCGGGAGCTGTGCCTGCGGCTGGAGGGGATCCCGCTGGCGGTGGAGCTGGCCGCGGGGCGGCTGCGGGCGCTGTCCCCGGCCCAGTTGCTCGAGCGTCTCGACGACCGGTTCCGGCTGCTGACCGGCGGCGGCCGGGACGCCCTGCCGCGGCACCGGACGCTGCGCACGGCGATCGGCTGGAGCCATGAGCTGTGCACTCCGGCCGAACGGCTGCTGTGGGCGCGGCTGTCGGTGTTCGCGGGGACCTTCGACCTGGACGCGGCCGAATACGTGTGCAGCGGCGACGGGCTGCCCGCCGAGGACGTCCTGGACGTGCTGTCGGAACTGCTCGCCCAGTCGCTGGTGACCCGCGATGAGACGGCGACGGGTCCCCGTTACCGGATGCTGGACACCGTCCGCGCCTACGGCGCCGACTGGCTGGAGGCCACCGGGGACACGACCCGGCTGCTGCGGCGGCACCGCGACTGGTGCCTGGGCCTGGCCACGATGTGCGAGCTGGACTGGTTCTCGCCGCGGCAGCGGGAGGTGGCCGCGCGGGTCGAGGCGGAGCTGCCGAACCTGCGGGGCGCCCTGGAGTTCTGCCTCACCGAGCCGGAGGAGGCGCATCTGGGCCAGTACCTGGCGGGCTCGCTGTGGTTCTGCTGGGCGGGCTGCGGGCGGCTGTCGGAGGGGCGGCGCTGGCTGGAGCGCAGCGTGGAACTGGAGTCGGGGTACGAGCGGTCGCGGCTGAAGGCGCTGTGGGTGCTCGGATATGTGGCGATCCTGCAGGGCGACACCGTGCCGGCGCTGGCGGCGCTGCGGGAGTGCCGGGAGCAGGCGGAGCGGGTCGCGGACGGCACGGCGGTGGCGTACGCGGAGCACCGCACGGGCTGTCTGGCGCTGGTGACGGACGACATGGCGCGGGCGGAGCGGCTGCTGCGCTCGGCGCTCGGGCGGTACCAGGAGATCGGCGAGCTGAACAGCAACGTCCTGATGAGCCAGGTGGAGCTGGCGATGGCGCGGGCGTTCCAGGGCGACCTGGCGGACGCGGTACGGCTGTGCGAGGACGTGCGCCGGGTGTGCGAGGACCACGGGGAGCACTGGGCCCGCTCGTACGCGCTGTACGTGCTGGCGTACGCGTCCTGGCGGGACGGGGACCAGCACCGTGCGCGGGAGCTGCTCGTGGACTGTCTGGGCGACGCGCACGCCTTCCACGACCTGCTCGGCTCGGTGCTGTCGCTGGAGCTGCTGGCCCTGGTGACGGCGTCCCAGGGCGACCCGGCCGAGGCGGCGGTCCTGCAGGGTGCCGCGGGCCGGCTGTGGCCGTCGGTCGGGCTGCCGCTGTTCGGCTCGGTCCACTACAACGCCCCGCACGAGCTGTGCGAGGCGGCGGCCCGGCGGGCCCTCGGCGACGAGCGGTACGAGGAGCTGCTGGGCGAGGGGGCCCGGCTGGGCCGGGAGGCGGCCGTGGCCCGGGCGCTGGCACACGACGGGGTCGGGCCGCCGCACGGGGTGCCCGGCCCGCGCGGACCGGTGCCGCACGCGCGCGGGGAGGCCGGGAAACGCGAACCCGCCGCCTCCCGCACCCTGAAGGGCGGGGAGGCGGCGGGCGGAGTGCCTACGCCGTGACCGGGATCAGCGGGCGTAGTACTCGACGACGAGCTGCTCGTCGCAGATCACCGGGATCTCCTTGCGGTTCGGCTCGCGGTCCAGGCGGAACGCCAGGGCCCTGAGGTTCACCTGCAGGTAGCGCGGGGTCTCACCGTCGGGGGCGAAGCCACCCTCACGGGCGACCTGGAAGAGCGTCTTGTCCTTGGAGCGGTCGCGGACCTGCACGACGTCGTCCGGACGGACACGGAAGGACGGCTTGTCGACCTTCTGGCCGTTGACCTGGATGTGGCCGTGGACGACCATCTGGCGGGCCTGGTAGATCGTGCGGGCGATGCCCGAACGCAGGACCAGCGCGTCGAGACGGCGCTCGAGCTCGATGATCAGGGCCTCACCGGTCTTGCCCTGGACCTTGGAGGCACGCTCGTAGGCGCGGACGAGCTGACGCTCGGACACGTCGTACTGCGCGCGCAGACGCTGCTTCTCGAGCAGACGGACCTTGTAGTCCGAGTTCTGCTTGCGGCCGCGGCCGTGCTCACCCGGCGGGTAGGGGCGGGCCTCGAAGTACTTGACGGCCTTCGGGGTCAGCGCGATGCCGAGGGCACGCGACTTCTTGACCTTGGGGCGGGACTGGTTCGCCACTGTCTGTTTCTCTTTCCTGGATTCGGCTTGTCAGGGTTGAGGGAGGTCGCATCCGCAGCCGGGGAAACCCGCCGGGTCCGCTTGGGACCTGCCGGGCAGCCGCTCCCCTGATCTGGGCACATACGTGCAGCACGCGAGTGGCCCACCGACCGCTCCCGAAGACTCCGGGTGGTGGTGGGCTGCCCGCGACACCGTTCGACGGTGCGCGACGCTCCTGGAGCCGGTCCTCGAAGGACCGGGCCTCCGGCTGGCTGTCCCGCTCTGACTGCGCGGGACTCAGCACTTCGGGGCAGTCTACAGGCTGCTCAGGGCCGCTTGCGACCGAGGTGCTTCCGCGTCCACTCCACCGCGTCCGCGTACCGGGCCTCCGCGCCGTGCCGGGTCGGGGCGTAGTACTCGCGGTCCTTGAGGGCGTCGGGGGCGTACTGCTGCTGGGCGATGCCCTCGGGCAGGTCGTGCGGGAACACGTAGCCCTGGGCGTGGCCGAGCTTGGCCGCGCCCTTGTAGTGCCCGTCCCGCAGGTGAGGCGGGACGGGGCCGGCCTGTCCCTTGCGCACGTCGTCAAGCGCGGCGCCGATCGCGGTGGTGGCGGCGTTGGACTTGGGGGCGAGCGCGAGGGCGATGGTGGCGTGGCTGAGGGTGAGGGCTGCCTCCGGGAAGCCGATCATGGCGACGGCCTGGGCGGCGGCGACCGCTGTGGGCAGGGCGTTCGGGTCGGCGAGGCCGATGTCCTCGCTCGCGGAGATCATCAGGCGGCGGGCGATGAACCGGGGGTCCTCGCCGGCCTCGATCATGCGGGCCAGGTAGTGCAGCGCGGCGTCGACGTCGGAGCCGCGGATGGACTTGATCAGGGCGCTGGCGACGTCGTAGTGCTGGTCGCCGTCGCGGTCGTACTTCACCGCGGCGCGGTCGACGGTCTGCTCGAGCGTCTGCAGGCTGATCTCGCTCTCGCCCTTGTCGAGGGCGGCTCCGGCGGCGGCCTCCAGCGCGGTCAGGGCGCGGCGGGCGTCGCCGCCGGCGATGCGCAGGAGGTGGTCCTCGGTGTCGTCGGGCAGGGCGACGGCGTCCCTCAGACCGCGCTCGTCGGTGAGGGCCCGCTTCAGCAGCCCCCGGACGTCGTCGTCGGTGAGCGGTTCGAGGGTGAGCAGCAGGGAGCGGGACAGCAGCGGGGAGATCACCGAGAAGTACGGGTTCTCGGTGGTCGCCGCGATCAGGGTCACCCAGCGGTTCTCGACCGCGGGGAGCAGGGAGTCCTGCTGGGCCTTGCTGAAGCGGTGGATCTCGTCGAGGAAGAGGACGGTCTCCTTGCCGAAGCCGCCGGTGGCGCGGCGGGCGCCGTCGATGACCGCGCGGACCTCCTTGACGCCCGCGGTGATGGCCGACAGCTCCACGAAGCGCTTGTTGGTGGCCTTGGACACTACGTACGCCAGGGTCGTCTTGCCCGTGCCTGGCGGGCCCCAGAGGATCACCGAGGACGGTCCGGCGGGGCCGCCCGCGCCCTCACCCACCAGTCGGCGCAGGGGCGAGCCGGGCTTCAGCAGGTGCTGCTGGCCCACCACCTCGTCGAGGGTGCGCGGGCGCATCCGCACCGCCAGGGGGCTGGCGGCGGGGTCCTTCTCCTGGCGTTCTTCTGCTGCGGCGGTAAACAGGTCGGGCTCCACGCAGAAACCCTAAAACACCGCACTGACAGTCCGGCGCGGGCGGTCAGCCGGCCGTCAGCCGGTCCAGAAGTCCCACCATCGGGTGAGCACCAGCATGCCGATGACGCCGACGTGCAGGACCGGCACGACCCAGGTGAACTCGCCGAAGAAGGACTTCAGCCAGCGCGGGGAGGGCAGGAAGTCGTTGCGGACGTTGAACGAGGTCACGTACCAGAACATGACGATCGTGGCGACCCAGGCCAGCGAGCACCACAGGCAGAGCGCGTTGATCCGGTACAGGGACTGGAACTGCAGCCAGGTGCAGAAGGCGACGCCGAAGAGCGTGCCGAAGTTGAAGGTCAGCCAGTACCAGCGCGGAAAGCGGGCGCGGGCCAGCAGGCTCATGCCTACGCAGATGACGATGCCGTAGCAGACCAGGCCGAGCATCGGGTTGGGGAAGCCGAAGACGGCGGCCTGCTTGCTCTCCATGACGCTGCCGCAGGACACGACCGGGTTGAGACTGCAGCCGGGGGTGAAGGTCTTGCCCGCGACCTTGGCCTCGAGGATCTTGAACTTGTCGAGCGTGATGACCCAGGCGGCCAGCAGCCCGGCGGCGCCGGTGATCACCAGCAGGATGGCGAAGGCACGGCTGCCGCCCGCCGCGCGCGGTGCGCCGGCGGCCTGCCCGGACCCGGGCTCGCTGGAGACGTCCTTCACTGTCGTCTTGCTCATCACGCCGATTCCGTCACTCGAGAGGTGGACCTTCTTCGGGCAAGCCTCATTCTGCCGCACGCGCGCGGGGGTTCACCGTTCGCTCCGCATAAGGATGTACGTATGACCGCTGCCGTTCGTTCGGCTCCGGACAGCGGCCGTGCCGCCACGCCAAGGGCGCCGGACGCCCCCGTCGGGAAGTCTCCGGCGCCCACGCGCGCGTGCGCTCAGCCGAGCCGTGCCTCCAGTTCCGCCACGATCTCGTTCACGCCGACCGCCGTCTGCTCGCCGGACTCCATGTCCTTGAGCTGCACGACGCCCTCGGCGAGATCCCGTTCGCCGGCGACGATCGCGTACCGGGCGCCGCTGCGGTTGGCGTTCTTCATGGCGCCCTTCAGGCCCTTGCCGCCGTAGGCGAAGTCCGTCGCGATGCCGGTCCTGCGCAGTTCGGTGACCTTCGCGAACAGGACCCGGCGGGCCTCCTCGCCGAGCGGGACGGCGTAGACGCTGGTCGTTGACGGCAGGTCGAGCGTGATGCCCTCGGCCTCCAGGGCGAGGACCGTGCGGTCGACGCCCAGGGCCCAGCCCACCGACGGCAGCGCGGGGCCGCCGATCATCTCGGACAGGCCGTCGTAGCGGCCGCCGCCGCCGACCGCGGACTGGGAGCCGAGGCCGTCGTGCACGAACTCGAAGGTGGTCCGGGTGTAGTAGTCCAGGCCGCGGACCAGCTTCGGGTCGTTCTCGAAGGCCACGCCGGCCGCGGTGAGCAGCTCGCGGACCTCCTCGTGGTACGCCTTGCAGCCGTCGCACAGGTAGTCGCGCAGCAGCGGCGCGCCGGTCAGCTGCTTCTGCACCGACTCGCGCTTGTCGTCGAGGACCCGGAGCGGGTTGATCTCGACGCGGCGGCGGGTGTCCTCGTCCAGGTCCAGGGCGCGCAGGAACTCCTGCAGCGCGGCCCGGTACAGCGGCCGGCACTCCTTGTCGCCCAGGCTGTTCAGCAGGATGCGGAAGTCGCGCAGGCCCAGCGAGCGGTAGGCCTGGTCGGCCAGGATGATCAGCTCGGCGTCCAGCGCCGGGTCCTCGGCGCCGATCGCCTCGGCGCCGACCTGGGAGAAGTGCCTGTAGCGGCCCTTCTGCGGGCGCTCGTAGCGGTAGTACGAGCCGGAGTACCAGAGCTTGACCGGGAGGTTGCCCGACTTGTGCAGGTTGGCCTCCAGGGCGGCGCGCAGCACGGACGCCGTGCCCTCCGGGCGCAGGGCGAGCCGGTCGCCGCCCTTGGTCTCGAAGGCGTACATCTCCTTGGTGACGATGTCGGTGGACTCGCCGACACCGCGCGCGAACAGCTCGACGTTCTCGAAGCCGGGGGTCTCGACGTAGCCGTAGCCGGAGTTGCGCAGCGGGGCCGCGATCGCCTCACGGACCGCCAGGTAGGTGGTGGAGTCCGGGGGGATCAGGTCGTAGGTGCCCTTGGGGGCCTGGAAGGTGCTCACGGAAGTCTCTCGTCACATTCCTCGTCGGGGAGCCTGGAGGGCTCCCTGGCCGGCCGCCACCTGCCGCAGATAGGGGTTGGTGGCGCGCTCCTGGCCGATGGTCGTCTGGGGGCCGTGGCCGGACAGCACCACGGTGGAGTCCTCGAGCGGCAGGCACACGCGGGCCAGCGAGTCGAGCATGTCCTCCATGGAGCCACCCGGCAGATCGGTGCGTCCGACGGAGCCGGCGAACAGCAGATCCCCGGAGAAGAAGACCGGCGGGATGTCCGCGGTCTCGGGCATCTGGAAGGTCACCGACCCCTTGGTATGGCCCGGTGCGTGCGCGACGGAGAACGTGAGACCGGCCAGCTCCAGCCGCGCGCCGTCGGTCAGCTCCCGGACGTCGTCCGGCTCGCCCACGGTCAGCTCGCCCATGAGCGGCATGCCGAAGGAGCGGCCGAGCGCCTTCTCGGGGTCGCTCATCATGTACCGGTCGCTCGGGTGGATCCAGGCCGGTACGTCGTGCGCGCCGCACACGGGGACGACCGAGGCCACGTGATCGATGTGGCCGTGGGTGAGGACGACGGCGACGGGCTTGAGCCGATGCTTCTTCAGTGCTTCCTCGACTCCGTCGGCGGCCTGGTGGCCCGGGTCGATGATCACGCACTCCTCACCGGCGGCGGGGGCGACGAGATAACAGTTCGTCCCCCAGGCCCCGGCGGGGAACCCGGCAATGAGCACGATCGTCCTTCGTTGTGTCGATACGGGAGGGCCTGCGAGCAGGCCGCCTGTGGTCCGGAAGCCTACCGGCGCTGCCGTTTCCTCAGCGAACCCATATACGGTACGGGCCTACACGCGGCCGTCGGCTCACAGGACGCACGCGTACCGTCGGCAACACGACACGCATGAGGAGAGAACCCGGTGGTCAGCCAGGAGCAGCGGCGGCGTCAGCTCGCCCGGGAGAAGTTCTTGCGGCAGCAGCAGCGGCGCACCAGCGCGCGGAACAAGGCACGCATGCGCAACTCCGTGATCGCGTCGGTGCTCGGCGTGGTCGTGATCGGCAGCGTGGCGCTGTACACGACCGGCGTGCTGAAGAGCGACGACGACAAGAAGACCAGCGCCGGCGCGGACGTGTCGCCGAGCGCCTCGCCGAGCAGCAAGGCGCCGGACCCGTGCGGGAAGCCGGCGGCGGGCTCGGTGAAGAAGCTGAGCTGGAAGAAGGAGCCGGCGGTGACGATCGACACGTCGGCGAAGTACACGATGAAGCTCGCGACGACGTGCGGCGACATCGACATGTCGCTGAAGGCGTCGGCGGCCCCGCACACGGTGAACTCGTTCGACTTCCTCGCGGGCAAGGGCTACTTCGACCACACCAAGTGCCACCGGCTCACCGCCGAGGGCATCTTCGTGCTGCAGTGCGGCGACCCGTCGGCCACCGGCAGCGGCGGACCCGGCTACACGATCCCGGACGAGAACCTCAAGGACAAGAGCCTGAAGGCCAACGTCTACCCGGCCGGCACGGTCGCGATGGCGAACACCGGTCAGAAGCACACCGGGGGCAGCCAGTTCTTCCTGGTCTACAAGGACAGCCCGCTCCCGCCCAGTTACACGCCGTTCGGAACGATCACCGAGGCGGGCATGAAGGTGCTCACGAAGATCGCCGCGGCCGGTGCCCAGGCGGCCGATCCGACCACCGGGAACACCGCGCCGAACGCGACGGTCGTGATCGACAAGGCGACGGTCACCAAGTCCTGACCCGGCGGGAAACCGGGAGCGGCCGCCAGCGCAATTTCGCCCGCGCTGGATGCGGACAGGTCACCCGCCGGTCGCCTATGTTGGCCGTGACGAAACTGTGGACGATGCCTGGGGGCGCTGAGGCCCCCCGCAGGCATCATGTGGAGGAGGCGCTGTGAGCAGCGACCCGTGGGGCCGCGTCGACGAGACGGGGACCGTGTACGTGCGTACGGCCGACGGTGAGCAGGTCGTCGGTTCCTGGGCGGCCGGCTCCCCCGAGGAGGCGCTTGCCTACTTCGAGCGCAAGTACGAGGGCCTGGTTGTCGAGATCGGCCTCCTCGAGAAGCGAGTCAAGACCACCGACCTGTCGGCGAAGGACGCCCGGACCGCGATCGACCACCTGCGCGAGCAGCTGGACGCGCACCACGCGGTGGGCGACCTCGACGCGCTGCGGACCCGCCTCGACAAGCTCGTGGAGACGGTCGAGGCCCGGCGTGAGGAGCGCAAGGCGCAGCGGGCCAAGCAGTCCGACGAGGCACGCAGGTCCAAGGAGGACCTGGTCACCGAGGCGGAGCAGCTCGCGCAGTCCGATCAGTGGCGGGCGGCCGGCGAACGGCTGCGCGCCCTGGTGGACACCTGGAAGGGCCTGCCGCGGCTCGACCGCAAGTCGGACGACGACCTGTGGCACCGCTTCTCGCACGCCCGGTCGGCGTTCTCCAAGCGGCGCAAGGCGCACTTCGCGCAGCTCGACGCGCAGCGCGAGGAGGCCCGCCGGACCAAGGAGCGGCTGGTGTCCGAGGCCGAGGCGCTGTCCGGTTCGACGGACTGGGGTGTGACGGCGGCCCGTTACCGCGATCTGATGACGGAGTGGAAGGCCGCGGGCCGCGCCCAGCGCGAGCACGAGGACGATCTGTGGAACCGCTTCCGCGGGGCCCAGGACGTGTTCTTCGCGGCCCGAAGCTCGGTCTTCGCCGAGCGGGACGCGGAGCAGGCCGAGAACCTGAAGCTGAAGGAGGAGCTGGCCGAGGATGCCGAGAAGCTCCTGCCGATCTCGGATCTGAAGGGCTCGCGGGCGGCCTTCCGCTCGATCAACGAGCGCTGGGAGGCCATCGGCCACGTCCCGCGGGACGCGCGTCCGAAGGTCGAGGGCCGGATGCACGCGGTCGAGCGGGCGCTGCAGGAGGCCGAGGAGGCCGAGTGGCGCCGGACGAACCCGGAGGCACGCGCGCGTGCCGCGGGTCTGACCGGCCAGCTCCAGGCCGCCGTGGACAAGCTGCGGGCGCAGATCGAGCAGGCCCGCGCCCAGGGCAACGGCGCCAGGGCCGACAAGCTGGAGCGGGAGCTGGAAGGCCGTCAGGCGCTTCTGGACCAGGCTCTGAAGGGCCTGCAGGAGTTCGGCGGCTGAGTTCCCCACCGCGCGGACGAGAGGGCCCCATACAGGCGTATGGGGCCCTCTCGTGTGTCCGGTTACGCCCGGCTGCGCGCCGAGGTCACGCGGTAGACGTCGTAGACGCCCTCCACGCCCCGCACGGCCTTGAGGACGTGGCCGAGGTGCTTGGGGTCGCCCATCTCGAAGGTGAAGCGGGAGGTGGCCACCCGGTCGCGGGACGTCTGCACGGCCGCGGACAGGATGTTGACGTGCTGGTCGGACAGCACCCGGGTGACGTCCGACAGCAGCCGGGAGCGGTCCAGCGCCTCGACCTGGATGGCGACCAGGAAGACCGAGGACTGGGTGGGCGCCCACTCGACGTCGAGGATGCGCTCCGGCTCGCGGGACAGCGACTCGACGTTCACGCAGTCGCTGCGGTGAACCGAAACACCGCTGCCACGGGTGACGAAGCCGATGATCGGGTCGCCGGGTACGGGCGTGCAGCAGCGGGCCAGCTTGACCCACACGTCGTCGACGCCCTTGACGACGACACCGGGGTCGGCGTTGGAGCGGCGCTTGCGGCCGCGGCCGCGGGCCGGCGGGACCGTCTCGTCGATCTCCTCGGTGGCGGCCTCCTCGCCGCCGAGGGCCTGCACCAGCTTCTGGACGATGTTCTGCGCGGAGACATGGCCCTCGCCGATCGCCGCGTAGAGCGCTGAGATGTCCGAGTAGCGCATCTCGTGCGCGAGCGTGACCAGCGAGTCGCCGGTGAGGATGCGCTGGATGGGCAGGTTCTGCTTGCGCATGGCCCGCACGATGGCGTCCTTGCCCTGCTCGATCGCCTCGTCGCGGCGCTCCTTGGAGAACCAGGCCCGGATCTTGTTCCGGGCGCGCGGCGACTTGACGAACCCGAGCCAGTCGCGGGACGGGCCGGCGCCGGGCGCCTTGGAGGTGAAGACCTCGACCAGGTCGCCGTTGTCCAGAGTGGACTCGAGCGGTACGAGCCTGCCGTTGACCCGTGCTCCTATGGTGCGGTGGCCGACCTCGGTGTGGACGGCGTACGCGAAGTCCACCGGCGTCGCCCCGGCCGGGAGCGCGATGACGTCGCCCTTCGGCGTGAAGACGAAGACCTCGTTGCGGGAGAGGTCGAAGCGCAGGGACTCCAGGAACTCGCCGGGGTCCTCGGTCTCCTTCTGCCAGTCCAGCAGCTGCCGCAGCCACGCCATGTCGTTGATGGCGTCCTTGTCCTTACCGGAGGCCTTGGGCACGTCCGTGCGGACCTTGGAGGCGCCGGCGACGGCCTCCTGCTTGTACTTCCAGTGCGCCGCGATGCCGTACTCGGCGCGCCGGTGCATGTCGAAGGTGCGGATCTGCAGCTCGACGGGCTTGCCGTTGGGCCCGATGACCGTCGTGTGCAGCGACTGGTACATGTTGAACTTCGGCATCGCGATGTAGTCCTTGAACCGGCCGGGCACCGGGTTCCATCGCGCGTGCACGGTGCCCAGGGCCGCGTAACAGTCCCGGACCGTGTCGACAAGTACACGAATCCCCACCAGGTCGTAGATCTCCGCGAAGTCACGGCCGCGGACGATCATCTTCTGGTAGACGCTGTAGTAGTGCTTGGGGCGGCCGGTGACGGTCGCCTTGATGCGGGCGGCGCGCAGGTCGGACTGGACCTCGTCGGTCACTATGGCGAGGTACTCGTCGCGCTTCGGCGCCCGCTCCGCGACCAGCCGCACGATCTCGTCGTACATCTTGGGGTAGAGGATCGCGAAGGCGAGGTCCTCCAGCTCCCACTTGATGGTGTTCATGCCCAGCCGGTGCGCCAGCGGGGCGTAGATCTCGAGCGTCTCGCGCGCCTTCTTCTCCTGCTTCTCGCGCTTGAGGTAGCGCATGGTGCGCATGTTGTGCAGACGGTCGGCGAGCTTGATGACCAGGACGCGCGGGTCCTTCGCCATCGCCACGACCATCTTGCGCACGGTCTCGGCCTGCGCGGCCTCACCGAACTTGACCTTGTCCAGCTTGGTCACGCCGTCGACGAGCAGGGCGACCACGTCGCCGAAGTCGCGGCGCAGGTCCTCCAGGCCGTACTCGGTGTCCTCGACGGTGTCGTGCAGCAGCCCCGCCATGAGGGTGGCGGGGTCCATGCCCAGCTCGGCGAGGATGGTGGTGACGGCGAGCGGATGCGTGATGTACGGATCGCCGCTCTTGCGCTTCTGCCCCCGGTGCCAGCGCTCGGCGACCTGGTAGGCGCGCTCGATCTGGCGCAGCGTGGCGTTCTCGATCTTGGGGTCGTTGCTGCGCACTATCCGCAGCAGCGGCTCCAGGACCGGGTTGTACGGGTTCGCACGCTGGACGCCGAGGCGGGCGAGGCGGGCGCGGACGCGGTTGGAGGAGCCGGTGCGGGCGGGCTGGCCGGCGGCGGGGCGCACGGGCGGAGCCGGTTTGGGGCGGGTGGCCTCGGGTGTCTTCTCGACGGGCGCGGACTGGGCGTGCTCGACCGCCCCGCGGGTGTCGTTCTTGGCGGACGACACGTTCCGCGCGGGCTTGGCCGCGGGCGCCGAGGCGGGCTCGGGCTTGGCGGCGGTCAGTGGCTGGGCCTCGTCTGGCAAGAGGACTCCTCGTGCGCGATCCGGGTCCCCCGGTCAGGCTCCGGAAACCCCATGGTATCGATCCTGTGCCTTGTCATCGCCCGGAGGCGGCTGTGAGGACCGTCTACCCGTGAAACGCGAGGGACTCCCCCGGGATTCCGCACGGGTCACGTGGAGAGGGATTCGGGGCGGGCGGCGGGTGACCGCACGACGAACGGCCGCCCCCGGGAGGTACCCGGGGGCGGCCGTTGCCGGCAGCGAGGTGTCAGATCCGCAGGAGCGCCCTCAGCGGTGCCTCGCCGAGCGCCGGCTCCAGGCGGTCCCGGCCGCTCAGGAAGCCCAGCTCCATGAGGACCGCGAGCCCCGAGACCTCGGCGCCCGCGCGCTGGATGAGCTGGATCGCGGCCTCGGCGGTGCCGCCGGTGGCAAGCACGTCGTCGACGATCAGCACGCGGTCGCCGGACACCAGGTCCTCCGCGTGCACCTCGATCTCCGCCGAGCCGTACTCCAGGTCGTACGCCTGGCGCAGCGTCGCGCCCGGCAGCTTGCCCGCCTTGCGGACCGGGATGAAGCCGAGGCCCGCGCGGACCGCGACCGGTGCGCCCAGGATGAAGCCCCGGGCCTCCAGGCCGACGACCTTGGTCGCGCCGGTCTCGGCGGCGATCCGGGCCAGGGCGTCGGTCAGCACGGAGAACGCCGCGGGGTCCGCGAGCAGCGGGGTGATGTCCTTGAACATCACGCCCGGCTCGGGGTAGTCGGCCACGTCCCGGATGCGGCTGAGCAGCAGCGACGTGATGTCGGCGAGCTCGGTCATCGGCGCTTCCCGGAGGGTCGGCCCCGGCCCCGGTTGCGGGAGGCGGGCTGGTTGCGGGGACCCACCACGGCGGGTGCCGCCTCCTCGGCCTCGTCACCCTCGCCGGGCCGGCCCGCCACGCCGTCCTCGCCGGCCGCGGCCTGCGCGCGCTTGGCCATGACGCGCTTGCGGAGCGCCCTCATCGCCGGCTCGCGCTCCTTGAGGTCTGCGACGAGCGGTGTGGCGATGAAGATCGAGGAGTACGCACCGGCCGCGAGACCGACGAACAGCGACAGCGAGATGTCGTTCAGGGTGCCGGCCCCGAGGAAGCCGCCGCCGATGAACAGCAGGCCCGCCACCGGCAGCAGGGCGACCACGGTGGTGTTGATGGAGCGGACCAGCGTGCCGTTGATCGACAGGTTGGCGATGTCGCTGTAGGTGAAGCGGGTCTGCTTCGTGATGTCCTTCGTCTGCTCCTTGAGGCTGTCGAAGACGACGACCGTGTCGTAGAGCGAATAGCCGAGGATCGTCAGCAGACCGATGACCGTACCGGGCGTGACCTCGAAGCCGACCAGGGCGTAGATGCCGGTCGTGATGGTGATGTCGTGGATCAGCGCGACGAGGGCCGCGATGGCCATGCGCCACTCGAAGGCGATCGCCAGATAGATCACGACGAGCACCATGAAGATCGCCAGGCCCTGCCAGGCCTTACTGGCGATCTGCTCGCCCCAGCTCGGGCCGACCAGGTCGGCGTTGAGCTTCTCGGGGTTGAGGTTCAGGTCCTTGGCCAGCGTCTGCTTGATCTGGTCGGACTTGTCGGTGTCGATGCCCGCGATCTGGATGCGCAGGCTGCCGTTGCCGAGCTTCTGCACGACGGCCTCGTGGCCGGAGGCGTTCGTCGCGAACTCCTCCGCCTGGGCCACCGACGCGCTCATCTTCGTCGGCGTGGTGAAGACCGCCCCGCCCTGGAACTCGATGCCCATGTTCAGGCCGCGCACCGCCAGGCCGACGATGGCCGTGATGGTGATCAGGATGGAGATGCCGTACCAGATCTTGCGCTTGCCGACGAAGTCGTAACTGATCTCGCCGCGGTGCAGTCGAGCGCCGAGGTTGCCGAGTTTCGACATCGCTCACGCCTCCTTCGGGTCGACAGGGCCGGCGGCGGGACCGGCGGGACGGCGGGTGCGGCGCAGCGGCGGCTTGGCACCCAGGCTCTTCGGGTCGAGGCCGGACCACTTGTGGCCGTTCGCGAAGAACTTGCGGCGGGCGAGCAGCGTCATCAGCGGCTTGGTGAACAGGAAGACGACGACCACGTCGAGCACGGTGGTCAGACCGAGCGTGAACGCGAAGCCCTGGACCTTGCCGACGGTCACGATGAACAGCACGGCGGCGGCGAGGAACGACACGAAGTCGGAGACCAGGATGGTGCGCCGGGCGCGCGGCCAGGCCCGCTCGACGGCGGGACGCAGCGAGCGGCCCTCACGGATCTCGTCCCGGATGCGTTCGAAGTACACGATGAACGAGTCCGCGGTGATGCCGATGGCGACGATGGCACCGCAGACGGCCGGCAGGTTCAGCGCGAAGCCGATGGCCGGGCCGAGCAGCGCCATGATCACGTAGGTGAGGATCGCGGAGACCAGCAGGGATGCCATGGCCACGAGCGACAGGCCACGGTAGTAGGCGATCAGGTAGATCACGACCAGGGCGAGGCCGATCGCGCCGGCGATCAGACCCGCGCGGAGCTGCTCACCGCCGAGCGCGGCGGTCACCGTGGTGACGGTCTCCTCCTTGAAGGAGAGCGGGAGCGCGCCGTAGGACAGCATGTTGGCGAGGTTCTGGGCCTCCTGCTGCGTGAAGCTGCCGGAGATCTCCGCCTGGCCGCCGGTGATGGCGTTCTGGACGTACGGGCTGGAGACGACCTCGCCGTCGAGGACGATGCCGAACTCGTTCTGCGGGGACTGGTTCTTGGCCAGCTCGCCGGTGATGGTCGCGAACTTCTTCGACCCGGTGTTGGTGAAGGTCATCTGGACCTGCCAGCCGGAGGCGCCCTGGGTGTCGAAGACCGCCTGGGCCTTCTTCACCTCGGTGCCGTCCACGCCGGCCGGGCCGAGCAGGTACTTGTACCAGACCTTGTCCCGCTGGCCGCAGGCCACGGTGGGCTCACCGGGCTTGGCGTTGGTGCCGGCCTTGGCGCGCTCGGCGGGCTTGGCGCAGTTCAGAGCCGTGTACTGGGCCTGAAGCTTGGCGGTGTCCACGCTGCCGGTGGCCGAGGCGGAGGGGCTGGCGGAGGTCTTGGCGCCGGACGAGGCGCTCGGCGAGGACGAGCCCGACGGCGTGGCGTCGGCCTTCAGCGCGTCGGTGACGGCGCGGCCCTGCGAGGTGGCGGAGGCCGTCGGGGAGGCGGAGGAGGACGAGGACGCCTTCTCCTTGCTGGAGCCCGACGGGCTCGGCGAGGCGCCGCCACTGGAGGACGCGCTCGGCGAGGGGCTCGCCGGGGTGGCGCCGCTGGGCTCGCTGGTGAGCACCGGGCGGAAGTACAGCTTGGCGGTGGTGCCGACCTGCTGCTGGGCCTCCTTGGAGTTGGTGCCCTTGGGGATGTTCACGATGATGTGATCGGCCCCCTGGGTCTGCACCTCCGCCTCGGAGACGCCCAGGCCATTGACACGACGGTTCATGATGTCGACCGCGGTGTCCATGTTGGCCTTGTTGATCGCGGACCCCTGGTCGGCCTTCGCCTTGAGCGTGATGCTCGTACCACCGGCGAGGTCGATGCCGAGGCGCGGTGTCGTGTGCCCGGAGACGAACATCCCTCCGGTGAGCGCCACGATGGCGATCAAAATGAGGGCCAGCGAGCGCCCTGGCTTGCTCTGGGCGCTCGCGCTCCGGCCCCTCTTAGGTGCTGCCACCTTCTCGTACTCCCTCTCGGGCCGCCCCGCGCCAGGTCGGCGCGGTCAGCCATGACATGGTGTCGGGCTCCGTGCGGCGAACAGAAGCGCCCGGGGTGCGCGGGGCGCGGCCGGGCCGCGCCGCACACCCCGGGACGTGACTACTTCGCCTCGGAGTCGCCGTCGGTCTTCTTCGGCTCTTCGTCCGTCTTGGCCTCGGCGACCTCGGCATCGGCGGTCCCGTCCTCGGCGACGTCCTTCTTACCGAGGTCGACGGCCTTGTCGCCGGAGGCGGCGGCAGCGGCGGGCTCGTCGGTCTCGGTGAGGGAGGAGGCGTCGTCCGGGACGACGTGGGCGTCGGCCTTGAGGTCGTGCTCGATGCCGTGGACGATCCGGTTGTACTCGTCGTCGGTGAGGACGGCGCCGATCGCGTTCTTGGCGAAGAGGAGGTCGACGCCCGGTCCGGCGTCGAGGAGGACCGTGTCCTCGCTGACCTCCTTGACCGTCGCGTACATGCCCCCGATCGTGCGGACGCCGGAGCCGGGCTGCACCTCATTGCGCATGCTCGCGGCCTGCTGCTGCTTCTTCTTGGCCGAGCGGGTCATCAGGAACATGGCCGCGATGAGCACGATGAACGGGAGGAGGGTCAAGGTATTCACGGGACGGGGTTTCCTTCGCGCGACCGCGCGGTGAGAGCGGCCTGTTGGATGGGGGTGGGTCGGCGCCGCCCGCAAGGGCGGCATCGGCGGAGTCTAAGCGAGTCCGCGCGCATGGAACAACGCTCAGCATGGCACCTGGGTTCCTGCCCCCGCCAATGCCCTCGCCGTCACGCCCCGAACAGGTCCTGTTGTCCGTTTCCCCCGGTGGCCGTGCGGGGCGGGGTGAGACCGAGGTGCGCCCAGGCGGCCGGGGTGCCGACACGGCCGCGCGGGGTGCGGGCCAGCAGGCCCTCCCGCACCAGGAAGGGTTCGGCGACCTCCTCGACCGTCTCGCGTTCCTCCCCCACCGCGACGGCGAGCGTGGACAGGCCGACCGGACCGCCGCCGAACAGCTTCAGCAGTGCCTCCAGCACGGCCCGGTCGAGGCGGTCGAGGCCGCGCGCGTCCACTTCGTAGACGGCGAGGGCGGCCTCGGCGATCTCGCGGGTGATCACGCCGTCCGCCTTGACCTGCGCGTAGTCCCGGACGCGGCGCAGCAGGCGGTTGGCGATGCGGGGCGTGCCGCGGGAGCGGCCGGCGATCTCGGCGGCGCCGTCCGCCTCGATACCTACGTCGAGCAGGCTCGCCGAGCGGTGCACCACGCGCTCCAGCTCGTGCGGCTCGTAGAACTCCATGTGTGCGGTGAAACCGAAGCGGTCGCGCAGCGGGGGCGGCAGCAGGCCCGCGCGCGTGGTGGCGCCGACCAGGGTGAAGGGGGGCAGCTCCAGGGGGATGGCGGTGGCGCCGGGGCCCTTGCCGACGATGACGTCGACGCGGAAGTCCTCCATGGCCATGTACAGCATCTCCTCGGCGGGCCGGGACATGCGGTGGATCTCGTCGAGGAACAGCACCTCGCCCTCCTGGAGCGAGGAGAGGATCGCGGCGAGATCGCCGGCGTGCTGGATGGCGGGGCCGGAGGTGATGCGGATGGGGGCGCCCATCTCGGCCGCGATGATCATCGACAGGGTGGTCTTGCCGAGGCCGGGGGCGCCGGAGAGCAGCACGTGGTCGGCGGTGGCGCCGCGCGCGCGTGCGGCGCGCAGGACGAGGTCGAGCTGTTCGCGGACCTTCTCCTGGCCGATGAACTCCTCGAGGTCCTTGGGACGCAGGGCCGCCTCGACGGCCTGGTCCTCCCCGTCGGCCGCGGAGCCCACCAGCCGCTCGGGGGCGGCGGAGTCGGTCGTGTCGTCCCAGTTCATGTGGTGTGCCTCGGGGTGGTGTGGTCGGTCAGCGGGCGCGGTTCAGGGTCTGTAGCGCTGCCTTCAGCAGCTGACCCACCTGCGGGGTGCCGCTCGCGGCCTCGGCCTGGGGAGTCACGGCGGCGACGGCCTCGTCGGCCTCGCGGGTGGCGTACCCGAGGCCGATGAGGGCCGCGTGCAGCTGGTCGCGCCAGCCCTGGGTGACGGGCGCGCCCACCGCGGGCGCGCCGATCGGCTCGCCGAGGCGGTCCCTCAGTTCCAGCAGGAGCTTCTGGGCGCCCTTCTTGCCGATGCCGGGCACAGCGGTGAGGGCCTTCTCGTCGGCGGTGGCGACGGCCCGGCGCAGCGCGTCCGGCGTGTGCACCGCGAGCATGGCCTGGGCGAGCCTCGGACCGACCCCGCTGGCGGTCTGGAGCAGCTCGAAGACCTGGCGTTCGTCGTCGTCGGCGAAGCCGTACAGCGTCAGGGAGTCCTCACGGACGACCAGCGAGGTGTGCAGCTTGGCGGGCCGGCCCTGGCGGAGCGTGGCGAGCGTGTTCGGCGTGCACTGGACGGCCATGCCGACGCCGCCCACCTCGATCACCGCCGCGTCGGGGGCGAGTGCGGCGACCGTGCCGCTGAGGAAGGCGATCATGCCGTACGGCCTTTCGTTGCGTGGGCCGAGTGCAGAGCCACGGCCTGCTTGAGTCGGTTCTGCGCGGGGGCGCGCCAGATGTGGCAGATGGCGAGCGCGAGGGCGTCGGCGGCGTCGGCCGGCTTGGGTGGCGCGGAGAGCCGGAGCAGCCGGGTGACCATGGCACCGACCTGCGCCTTGTCGGCGCGTCCGCTGCCGGTGACGGCGGCCTTGACCTCACTGGGGGTGTGCAGGGCGACCGGGATGCCCCGGCGGGCGGCGCACAGCATGGCGACCGCGCTGGCCTGGGCGGTGCCCATCACCGTGCGGACGTTGTGCTGGCTGAACACCCGCTCCACGGCGACGAATTCGGGCCGGTGCTCGTCCAGCCAGGCCTCTATGCCCTGCTCGACGGCGACGAGGCGGTGCCCCAGCTCGGCGTCCGCGGGCGTCCGTACGACGCCGACGCCGATCATGGTGAGCGGGCGCCCCGCGACTCCCTCCACGACACCGACACCGCACCGGGTCAGGCCGGGGTCCACCCCCAGTACACGCACCGCGCCCTCCCTCTGTGGTGATCCGCGGATGCCCTGGTGATCCCCACGGATGCCGCCAGGCTAGCCGCTGCCTCTGACAACGGCGGCGGGCCGGTGGACGTGTTCCACCGGCCCGCCGAGCCGCTCAGCCCGCGGCAGCGCTACGCGTCGACCTTCTCCATGATCTCGTCGCTGACGTCGAAGTTGGCGAAGACGTTCTGCACGTCGTCGCTGTCCTCGAGCGCGTCGATCAGTTTGAAGATCTTCTTGGCGCCCTCCTCGTCCAGTTCGACCTGGACGGACGGCACGAAGCTGGAGTCGGCGGAGTCGTAGTCGATCCCGGCCTCCTGGAGGGCGGTGCGGACCGCGACCAGGTCGGTGGCCTCGCTGATGACCTCGTAGGTCTCGCCGAGGTCGTTGACCTCCTCGGCGCCCGCGTCCAGGACGGCGCCGAGGACGTCGTCCTCGGCCAGCTCGCCCTTGGGGACGATGACGACGCCCTTGCGGCTGAACATGTACGACACCGAGCCCGGGTCGGCCATGTTGCCGCCGTTGCGGGTCATGGCGACGCGCACGTCGGAGGCGGCGCGGTTGCGGTTGTCGGTGAGGCACTCGATGAGCACCGCGACACCGTTCGGGCCGTAACCCTCGTACATGATCGTCTCGTAGTCGGCGCCACCGGCCTCGAGGCCACCGCCACGCTTGATCGCGGAGTCGATGTTCTTGTTCGGGACCGACTGCTTCTTGGCCTTCTGGACGGCGTCGTAGAGTGTCGGGTTACCCTCGAGGTCGATGCCGCCCATGCGCGCCGCGACCTCGATGTTCTTGATCAGCTTCGCGAAGAGCTTGCCGCGCTTGGCATCGATCACGGCCTTCTTGTGCTTCGTCGTAGCCCATTTAGAGTGGCCGGACATCTGCCTGTCTCCTTCGCGTAACCCATCTCTGCAACGAACTCCAGAGATCCTACAAGGACTCCGGTGTCCGGTCGGCGCGCACCATGTCGACGAAAAGCGCGTGCACGCGGTGGTCGCCGGTCAGTTCCGGGTGGAACGACGTGGCGAGCACGTTGCCCTGGCGGACCGCGACGATGTGTCCCTCGTGCTCGGCGAGCACCTCGGTCCCGGCGCCCACGGACTCCACCCAGGGAGCGCGGATGAAGACGCCCTCCACAGGATCGCCCGCGATGCCCCGGACGTCGACCGCGGCCTCGAAGGACTCGTTCTGCCGTCCGAAGGCGTTGCGGCGCACGATCATGTCGATGCCGCCGATGGTCTCCTGGCCCGAGCGCGGGTCGAGGATCTTGTCGGCGAGCATGATCATGCCGGCGCAGGTGCCGTAGACGGGCATGCCGTCGCGCACGCGCGCGCGGAGGGGGTCCATCACTCCGAAGAGGACGGCCAGCTTGGAGATGGTGGTGGACTCGCCGCCGGGCAGCACGAGGGCGTCGACCTCGGCGAGTTCCTCGGGGCGCCGCACCGGCCTGGCCACGGCGTCGGCCGCGGCCAGGGCGATGAGGTGCTCCCGTACGTCGCCCTGGAGTGCCAGGACGCCTATGACGGGGGTGTTCATGTGTTCCGTCGCCCTACCAGCCGCGGTTGGCGTAGCGCTCGGTCTCGGGCAGGGTGTCGCAGTTGATGCCGACCATGGCCTCGCCGAGGTCGCGGGAGGCGTCCGCGATGATCTTCGGGTCGTCGTAGAAGGTGGTGGCCTTCACGATGGCGGCGGCGCGCTTGGCCGGGTCGCCGGACTTGAAGATGCCGGAGCCGACGAAGACGCCCTCGGCGCCGAGCTGGCGCATCAGCGCGGCGTCGGCCGGGGTGGCCACGCCACCGGCGGAGAAGAGGACCACCGGGAGCTTGCCCAGCTCGGCGACCTCCCTGACCAGCTCGTAGGGGGCGCGCAGCTCCTTGGCGGCGGCGTACAGCTCGTGGTTGTCGAAGCCGCGCAGGCGGGCGATCTCGTTCTTGATCTGGCGCAGGTGGCGGACGGCCTCGACGACGTTGCCGGTGCCGGCCTCGCCCTTGGAGCGGATCATCGCGGCGCCCTCGGCGATGCGGCGCAGGGCCTCGCCCAGGTTGGTCGCACCACAGACGAAGGGGGTGGTGAAGGACCACTTGTCGGAGTGGTTGACCTCGTCGGCCGGGGTGAGCACCTCGGACTCGTCGATGTAGTCGACGCCGAGGGACTGCAGGACCTGGGCCTCGACGAAGTGGCCGATGCGGGACTTGGCCATGACCGGGATGGAGACGGCCTCGATGATGCCCTCGATCATGTCCGGGTCGGACATGCGGGCCACGCCGCCGTCCTTGCGGATGTCGGCCGGGACCCGCTCAAGGGCCATGACGGCGACGGCGCCCGCGTCCTCAGCGATCTTCGCCTGCTCCGGGGTGACGACGTCCATGATCACGCCGCCCTTGAGCTGCTCGGCCATGCCGCGCTTCACACGGGCGGTGCCGGTCTCGGGAGCCTGGTTCTCGGTGGTGGACACGGGTGACCTCACTGAAGTGGAAAGGGTGACTGCACCGACGAGGAAACGCGAGAGGACCAGTCCACAGCAAGGGCCAATGAGGACCCGGTGGATCCTTTTGTCCGGCGACGGGTCACGGCGCCCGGTTCAGGCGGCCCGTTCCACCAGGGCCGCGGGCGGCTCGTCGTCCATCTCGAAGGCCAGCGGGAAGGGGGCGTGGCCGGCCAGCCGGAACCAGCGCACCTTGCGGTGCTCGCGGAGCCTGCGGGCGGCCCCCACTGCGTCGTTGTGGAAGCGGCGGGCCATGGGGACCCGGCGTACCGCCTCGGCCAGCTCGTGGGCCGCCTCGTCGCCGCCCGGCGCGTCCCGGACGACCTCGACCTGCCGCGGGTCCTCGAACACCGCGCGCAGGGCCTGGCTCAGCTCGCTCTCCGCGACCTCCCGCTGGTCCTCCTCCGCCTGCCGGGCGGCGTGCGCGGCCTCGTAGAGCACGATCGAGGCGGCGGGATCCAGGACGCCCGAGGTGGCCAGTTCCTGGGTCACGGAGGCCCGCCGCAGCAGCTGGGCGTCCAGCGCGGCCCGCGCGGCGTCCATGCGCACGTGCAGCCGGTCCAGCCGCCCGGCCGTCCAGCTCAGGTACACGCCGACGGCGACGAGGGCGAGGAGGATCCAGATGAGGGTTGCGGTCACGGGCGAAGGCTATCGGGACGCCGTGGCCGTGCCGTCGCCCCCTTCGGTTCAGTCCCGGGCCAGCCCGAACCGTGAACGCCGGCCGGGGCGCTCGTCCGTGGCCACCGCCGCCGTTCCGGTCGTGACGGTCTCGTACACCGACATGATGTCGGCGCCGACCGTCGACCAGTCGAAGCGGCGGACGTGCGCGCTGCCCCGCTCCCGCAGTTCGGCCCGTCGCTCCGGGTCCGCCAGCAGATCCACGGCGGCCTGTGCCAGTGCGTCGGCGTCCTCGTTGGCGAATACCTCACCGGCCTTGCCCTGGTCGAGGACCTGGACGAAGGCGTCCAGGTCCGAGGCGAGGACAGGGGCGCCCCCCGACATCGCCTCGACCAGGATGATGCCGAAGCTCTCGCCGCCGGTGTTGGGCGCGACGTACAGGTCGACGCTGCGCAGGAAGCGGGCCTTGTCCTGGTCACTGATCATGCCGAGGAACTCCACGCGCGAGCGCAGTTCGGCGGGCAGGTCCTCGACGGCCGCCTCCTCGTCACCGCGCCCCGCGACCAGCAGCCGGGTCTGCGGGCGGGCGGCCAGGATCTTCGGCAGCGCCCCCATCAGCACCGGCAGGCCCTTGCGGGGCTCGTCGATGCGGCCGATGAAGCCGATCGTGTCGCCCTGCCACTCCGGCCTGGGCTCGGCGTCGGCGAAGAAGTCGACGTCGACGCCGTTGGGGATGACCACCGCGTCCCCGCCCAGATGCTCGACCAGGGTGCGGCGGGCGTACTCGCTCACCGCGATCCGCGCGCTGATCTTCTCCAGCGCGGCCTGCAGGATCGCGTACGCGGCGATCATCGCGCGCGAGCGGGGGTTGGAGGTGTGGAAGGTGGCCACGATGGGGCCCTGCGCGGCCCAGCAGGTCAGCAGGCCGAGCGAGGGGGACGTCGGCTCGTGGATGTGGACCACGTCGAACGCGCCCTCGTGCAGCCAGCGGCGCACGCGCGCGGCCGACAGGAAACCGAAGTTCAGCCGGGCCACCGAGCCGTTGTACGGCACCGGGACCGCGCGGCCGGCCGAGACGACGTACGGCGGCAGCGGGGTGTCGTCGTCGGCGGGCGCGAGGACGGAGACCTCGTGGCCGAGCCGGATGAAGTACTCGGCCAGGTCACGGATGTGGAACTGGACGCCGCCGGGCACGTCCCAGGAGTACGGGCAGACGATCCCGATTCTCACGAGGGTCCCTTCGTGGGGTCGAGGTCGGCGAGCCACAGCCGCTGGAGCATGTGCCAGTCCTCCGGGTGCTCGGCGATCCCGGTGGCGAAGGCGTCGGCGAGCGACTGTGTCATGGCGGACGTCTTCTCGGCCCGCGTACCCGCCTCCGGTACCTCGATCGGGGGATGCACGCGGCCCTTCATGACCGGGGAGTCGTCGTACCGGAGGGTGACGGGCAGTAGCAGCGCGCCGGTCTGCTGGGCCAGCAGGGCCGGTCCCGCGGGCATCCGGGCCCGGGCGCCGAAGAAGTCCACCTCGGTGCCGGACGCGGACAGGTCGCGGTCGGCGACCAGACAGACCAGGCCGCCGTCGCGCAGCCGCCGGGCCAGGGTGCCGAAGGCCGAGCCGCCGCTGTGCGGGAGCACCTCCATGCCGAGGCCCTCGCGGTAGGCGACGAAGCGGTCGTAGAGGGTCTCGGGCTTGAGCCGCTCGGCGACCGTGGTGAACGGGGTCCGCAGTTCGGTGGTGACCCAGGCGCCGGCCAGGTCCCAGTTGGCCAGGTGCGGCAGGGCCAGGATCACGCCGCGGCCGGAGGCGAGCCCGTCGGTCAGGTGGTGGAGGTCCTTGGCCTCGAAGCCGGTCCTGACGCGTTCGGGGCTCCAGGCCGGGAGCCGGAAGGACTCCATCCAGTAGCGCAGGTAGGAACGCATGCCCGCGCGCGCGAGTTCGGCCAGCCGCTCCGGGCCGGCGTCGGGCACCACGCGCGCGTAGTTGGCCTCCAGACGCTGTACGCCCTTGCCGCGCCGCTTCCAGGCGAGGTCGGCGACGGTCCGGCCGAGGCGGACCGCGACGGGTTCGGGGAGGTTCTTGACGGTGCTCCAGCCGAGCCCGTAGAGCGCGTCGGTGAGCCGGTCCGCGGTGCTCACTTCGCCGTCTCCCTCCCCTGGGGGGCGTTCTCCCCGGCCGCCGCCTCGGCTTCGGCGGACTCGCGGCGGACGGTGACGACCCGCTGGATCAGCGTCACGAGGCTGCCCACGGCGACGATCCACAGGGCGATCGGCAGCAGCCACTGGATGCCTGGTACACCGAACTTGTGCAGTCCCGCGAAACCGGCCGCGACCAGCGAGATCACCAGCCGCTCGGCGCGTTCGACGAGCCCGTTGACAGCGACCGGCAGCCCGATCGACTCGCCGCGCGCCTTGGTGTACGAGACCACCTGGCCGCTGGCCAGGCAGAAGATCGTGACAGCGCACAGGACGTTGTCGTTCCCGTTGCCCGCGTACCACAGCGCGAGGCCGCCGAAGATCGCGCCGTCGGCGACCCGGTCCAGGGTGGAGTCCAGGAAGGCGCCCCAGCGGCTGGAGCGGCCGAGCTGGCGGGCCATGTTGCCGTCGACCAGATCGGAGAAGACGAAGAGCGTGATCACGACCGTGCCCCAGAAGAACTCGCCTCGGGGATAGAAGACCAGCGCGCCCGCCATCACACCGGCGGTGCCGATGAGCGTGACCGCGTCGGGACTGACGCCCCGGCGGATCAGAAACGCGGCGAACGGCGTGAGGACACGCGTGAAGAATGCACGCGCGTACTTGTTCAGCATGGCCTTCCCGACGGTCGTTGTCGCCGCGGCCCTGGTGGCCTCCGGCTGGCCCATCGTAGTCACGCGTGCGCGTGCGTGACGGGCGGGCACCCACGAGCCCGCACCGCCGCCCCGCGCACACCCGGCCGGGGCACGCCCGGCGCGCCCGGGCCGCCGTGGCCGCTTCGCGGCCGTTCGTATGGACGCGGCGTTACGGGAGTGGAAAGCTCGAAGGACCGCGGGCGTCGCCGGAGCCGCCAGAGCACGCGGGTCCCGCGTGTCCGCGCCCACAGTGACCTCACCGTGCACGGGAGGCAGGATCATGGGCGACAAGGCACAGACACATCCTGGAGCCGCCGGCAGGGCAAGGGCGGCCGACCACCCCGCGTCCATAAGGAATGTGGTGCTGGTCGGCCACTCCGGATCGGGCAAGACCACTTTGGTGGAGGCCCTCGCGCTGACCGCGGGGGCGGTGAACCGGGCGGGCCGCGTGGAGGACGGCGGCACCGTCTCCGACCACGACGACATCGAGCACCGGCAGCAGCGCTCGGTGCAGCTCTCGCTCGTCCCGGTCGAATGGGACGGCATCAAGATCAACATCCTGGACACCCCCGGGTACGCCGACTTCGTCGGGGAGCTGAGGGCCGGTCTGCGCGCGGCGGACGCGGCCCTCTTCGTCGTCTCGGCCTCGGACGGGGTGGACGGCTCGACCCGGATGGTCTGGGAGGAGTGCCAGGCCGTCGGCATGCCGCGGGCGATCGTGGTGACGCACCTGGAGAGCGCGCGCGCGAACTTCGAGGAGATGACCCGGGTGTGCGCGGAGGCGTTCGGCGCCGACGACCCCGACGCCGTGCTGCCGCTGTACCAGCCGCTGCGCGGCCCCGAGGGCCCGGACGGGCACGCTCCGGTGACGGGCCTCGTCGGCCTGCTGTCGCAGAAGCTGTTCGACTACTCGACCGGCGAGCGCAAGGAGTCCGAGCCCGGCGAGGACCAGCTCCCGGACATCGAGGAGGCCCGCGACCGGCTGATCGAGGGGATCATCGCCGAGAGCGAGGACGAGACCCTCATGGACCGCTATCTGGGCGGCGAGCGGGTCGACGTCAAGACGCTGATCCAGGACCTGGAGCGGGCGGTGGCACGCGGCACGTTCTTCCCGGTCCTGGCCGCCGCCCCCGCCGCCGAGGGCGCCCGGCAGGGCCTCGGCACGGTGGAGCTGCTGGAGCTGATCACGCGCGGGTTCCCGACGCCGTTCGAGCACCCCATGCCCGGGGTCACCACGATCGACGGCAGGGCGCGTGAGCTGGCGGTCTGCGACACGGACGGCCCGCTGGTCGCCGAGGTCGTGAAGACCTCCTCCGACCCCTATGTCGGCCGTATCTCCCTGGTCCGCGTCTTCTCCGGCACCCTGCACCCCGACGAGACGGTGCACGTCTCCGGGCACGGGCTGGCGGACCGCGGGCACGAGGACCACGACGTCGACGAGAAGATCGGCGCCCTGTCCACCCCCTTCGGCAAGCACCAGCGCCCGGTGACGCACGCCGTCGCCGGCGACCTGGTGTCCGTGGCCAAGCTCGGCCGCGCGGAGACCGGGGACACCCTCTCGGCCAAGGACGACCCGCTCCTGATGGAGCCCTGGCGGATGCCCGACCCGCTGCTGCCGCTCGCCATCCAGGCCCACAGCAAGGCCGACGAGGACAAGCTCTCGCAGGGCCTGGCCCGCCTGGTCGCCGAGGACCCGACGATGCGCCTGGAGCAGAACCAGGACACCCACCAGGTGGTGCTGTGGTGCCTGGGCGAGGCGCACGCGGACGTCGCCCTGGAGCGGCTGCGCAGCCGCTACGGCGTCCAGGTCGACGCCGTACCGCACAAGGTCTCCCTGCGCGAGACGTTCGCGGTGAAGGCCGCCGGGCGGGGCCGGCACGTGAAGCAGTCCGGCGGGCACGGGCAGTACGCCATCTGCGAGATCGAGGTGGAGCCGCTGCCCGGCGGCTCGGGCATCGAGTTCGTCGACAAGGTGGTCGGCGGCGCCGTACCGCGCCAGTTCATCCCGTCCGTCGAGAAGGGCGTACGGGCGCAGGCGGCCAAGGGCGTCGCGGCGGGCTATCCGCTCATCGACGTCCGGATCACGCTGCTGGACGGCAAGGCGCACTCGGTGGACTCCTCCGACGCCGCCTTCCAGACGGCGGGCGCGCTGGCGCTGCGCGAGGCCGCGGCCGACGCGCGGATCCATCTGCTGGAGCCGGTGTCCGAGGTGGGCGTGCTGGTCCCGGACGACTACGTGGGCGCGGTGATGAGCGACCTGTCGAGCCGGCGCGGCCGGGTGCTCGGCACCGAGCAGGTGGGCTCGGGACGGACCCTGATCCGGGCCGAGGTGCCCGAGTTCGAGATCGGCCGCTACGCGATCGACCTGCGTTCCCTGTCCCACGGCACGGCCCGCTTCGACCGCGCCTACGCCCGGCACGAGCCGATGCCGCCGCAGATCGCCGAGCGGATCCGCGAACAGGCGGGCGAGACGCCGTAACCCACACCGGTCGACTCCGTGCGCCGGTGGGTGGCTTCGGCCGTCCACCGGCGCGCTGTCGGTGGCTGCGGATACGCTGATCTCCTGATCACGTCGTGCCGAACTCGTGCGGTTGTCCTGCCGATTCGGCAGGTTGGCCTGTTCAACAGGTGTGCGGGGCAGTGAAGTCGGGAAGGCCGCAGGAGCGACACCGGCGGCGAGGGGGCGGGAATGTCGGTTGGCATGGAGTGGGACGGACCGCAGGTGCCCGTCTCCGGCGACGAGGGACAGGCGGCGACGTACGCGCTGGCCTCGGCGGCCTACCGGGACAACGTGATCGAGGACATCAAGAAGACCGACAACGAATGGCACCAGTCGACCGTCAAGGCCGGCCGGATATCCCTGCTCAAGCCCAATCTCGGCGAGGCCTTCTCGCGGGCCGTGGTCGACCGCATGCTCGCCCCGGGCCGCAAGCCGCTCATCCAGTCCTTCGGCACCGAGCCCCAGGTCGTGGTGGAGCACGCGCTCGCGGCGAACAACATCCGCCGCGAACGCGACAACCGGTTGTCCGTCGTCGTGGTGCTGTGCGGCCTGATCTTCCTGCCGGGGTTCATCGGCTGGCTGCTCGTCTTCCAGGTGCGCATGCTCGTCGCCAGGCGCGACGACAAGCGCGCCGGGACGCTCGCCACCGTCCTGCTCACCGGGGTGGGTGTGCTCGCCGCGCTCTTCCTGCTGAAGATGCCCTTCGGCGGATTCTGGGGATGGTACGCGCGGGGCTGCGTCGTGATCCCGGTGCTCGGCTGGTTCTGGGCCAAGCGGATCTGCGAGCGCAGCGCCCGGGATCTGCGGGCGCGCTGGGAAGGCCTGCTCTCCGGCAGCAGCGTCGGCGCCAAGGTGCCCGAGGCCGTGCCGCGCGCCCCGGGCGAGACCGCGGCCGAGCAGCTGCGCCAGTCACTGGCCCGGCTCGGTGCCGAGCAGCGGTCCAACTCCGTCTTCTACGCCGGGCCCAAGGGCATACTCGGCATGGGCACCCGCTGGGGCTCCTGGCAGCTCGCCGAGGACCTCGAGCCCGCCGACCCCTCCCGGGAGATCCATCCCTTCCGCAGCTGGGACGTCATACGCTCCATCCACGACAAGCTGCGCATGCTGGAGCGGGGTCCGCTGAACACCGGCGGTTTCCCCCGGCCGTCGATACGGCACTGGATCGTCACGCCGATCGGGGAGAACGCCAAGGAGGTGTCCCGGCCCGAGGGCACGGACGTGGAGGCGTTCCAGATCAAGCAGCACGCCATACAGGACATCTGCAACAAGCAGCAGTTCGGCAGCGGTGACCGGCACTACCTGGGCGTGCAGTGGACCCTGTGGGACGGGCAGCTCGTCATCACCATGATGATCACGGTGACGGTGCTCCACGAGACGCTGCGCATCGAGGTGACCGGGCACGCCCTGGGACCGGTGAACCCGCTGTTCACCACGAA
Source organism: Streptomyces sp. NPDC058145 (assembly GCF_042884245.1). Classification (NCBI taxonomy): domain Bacteria; kingdom Bacillati; phylum Actinomycetota; class Actinomycetes; order Kitasatosporales; family Streptomycetaceae; genus Streptomyces; species Streptomyces sp. NPDC058145. The sequence continues at coordinate 280,891 of NZ_JBHVUH010000008.1, read as the reverse complement.
GCCGACGGCGCCCACCAAGGAGGTCGCCAAGTCGCTCAAGCCCTGGGAGAACCGCACGGTCAATCTGCCCCTGGTGCCCACCGACGAGGTGGTACGGCTCACCGCGCGCGCCCCGCTGGCCTGGTACCCGCCGATGCTCAAGTGGCTCGGCGGCTCGCTCGTCCTGCCGGAGCCGTTCGGGCTGCGGCACGCCTGGGCGGACCAGCCGTGGCGGCACCGCTTCATGGCCGACGACGCGCTGCGCGCGGCCACCCCGGTGCTGCGGGTGGTGCACTCGGCCGCGATCCGGGTGCTGCGGGAGAACGGCGTGGACACCGAGAAGTTCGGCAACCGCTCGTCCGTCCTCAGCGGCCTGGTGCAGGACCCGACGCCGAAGAAGGCCGACCTGTACGACGCGTGAGCGGTGCCCTCGGGACCGAGGGCACCGGTGGGTCTACTGGGACTACGCCGGCGCCGGCCAGGCCTCCGCCAGCATCTTCCTGGTGTCCGCCAGCAGCTGCGGCAGCACCTTCGTCTGGCCGACCACCGGCATGAAGTTCGTGTCGCCGCCCCAGCGCGGGACGATGTGCTGGTGCAGGTGGGCGGCGATGCCGGCGCCGGCCACCGTGCCCTGGTTCATGCCGATGTTGAAGCCGTGCGCGCCGGACGCGGTGCGCAGCGCGGTCATCGCCTGCTTGGTCAGCTCGGCCAGCTCGGCCGTCTCCGGCAAGGTCAGGTCCGTGTAGTCGGCCACGTGCCGGTACGGCACGGTCATCAGATGGCCGCCGTTGTACGGGTAGAGGTTGAGGACCGCGTACACGTGCTCGCCGCGGCGGACGATCAGGCCGTCGTCGTCGGACTTGGCCGGGATCGAGCAGAAGGGGCAGCCGTCGTCGGCCCCCGGACCGGTCGGCTTGTTCTCGCCCTGGATGTAGGCCATCCGGTGGGGCGTCCACAGGCGCTGGAACGCGTCCTGCGTCCCCACTCCGATCTGCTGTTCCGGCTCACTCGTCATGCAAGGCAGCATATGGCTTCGCCCGTTCGCGGCGTGTCGCCGGGGCGGCCGGAACGCCGTCACCGGACAAGCTGGGCCGGTGGACGACGACAACACCGCGGCCCGCTGGGAGCAGCGCACCGAGATCCCGCTCTTCGTTGGGTCACTGCTCTTCATCGGCGCCTACGCCACCCGCGTCCTGGCCGTGAGCATCCCGTCCTTCTGGCGGAACCTGTGCCTGGCCGCGATGCTCACGCTCTGGGTGCTGTTCGCGGCGGACTACCTGGTGCGCTGGCGACTCGGCGGTCAGCGGTTCCTGCGCTTCGTCAGCACGCACTTCCTGCACACCGTCGTGGTGGTCCTGCCGCTGCTGCGCCCGCTGCGGATCGTTCCGCTCTACGACGTGATCCAGCGCCGGCAGGGGGAGCCCCGGCTCTCGTTGTACGCGCGCGTGATCGCGTATGCGAGCCTGTCCACCCTGCTGCTCGGCTTCTCCGGCGCTCTCGCGGTCTACCAGCAGGAGCGCGGGGCACCCGGCGCCACCATGCGGACGTTCGGCGACGCCGTGTGGTGGGCCGCCTCGACGCTGAGCACGGTCGGCTACGGCGACATCACCCCGGTGACCCGGCTCGGCCGGGTGATCGCGACCGGGATGATGGCCGGCGGTCTCGGCCTGCTCGGCGCGGTGACGGGCTCGTTCTCGTCGTGGCTGATGCAGACCTTCACCCGCGAGGGCGACGAAGCGCCCCCGGGGAAGTGATCCCCGGGGGCCTTCGGGTGGTGCGGATCAGACCTGGGCCCGCTCCGCCACGACCTTCGCGATCTTGGCGATGGCCTCGTCGAACGGGATGCCGTTCTCCTGCGAGCCGTCGCGGTAGCGGAAGGACACCGAACCGCCCGACATGTCCTCGTCGCCCGCGATGACCATGAAGGGCACCTTCTGCTTCTGGGCGTTGCGGATCTTCTTCTGCATGCGGTCCGAGGAGGAGTCCACCTCGACGCGCAGGCCCTGCTTCCTGGCCGCGGCCGCGAACTTCTCCAGGTACTCCACGTGCGCGTCCCCGATCGGGATGCCGATCGCCTGGACGGGGGCGAGCCAGGCCGGGAAGGCGCCCGCGTAGTGCTCGAGGAGCACCGCGAAGAACCGCTCGATGGAGCCGAACAGGGCGCGGTGGATCATCACCGGGCGCTGCTTGGCACCGTCGGGGCCGGTGTACTCGAGGTCGAAGCGCTCGGGCAGGTTGAAGTCGAGCTGGATGGTCGACATCTGCCAGGTCCGGCCGATGGCGTCCTTGGTCTGGACGGAGATCTTCGGGCCGTAGAAGGCGGCGCCGCCCGGGTCCGGCACGAGGGGCAGGCCCTGCTTCTCGGCGACCTGGCGCAGTGTCTCGGTCGCCTCCTCCCAGACCTCGTCCGAGCCGACGAACTTCTCCGGGTCCTTGGTGGACAGCTCCAGGTAGAAGTCGGTCAGGCCGTAGTCGCGCAGCAGGCCGAGGACGAAGGTGAGCGTCTTGTCCAGTTCCTCGGACATCTGCTCACGGGTGCAGTAGATGTGCGCGTCGTCCTGGGTGAAGCCGCGGGCACGGGTGAGGCCGTGCACGACGCCCGACTTCTCGTACCGGTACACGGTCCCGAACTCGAACAGGCGCAGCGGCAGTTCGCGGTAGGAGCGGCCGCGCGCATCGAAGATCAGGTTGTGCATCGGGCAGTTCATGGGCTTGAGGTAGTAGTCCACGCCCTCGTCGAGCTGCATGGGCGGGTACATGCCGTCCGCGTACCAGTCCAGGTGCCCGGACGTCTCGAAGAGCTTCCCCTTCGTCGCGTGCGGGGTGTAGACGAACTCGTAGCCCTCCTCCTCGTGCCGGCGGCGCGAGTAGTCCTCCATCACCCGGCGGACGATGCCGCCCTTGGGGTGGAAGACGGCGAGGCCGGAGCCGATCTGCTCCGGGATGGAGAACAGGTCCAGCTCGTTGCCGAGCTTGCGGTGGTCGCGCTTCTCGGCCTCGGCGAGGAAGTCGAGGTACGCCTTCAGCTCGTCCTTGGACGGCCAGGCGGTGCCGTAGATGCGCTGGAGCATCGGGTTCTTCTCGCTGCCGCGCCAGTAGGCGGCCGCGTTGCGCATCAGCTTGAACGCCGGGATCAGGCGGGTGGAGGGCAGGTGGGGACCGCGGCAGAGGTCCTTCCAGCACAGCTCGCCGGTCTTGGCGTCCAGGTTGTCGTAGATCGTCAGCTCACCGGCGCCGACCTCGACGTCCGCGCCGTCGTCGTGCGACGCCGAGCCCTTGAGGCCGATCAGCTCCAGCTTGTACGGCTCGTTGGCCAGTTCCTCGCGGGCGGACTCGTCGGTGACCACGCGGCGGGAGAAGCGCTGCCCGCGCTTCTGGATCTCCTGCATCTTCTTCTCGACGGCCTTGAGATCCTCGGGCGTGAACGGCTTCTCGACGTCGAAGTCGTAGTAGAAGCCGTCCTTGACCGGCGGGCCGATGCCCAGCTTGGCCTCGGGGAAGAGCTCCTGCACGGCCTGCGCCATGACGTGCGCGGTGGAGTGGCGCAGGATGTTCAGGCCGTCCTCGGAGGAGATCTCGACGGCCTCGACCTCGTCACCGTCGGACAGCTCGTGGCTGAGGTCCCTGAGCTCACCGGCCACGCGCGCGGCGATGATCGAGCGCTCGCCCGCGAAGAGGTCGGCGGCCGTAGTCCCCGTCGTCACCACGCGTTCTTCCCGCTCGGAATCGCGTTGGATGATCACACGGACGTCTGACACCGGTCTCTCCTGACTGAAGGTGGGTGCGGCGCCATACCCGGAGCGCGCGCACAACGGATCGTACCGACCCGGGACCGCCGACCGCGAAACGGTTACTTTCAGTCTCTCTCCCGGTACGCCTCGGACCCGTGTCCCGGTTCGCCTCGATCCCCCGTCCCGGAACGCCTCAGTCCCCGTCCCGATACGCCTCCCCGCACGCCTCCTCGAAGAAGTCGAGATTCTCGTGCAGTGACTTCATCAGCCGGTCCCGCTCGGCGTCGTCCACCTGGACGGGTACGACCCCGCCGGCGCCGGTGAGCCTGCGGAAGCCGCCCCGGCGCTCCAGCCGGCCGTGCACCCGGACCGGGAGCCCGACGAGGTGGGCGTGACCGGCGATGCGGTAGTCCTCCTCGCTCAGGGTGACGCGGACGTGCGGGACGTCGGCGCCCGCGAGCACCCGCAGCCGTACGGCGCCCTCGCCGAACGGTCCGGAGCGGCGCAGCCGGACGACGGCGCCGGTGATCCGGACCGGTACGGAGGGTTCGTCGCGCAGATAGCGGGCGCCGGCGGCGCGCAGGGCGGGCAGGTCACCGGGTGAGAACTCGACGGGTTCCGCCGGGGCGGCGCAGCCCTCTGGGACACCGGCCCCGGGCGCCCAGGCGACGGCGACGCGGGCGCCCTCGGTGCCGCGCACGAGCGTGGTGAGCGCGTCGGTCAGTTCGCGGCTGGCGCCGGCCTCGACGGCGCCGTCGAAGGCGTCCATGCCGCCGGTGGCGCGCTGGTAGTCGATGGCCTCGCGGACCGCGTACAGCGCCTGGTGGAGCCGGACGGCGAGCGGGCGGCCGGTGGGCACGGGCACGAAGGCGGTGAGCCGGCGCCCCTCCGCGCCGGGGCCGACGAGCACGTTCTCCAGGAGGGTGGCGGCGGCCGACCGGTGCCGGGCGCCGTGGTAGCCGGCACGCGCGCGCGTGGCGAGCGCGGCGGCGAGGAGCAGCTGGCGGGCGGCGGCGCGCAGCCGCTCGTCGGCCGTCCAGGGCGCGGCGCCGGACGGTCCGCCGGGGGCGTCCCGCCACCAGCGGATCTCGTCGCTGGGCACGGCGAGGGAGATCAGCACCTCGCGCGCGGACGGAGTGTCGCTGCGGGCGAGCGCGTCGAGGGCCTCGCCGAGCAGGTCCTCGCTGTCGGGGAAGGCGCGGCTCTCGGGGACCAGCAGGCTGGTGCCGGCGCCGCCGGGACCCGGCGGGGTCCAGCGGCCGTAGCGCCCGGCCGCTCCCCCGCGCCGCTGCCAGCCGTGCCGGTGCAGCAGGGCGCCGAGCACGGCGGGGTCGACCGCGGCGGGGTCGGGCGGCCGGTTCCACGCGGGATCGTCGGGGTGCGGCCGGGCCTGGCGCGGAAGTTCCTCCTGGGGACGGCTCCTCATGGCCTGCCTCCCGTTCCGACCCGCGTCATGATCTCGCACAGCGCCCGGTCGTCGAAGATGCGTGAGGTCGGTATCCGCACGGTGGTCCGGTGCCGGCCGGTGACCGGATGGCCGGCGAGGTTGACCCAGTAGCAGCAGTGCCTGAGGTCGAGCCGGTCGTGGCCGGCGCGCAGCCAGTCGTCCTGGGACCGCGGGACCAGCATGACGATTAGGATCTTGTGCACCGAGACGGGTGTGCGGGCGAGTTTGCGCAGGTGCTCGTTGTCGAGCGTGAAGGAGAAGAAGCGGCCCGGGGGGTTCGGCGCGATCTGGTAGGTGCACTTGAGCTGCACCTTGATGGTCACCTCGTCGTCGACGGTGTGCCCGGGTGCGCCGTGGCTGACGTGCCAGTCGATGCCGTTGTCCGGGAAGGGCTGGGACAGCGAGCAGCCGGCCGCGGCGGCGACCGCGTGCAGATAGCCGACCTGCAGTGTCTCCATGCAGGCGGTGGTGGCGAGCGTGCCGCGGAGGTGACCCGTGCGTTCGGGCAGCAGCCCGCCCCGCTCGGGCTGCGCAATGGCCATGACCAACAGCCTTCCGAGCCATGGGTTTCCCCGTTGCGGGCCGCTGAACTGCAAAGACCCGTACTCCTGTTGTGTCCTTCCGGCGTACGGCGCAAACGGCCCGGGTATCACCAAACAGGCAGAAGACGGGATGTCACCTGCCCCGGGTGAACGAGGAGTTGAATTGCGATGACGAGCTGGTACGAGGGGCCGCTGGCCGCCTTCGACACGGAGACGACGGGTGTGGACGTCGAGGCCGACCGGATCGTGTCGGCCGCCGTCGTGGTCCAGGATGCGCCGGGCACCCGGCCGCGGATCGTCCGCTGGCTGGTGAACCCCGGCGTGCCGGTGCCCGAGGCGGCGACCGCGGTGCACGGGCTGACGGAGGAACACCTGCAGCACAACGGCCGCTGGCCGGCGCCGGTGATGTACGAGATAGCCGATCAGCTGGCCGAGCACGCGGCGATGGGGCGGCCGCTGGTGGTGATGAACGCGCCGTTCGATCTCACCCTGCTGGACCGGGAGTTGCGCCGGCACCGGGCCTCCTCGCTGGACCACTGGTTCCAGGCGGCCCCGCTGCGGGTGCTGGACCCGCGAGTGCTGGACAAGCACCTGGACCGCTACCGCAAGGGCCGCCGCACGCTGACCGACCTGTGCGCGCACTACGACGTCGGTCTGGAGGGCGCGCACGACGCTGCGGCGGACGCGCTGGCCGCGCTGGAGGTCGTACGGGCCGTGGGCCGCCGCTTCGCGACCCGCCTGGAGCGCCTCTCCCCCACCGAGCTGCACACCCTCCAGGCCAACTGGCACGCGGCCCAGGCACGCGGCCTGCAGGCCTGGTTCGCCCGCAGCGGCTCGGAGGAGATAGTCAGCACGGACTGGCCCCTGCGACCGGAACTGCCCGCGGCCGCGTGAGCCTCGCCCGCCGACGGCCGCCGGACACGCCATGCCGCCGTCTCCGCGGAGCCGACCGCTGCCGGAGCCTTCGGAGGCCGGGCCGCTGGAGTCGAAGGCGACACCGGACCTGGCGCAATCGCCCCGTTTACCCCCCGGAGCGTGCGTGCCATCCTGCCCTGTGAAAGCTCACTCGAAGCAGATGAGCACGGGGGCGGACATGGATCTGGCAGCGCTGGTGACCCCGACGAGCACCGAGGAATTCCTCGGCGATGTCTGGGGGCGACGAACGGCCGTCTTCTCCGGCCCGCCGGACCGGTTCGTGGAGCTCCTCGACTGGCGAATGCTCAGTTCCCTGCTCTCCGAACACCGACACGCCCACCCGCGCTTCCGGCTGTCCCGTGAGGGGAACATCATCCCGAGGGAGAGCTACATGCGGCAGGCGGGCCCGCCGGACACCGCGGAAGTACCCGAACCGACCGAGCTGTACCGGCAGTTGCAGGATGGGGCGATGCTGGTCCTGGACTCGGTCGACGACATGGTTCCCGAGATACGTGAGCTGGCCGTCGCGCTCGAGTCCGCCTTTCGCGAGCGAGTGATCATCAACGCCTACGCGGGGTGGTCCGAGATCGAGGGTTTCGATCTCCACTGGGACGACCACGACGTCATCGTGTTGCAGGTGTACGGCCAGAAGGCGTGGAGCTTCTACGGCAGCACCCGTGACTGGCCCATGCGCAAGGACGTCGAGGCCAACACCGAACCGCCGTCGGACCCGAAGGACACGCTCCTGGTCGATGCCGGCGATGTGCTGTACGTGCCCCGGGGCGAGTGGCACCGCGTCCACGCCACCAAGACGCCCTCACTGCATCTGACGATTGGCGTGACCCGCCGCACCGGATACGACTTCCTGTCATGGCTGGCTGAGGACCTGATCAGCAGTGCCGTGCTGCGTCAGGACATTCCCCGGCACGCCGACGCGCAGGAGCGCGGCAGGTACTTCGCCCGGTTGCGGGATGAGGTGCTGGCGCGGCTGACCGAGGACAGCCTGGAGCGTTTTCTCTACGTCAGCGACGCGACCGCGGCGAGTCGTGCGCTGATCAACCTCGACGCGGTGCGTCCCGATCCGCAGAACATCGGAGACGAGTCGCTGCTGGAGTGGCTCGCACCCCGGGCGGTGCCGCGCACCGCCGAGGGGCGGACAACCCTGGGCGCCCTGGGACGCGTCTGGACCTTCGCGGAGCCGGCTTCCGTGGTCCTACGGGAGCTCATGTCACACCGGAAGCTGAGCTTCGCGCGTCTGTGTTCCGATCTGAGCGCGCAGGTCGACAAGGAACGGATTCGCGCGTTCGTCCTGGAGCTCCAGGTCGCCGGGCTGCTCAGCGTGAGAACTTCAGCCCCCTGAGAAGCCACTCGAGGAGAAGGGCCTGGAGGCCGGCGTCCCGTGTCGACGCGATCACCATCACTATCACGAGGAGCAGGGTCACCTCCTGCGAAGTCGGACGGTTGGTTCCATTCGGCTGCTGATCCTCGTGCATCGCTCGCGTCACCTCGTTCGAATACCGCGTGGGTCAAGAGGCCCAGGAGTGCTTCCACTTCCGGGCGGTATCCCCAGAATGGGTTCGGCGTTGATCCAACGAAAGGTGGTGCGAGTTGCATCATGGAACAGCGGGGGTCCGGGTGTCCGCTCGAAGTTTCGGTTGAACGCGGAGTTGAACGGCGGCACTTCGGCTACTATCGATCACGCGATCGTCGTATTCTCGGCTTGGTACTGCCGTGCAGGCGGAGAGGCAGACGATGGCGACCCAGAACAGTCAGCTCCGGAAAGTCATGACAGAAGCTGGATGCTCCTACGAAGGTCTGGCTCGCCGCGTCAACACCATCGGAATTTCGTACGGGCTTTCACTGACGTACGACAAGTCGTCCGTGAGCTACTGGGTGAAAGGAAAGACTCCGCGCGGCATGGTGCCACTCATCGTGGCCGAAGCGTTGAGTCAAAAACTGGACAGGGTGGTCACCCCGGCGGAGATAGGGTTCGGAGACGAATGGGAGCTCGATCTGGTATCGAGCTCCCTCAAACAGCAATCCGACCTGGCCGCGACCCTGGACATCACCGAGAAGCTGGGAAAAGCCGACATGGAGCGACGTGAGTTCCTCTACCTTCTGCCGTTCTCCGCCAGCGCCGCCCTCGGTCCCCAACGTGACTGGCTCCTGCACCTGCTACGCGGAGAGGACGGAGTCGGCAATACGGTGCGCATGGAGCAGGTCGAGAACATGCGCCTGATGATGAAGGTCTTCATCGAGGCGGACAACACGTACGGCGGCAGTCACGCGCGGACGGCACTGGCGAGTTACCTGCACCACGACGTCGTTCCGCTGATCCGCACCCAGTCGACGGACACCGTCCGCCGGGAACTCTTCATCGCCTCGGCCGAACTGTGCATGACGCTGGGCTGGATGACCTACGACATCGGAGCCTGGGGGCTGGCACAGCGGTACCTCACCCAGGGGCTTTCCCTGGCCGCCGAAGCCGGATCCCCGGGGTTCGCGATCGGCAGCAATCTCCTGTCGGCCCTCAGCCATGTCGCCACCTTCACCGGCAACGCGGCGGAGGCGGTGAACATTGCCCAGGTGGCTGTCCATTCAGCAGTGCGAAGCGGCAGCCCGGCGAGCCTGACGCGCGCCCTGGCCATGGAGGCGAGGGCATACGCCACCCTGGGAGACAGGAAAACCGCAGCCGTCATGGCCCGGACGGAAGCCGCGAGGGCGGCTCAGGGCGACGATCCCGAGTGGATGGGCTTCCTCGACGAGCACTACATGACGAACCAGTTCGCCTATTGCTGCCGGGAGACCGGACAGACGCAGCGCATGTTCGACTTCGCGGAAAGCAGCCTCGCCCACAGCACCGGACGTCAGATCGTCTCCAACACCACATACATGGCGTGGGCGCGACTGGACGACGGTCATCTGGAAGAGGCTTGCCGCCTCGGCATCCGGGCAGCAGATCAGGCGACCAGGATGCAGTCCCGCCAGGTGGGCAGACTCGTTCTGGATCTGGCTGATCGCATGGTCGCCAAGGGTCATGAAAGAGAGCCGCTGGCAGCGGAGTTCCTCCGTCACACAACGGCTCTCCAGCACCGGGAATCATGACATGGAAAGCTCGGCCCGGTTGTTGCCGTTCTTCCCCACAGCCGCACAGCGCTCACGCGCCACAGGCACCTCGTCAATCTGAATGATGAGTCCCGGAGCCTCGGATTCCGTTGCGCTTCCGGAGGCTTCCCTCACCTTGTGTTCCTTGGTTCGCGACTCCATGAATTCCCTTCCTGCACCATGATGGGGGAATACCGAGCTGCGCGGTGATCGGCAGCGAACGTACGCTGCCAGCAGTATGGCCGAACAGAATGGCGAGCGAAAGGCGGCGAGCTGCCGCGGAGCCGGCAGCCGCGAGCGGGGAGCCGCGTCGAACGACACAGGGCCCTTCCTCGTCGGAGGAAGGACCCTGGCGTACCGGACATGGTGGGCGATACTGGGTTCGAACCAGTGACCTCTTCGGTGTGAACGAAGCGCTCTCCCACTGAGCTAATCGCCCGGGAACGCCCTGAACAATACAGGGCTCCGCGGGGTTACTTCAAACCGCTTGGAGGTGGCGCAGCAGTCCGCGGCGGCCGGCGGCCATCATCAGCCCGTGGTTGGCCCGGAAGAGGGGCCGGCCCGGTACGGCAAGCCGCCTGAGCAGGGGCTTGGTCACCTCGACCACCTGGTCGTAGCGGGCGAGTGTGCCCGGGCCCGCGGGGGTGACGGTCCAGCGGGCCCAGCCCTCGATGTCGCCGGACACGGTGACCTCCAGGACACCGGCGGCCGGGTCGCGGCGCGTCTCGCGGGCGGTGAGCGTCATGTCGTACGGCAGCAGGGAGCGGATGGTGAGGACGCCGGTGGCCGCGTCGAGGCGGGTGACCGAGCGCACCTGGGGCCACCAGCGCGGATAGTCCTCAGGCCGCTCCAGCACGGCGAACACGTCGGCCGGCGGGGCGGGCAGGGACCACAGGGTGCGGAAGCGGTAGCGGTTCCAGTCCATGACCCGAGTCTGCCCGCGACTGCGCGCGGATCTGAGTACGCGTACTCATGCGCCCCCGAGTGACGCACACCACACTCGGGGAACGAGCGCCGCCGCCCGTGCGACGGCGCTCCCCCATCGCCTCCCTCTAACCGGGCATCCTGTCGCCGAGCAGGGCCAGGTTCTCGATGGCCGCGAGGCCGTACAGCGCGGTGTCGTTGCCGGACACCCAGCTCGCCTCACCGCCCTCGACCAGGGTGGCCGGTCCGGTCAGCTTCTCGGTCTTCCAGGGTGAGTTCTCGGTGTAGCCGTCCGAGCCGTAGAACTTGGTCCAGGCACGCTTGGCGAGCGCCTCGTCCCCGGTCTGGACGGCGGCGTAGGCGTCGAGGCGCGAGTGGCCCTGGAAGAGGATCAGGCTGCCGGAGTTGGAGCCGTAACGGGCCGCCTGCTCGGCCTTGCTCGCGTTGAAGTACCGGCAGTAGTCCAGGTACGCCTCCTTGAACTTCGGCATGTCGACCAGGTGGATCGGCTCGGCGCACAGCTCGTTGAGGCCGAAGACCGCGGAGAGGTGGGAGACGGCCACCACGGGCTCGGCGGCGACGGCGAACCTCCCGGTGTCCAGGTCGTAGAGCCCGCTGCCCTGCACGAAGCCGTTGGGCTGGGCGGCGATGCCCTCCATCGTGGACAGCACGCGGGCCTTGGCCTTCTCCCACTTGGGTCCCCGGCGTTCCCACTCGGTCAGCCAGGCCGACACCAGCCCGCTCCAGTCGGTGCCGAAGCCGATCGACAGGGCGTGCCGGTCGGGTGTGTAGGGGTCGGTGCGGACCTTGCGGTTGGGGTCGAGGACGAGGAACGTCTCGTCGGAGTCGACGTTGGCGTGCATGAGGTCGCCGACGCGTTCGTCGGCGGTGAGGAAGTAGTAGAAGCGCCGGTATGTGGTGTTGGCGATGCGCTGCTGCTTGGCGCTGTCGGCGAAGTGCTGCACGCCGTGCCGGGTGCCGAGGCCCGCCCACTTGCCGAGGTGGTAGACGTCGACCTCGCCGGTGTGCCGGGTCATGGCCTCGGCGAAGCGGAAGATGTCGGAGCGGCCGCTGCGCAGGTAGGCGTACCAGAGCCACAGGTCGGGCGAGAGCTCGGAGTTGTCCCAGGCGTAGCCGCCGATGTCGTACCGCCACACGTGCCGGGCGGAGTGTGAACTGGGCGACCTCCTTGGGGTGCGCGGTGCGGGCGGAGGCGCTGAGCATCAGGGAGGCCAGGTACTGGCCGGTGTTCTTGCCGTCGGTGGTGGGTATCGGGGCGAGGCCGTAGGTGCTGTCACCCTCGGCCGTGTAGCGGACGGTGAAGTTGTCCCAGGTGAACTCCGAGGCCCGTGGCGGGCGGAGAGGGAGGACTTGGGCAGGTCCTGGGAGACGGTCTTCGGGTCGGTGACGATGCCGGCCTTGACCCGGTTGTAGCCGTCGGTCCACCACTCCGTCAGATCGGCCCTGTCGAAACCGAGCCCGTCCTCGGTGAAGAACGCCTTGCCGTTCTGCCGGAGGTAGAGGTCGTACAGGTACATGATGGTGAAGTAGCCGGTGTCACCGGCGATCTTCGTCTTGTCGTGGATGGTCTTCAGGGCCTTGAAGTACTCGTCCCAGGTCCAGCCCCGCTCCGGCTCGACACCCGCCTGCTGGAAGAGCTTCATGTCGACGACCAGTGCCATGGTGTTGGAGCCGACGGGAATTCCTAGCTGCTTGCCGTCGACCTCGCCGACCTTCGTGACGCCCGCCCGGAAGTGATCCAGGCTCAGATTCCCTGCCCGCACCTGGGACTTGAGGTCGAGGAGAATTCCGCGCTTGTCGTACTTCCGAAGGAACGTGACGGCGTTTTGGAAAACATCCGGGGGATTTCCGCCGGCGGCCTGCGTCTGGAACTTCTCCCAGAACGATTGATACGTCTGGAAGTCGGTCTTGACCTTGATCTTGGGGTACTTCTTCTCGAAGAGCGCGATGGTCCGGTTGATCTTCTTGGCCCGCTCCTCGGCACCCCACCAGGAGTAACGGATCGTCACCGTGCCGTCCCCGGAACCGCTGCCGCCGCCGCACCCGGTCGTCGCCGCGAGCCCTAGGGCGGCGGCCGACACTCCGGCCGCCTTCAGGATCGTACGCCTCTCAAGGTTCCTGCTGGTTCCCACAGTCGGGCCCTCCCCGCAGCGTCGTCGCCGCTCATGAATCGTTTCAAGTAAGCGCTTGCTGGCACAAGCTACGGAGGGGCCCGGGGTGCGTCAATGATTCGGACAGGATTTTCTTCGGCCACCGGGCGGCGGGAGGCGCGGGGGCCGCGCGAGCACGGGGAGGACCTGGCAGGTGGGGGGAGGTGCGGCCGAGGGGCCGAACACGGAAGACGGTCGCCGGGACGCCCGGAATCGGCCCCGCCGCGCGTGGTGACGGCGCGTCGGCTCCCGGCACGGTGACCGCAGGGATCCGGTGGCGCCCGACACGCGCAACGACGACGGCCCACCTGCCGTTCGCAGGTGGGCCGTCTTCCGGGTGGGCGATACTGGGTTCGAACCAGTGACCTCTTCGGTGTGAACGAAGCGCTCTCCCACTGAGCTAATCGCCCGGACGCAGGAAGAACATTACCCCATGTCAGGGGGTGCCTCCGACCAGAGGCCGGACGCGCGGCCGCCGGCACCCGGTGCACCGGCGGCGGCCCTGGTCACTGGTCCTGGATCTTCCAGGGCATGACGAAGCCGAACTTCCACAGGTAGATCCCCGCCAGCACGCCGACTATCACCAGGCCGATCGCCGTCAGCGTGATGTTCCGCCGGCGCACCCGGGGATCGAGGGCCCGCTGGGCCGCCTCGGTGACCTTGCGTTTGGTCCAGCGCAGCACGAGCTGGGCCCAGACGAACTCGGTCGCCCAGATCGCCATGCCGCCGAAGATCACCACCCAGCCGGGGCCGGGCAGCGGCAGCATGACGACACCGGCCGCGACGACCGCGAGGCCGATCACGAAGACGCCGACCTGCCAGCTCAGATGCAGAGCACGGCGTGACTTGACGAACTGCGGAGCCCGGGAGCCGAGTCCCCGCTCGGCCCGCTCCTCGCCTGCCTTCATCTCGTCCGCCTCGTCGATGGCCACGGCAACGTCGCCCGGCTGGTCACTCCCCGTATTCATACAGACAAACCCTACCGTAGTGAATCAGTCACTGGAATGGTCGCAGGTCTCACCAAAGTTCTCGGCCGGAAGAGTTACGTAAAGGCACGCAAAACCCTCAGAGGGGTTTACAACGGCACCGTAGGTGGCATGTCGATTTCGCCGACGTGCGAATCCCCGAGCGCACACTGAGCGAAAGGCCCTGGCGCTTATGAACACCACGGTCAGCTGCGAGCTGCACCTGCGCCTCGTTGTGTCGAGCGAGTCCTCCCTGCCTGTCCCCGCAGGCCTGCGGTACGACACGGCCGACCCCTACGCCGTGCACGCCACCTTCCACACCGGAGCCGAGGAGACCGTCGAGTGGGTGTTCGCCCGCGACCTCCTCGCCGAGGGTCTCCACCGTCCTACCGGCACCGGAGACGTCCGAGTCTGGCCGTCCCGCAGTCATGGTCAGGGCGTGGTCTGTATCGCCCTCAGCTCCCCTGAGGGAGAGGCTCTGCTCGAGGCCCCGGCGCGGGCCCTGGAGTCCTTCCTGAAGCGAACCGACGCCGCCGTGCCGCCCGGCACGGAACACCGGCACTTCGATCTGGATCAGGAGCTCTCGCACATCCTGGCGGAGAGCTAGGTCGCGCCCCTCGAAGCCGCCCGGCGCCGTCCACTCGGGGAGACGGCTCGGGCTCAGACAACCGCATACGGCAGGCCCGCGCCGTCACCGTGAGTGCTCACGGTGATGGCGCCCGCCTGTATGTGTACCGCGCGCGTCCGGGCGTGGGACACTCGGGAACCCCAGGGGCACGGGGGCGCCGTGCCGGCGGTCCGCCGGCGGGGCGGTACCCGGTGCGATGGGCGCGGTTGTCGCTACTATCGGCCGGCATCGGCGGGCGCCCGCCCGACCTCCAGGCCAGGGAGCGAAACGTGCTGATCACCCACGACATCCGCTGTGCCCTAGACACCGTGGTGGATCTGGTGAACTCCGCGCCGGACGACGAGACGGCGGACGGACTGCCGGATGTCGCGGCGCTCGTCGACTTCGTGCGAGGCCACAACATCAGTGATGTCGGGGTGCTCTCGGAGTTCGATCTGTCGGCGGTGCGCAAGGTCCGGAGCCGGTTCGCGGGGATCTTCGCCGCGCCGGACGCCCGGGCGGCGGCGGGGCAGATCAACGAGCTGGTCGCCGCGGCCGGCACCACCCCGCGCCTCACGGACCACGACGGCTACGACTGGCACGTGCACTACTTCGCTCCCGGCGCGTCCGTGGCGGACCACCTGGCCGCCGACTGCGGTATGGCGCTCGCCTTCTTCGTGGTGGCCGGGGAGCAGGAGCGGCTGCGGCGCTGCGAGGCCCCGGACTGCCGGCGCGCCTTCGTGGATCTGTCCCGCAACCGCTCGCGGCGCTACTGCGACAGCCGGACCTGCGGCAACCGCCTGCACGTGGCCGCGTACCGGGCACGGCGCAAGGAGGCGGCGGGCTGACGGCCGGGCGGGGCGCTCGCGCTCATCGGGGCGACGCCTGTCCCGGCGGGTGACGCCGGGACGGACGTGTACGGCTCACAGCAACAGCAGGTCGTGCAGCGCAGCCATGAGGATGAGACACCCGATCACCGCAAGGAAGATCATCAGCGGTGGCTGGGAAAGGGCGAAGAGGCACCCGCGCGGCTCGTCCTTCGGCGGCGCGGCCTCGCTCTCTGACGTGTCCAGCATCTCGCGGGTGATGATGGCCCAGGCACCACCCCCTTGGCGATCAACACACTCACCGAGTGCGGGTGTTCACCGTTTTCCCCACTGACCGGCTCACTTTGGTTCCGGTTGTGAACGGTTTCAGGTCATATGCCGCGCTTCTTGAGGATGGCCTCGATGTCGCTGAAGTCGTCGGCGGAGGTCGTGCCGACGGGCGGGGCGGCGGGCCGGGTCGCGGGGCTCTTCCCGGCGCCGAGCGAGGGGGCCGAGGCCGCCGGCGCCACCGCGTCGTCGGCCCGAGCGCCGCGGGCCGCAGCGCGCTCGGCCTTGCGCTCGGCGCGGGTGCCGCCGCGCCGGCGCTCGACGGCGCGGGTCCCGGCGAACAGCAGCCAGGCCGCGCCCAGCACGCCGAAGCCGGCCCAGGCCGTGGGGCTGAGGGCG
The DNA here is from genome assembly GCF_042884245.1 of Streptomyces sp. NPDC058145. Classification (NCBI taxonomy): domain Bacteria; kingdom Bacillati; phylum Actinomycetota; class Actinomycetes; order Kitasatosporales; family Streptomycetaceae; genus Streptomyces; species Streptomyces sp. NPDC058145. The sequence goes on along the minus strand of NZ_JBHVUH010000008.1, from coordinate 265,012 downwards.
GTGTCGGAGAGCCAGCCGACGATCCCGGTCATCACCAGGCCGATCGGCACGAGGGAGTAGGCCGCGATCCGCGCGGCGGAGAGGTAGCGCTTGCGGTAGGCCGTGACCACGGCTATCCCCAGGCCCGCCGCGGAGACGGCGGAGCAGACGGTCTCGGCAATCATCCGGTCCTCCTGGCGGGCTCGGTCGGGTGGCGGGACGAGAGCGGCACGGGGCGTGCGCTTCGTCCGTTCCATCCTGCACCGTCCCGGTCCCGCGAGGCCATGCTCCGGCCCGACATCAGGGAGATCTCCGGGTCGTCTCCTCCGCGGGTCCAGTCCGCGTCCTCCATGGATCCGGTCCGCGTGAGAGCCCCCGGGGCCGGCGGATCGGGCCCGAACGAGAGGCCCCGGGGGCCGCGGCGGGCACCGCGTCAGCGCCCGATTCGGCCCCCGAGGGCTCGCCTGGAAGACTGGTGGCCATGAGCGACTCCTCACCCCACCGCGCCGAGGCCCTCGTCCTCGACGTCTGGTGCGAACTCCAGTGCCCCGACTGCCTGAGCGCCTTGGACGACGTCCGCGCCCTGCGGGCCCGCTACGGGGACCGGCTGGAGCTGCGGCTGCGGCACTTCCCGCTGGAGAAGCACAAGCACGCCTTCGCCGCCGCCCAGGCCGCCGAGGAGGCCTTGGTGCAGGGGCAGGGCTGGCCGTACGTGGAGGCGGTGCTGGAGCGGGTGGCGGAGCTGGACCGTGAGGGAGAAGCCCTCCTGGTCGAGGTGGCCCGGGAACTGGGCCTGGACGCCGAGGAGTTCGACACCGCGCTGATCGACGGCCGGCACATCCTGATCGTCGACGCCGACCAGGCCGAGGGCAAGGCCATCGGCGTGAGCGGCACCCCGACGTACGTCATCGGCGGCGAGCGCCTCGACGGCGGCAAGAGCCAGGAGGGGCTGCGCGAGCGGATCGAGGAGATCGCCGACCGGTTGCTGGCCGAGGAGGCGTGACCCAGCCCGGCTAGAGCAGGGGCTTGGTGAGGGCGCTGACCGTCGTCTCGTAACCCAGTGACTCGTACAGACGCTCGGCCGGGGCGTTGCCGGCGAAGACGTTGAGGCCGAGGACCGGCCGACCGGCGGCGATCGCCTGGCGCTCCGCCAGCAGCATGAGCGTCCGGCCGTGTCCCCGGCCCCGGTGTGCCGGGTCGGTCTCGACGTCGAAGACGAACGCCTTGTCCTCCTGCAGGGCCAGCCACAGCACGCCCACCCGCGTCCCGGCGTGCTCCAGGACGCTGAAGCGCGTGTTCCCGGTCGACTGCCCGTGCGGCAGCAGCGTCTCGTGGTCCCTGCGGGCCTTGGCGTACGCGGCCGCCTCGGAGACGCCCCGCTCGATCCACATCCGGGCGTAGTCCTCGGTCTCGTGCTCCTGCCAGGCGGCGAACTCGGCCGGGGTCATCGGCCGCTCCCGGCTGTCCGGGGGCAGTTCGGGCGGAGTGCCGCCGAGGTGCTTCTCCATGCCACGGTTGCGCAGGGTGTAGCCGAGGGCGTCGGCCAGCCGCAGCGCGCCCTCGGCCGCCGCCGGGACCACGGCATCCATCCGGGTGCAGCCCCAGCCGCGGGCGACCTCCTCCGCGGCCAGCGCGGCCACCGTCCCCCTGCCCCGCCGCCGGTCCGGCTCGGCTATCCGCATCTCGATGATGCGCGCCACCGAGTCACCGAGGTTCGCCGAGGTGCCGAGGTGGAGCACGCCGACGGGACGGCTGTTCACACACACCTGGTACCGGCGTGAACGTGTTCCGTCGGCGTTGTGCTGAAGCGGCTCGGTCGGCCGCAGGGTCGTCGTCATCACGGGTGTTCTACCCGCTCGGCGGCCCCGGGTCAGCCGAATTTCGCGCCGGTCACGGATCCAGGTCGTGCCCGGACCGCTCGTCGAAGATCCGCATCGCCTTGAGGGTCGCCGGCCCGGGCGCGCCGGGCAGTTCCCGGTCGTCGACCCGGTGCACGGCCTGGACGTCGCGCAGGCTGGAGGTGAGGAAGACCTCCTCGGCGCGCTCCAGCACGTCCAGCGGCAGATCGGTCTCCCTGGCGCCGGTCCACTCCACCACGAGGGCGCGGGTGATGCCGGGGAGGCAGCCGGAGGCGACCGGCGGGGTGTGGATCTCGCCGTCCAGGACGACGAAGACGTTCGACCCGGTGCCCTCGCAGAGCTGTCCGACCGTGTTGCCGAACAGCGCCTCGGAAGCGCCGTGTTGGTGGGCGCGGGCGAGGGCGACGACGTTCTCGGCGTACGAGGTGGTCTTCAGGCCGGTGAGCGCGCCCCGCTCGTTGCGGGTCCAGGGCACCGTGATCACGGCGGTGGTCTCCGGGCGGCGGGCGGTGTCGCCGAGGGCGACCACCAGGGTCGGGCCGTGCTCGCCGCGGTCGGAGCCGAGCGGTCCGTGGCCGCCGGTGTAGGTGATGCGCAGCCGGCCGAGCGGCATCGGGGTGGCCTCGAGCACGGCCGCGCAGGCGCGGCGGACCTCGTCGAGGTCGGGGTCGGGCAGGCCCAGGCCACGGGCCGAGCGGGTCAGCCGGTCCAGGTGACGGGTGAGTGCGAAGAGCCTGCCGTCGACGGCCTTCACCGTTTCGAAGACGCCGTCGCCGACGGTCAGCCCGTGGTCGAAGACGGACACCCGGGCGGAATCGATGTCCCGCAGTCCGCCGTCCAGCCAGATCCTCATGTCAGAGCCCCTCTGCTTTCCTGGTACAGCCCCGACGCTACCGCGAGCAGCCGGGACGCCTTCAGCTCGGTCTCCCGCCACTCCCCCTCGGGATCGGATCCCCAGGTGATGCCGGCGCCGGTGCCGAAGCGCAGCATCGGCGTGCCGGGGGTGGAGCGGTCGATCCAGAAGGTGCGGATGCCGACGGCCAGCTCGCCGACACCCCGGTCTGCGTCGACCCAGCCGATGCCGCCGCAGTACGGGCCGCGCGGGGCGGGTTCCAGGGCCTCGATGATCCTGAGCGCGCTGGACTTGGGGGCGCCGGTGACGGAGCCCGGCGGGAAGACCGCGGCGAGCAGCTCCGGCCAGCCGGTGTCCCGGCGCAGTTCGCCGCGGACCGTGGAGACCAGGTGGACCAGGCCGGGGTGCTTCTCCACGGCGCACAGGTCGGGGACGCTCACGCTGCCGGTGGCGCAGACCCGTCCGATGTCGTTGCGGACCAGGTCCACGATCATCACGTTCTCGGCGTAGTCCTTCTCCAGCAGGTCCGCCTCGGTGCGGCCGGTGCCCTTGATGGGGCCCGACTCGACGGTCCGGCCGGCGCGGCGCAGGAACAGCTCGGGCGAGGCGGTGGCGATCTCCACGCCGTGCTCCGGCAGCCGGATCGTGCCCGCGTACGGCGCCGGGTTGCCGCGGGCCAGCAGGGCGGTCAGGGCGTCCACGTCGGCCTCGGGGGCGACGGGCGCGCTCAGCACCCGGCAGAGGTTGGCCTGGTAGACCTCGCCGGCGGCGATGTTCTCGCGGATCAGGTCCACGGCCGCGGTGTACCCTGCGCGATCCAAGGAGGAGGTCCAGTCGGCCACCGCCGGGCCGCGCCAGCCGCCCGGCACCGGGGCGGGCACCGGCTCCTGCCGCACCTCGGCGAAGCGGGCGCAGGTCAGCCGCCCCTCGAAGTCCGCGCAGACGGCCCAGAAACCGGCCGAGTCCAGGGCGGCGGGATCGTCGGTGACGTCGAGCAGGCCGGTGGCGAGGCGGGTGCCGAAGCGGGCCAGCGGAGGTGGGCCGGAAGGGTGGTGAAGCACGAGGCCGAGTCTAGGGCTGGTGTGCGAATCGCGGCCGGGAGATGTCCCCCGGGAGCCGTCGGCCGCCTCATCCGCCGGGTGCAGCGCAGCACGCTGCGCAAACGCGTTTTTGTACTGGCCCGGGAATCCGCTAGAGTTCATCACGTCGCCGGGACGCGAGAGCGGACCGAAACGACAGGCGGACGTAGCTCAGTTGGTAGAGCGCAACCTTGCCAAGGTTGAGGTCGCGAGTTCGAGCCTCGTCGTCCGCTCGAAGGAAGAAGGGGTCGTCCCGATCCCCTACACTCCTGGTGGAGTGGCCGAGAGGCGAGGCAACGGCCTGCAAAGCCGTCTACACGGGTTCAAATCCCGTCTCCACCTCCAAGGACGATTAGCTCAGCGGGAGAGCGCTTCCCTGACACGGAAGAGGTCACTGGTTCAATCCCAGTATCGTCCACTGGATCCGCCGGCTCGTGCGGCAGGACCCGAACCCGCGCGATTAGCTCAGCGGGAGAGCGCTTCCCTGACACGGAAGAGGTCACTGGTTCAATCCCAGTATCGCGCACTGTCTGTGACTCACGGGTCACAGCCCGCGGACGATTAGCTCAGCGGGAGAGCGCTTCCCTGACACGGAAGAGGTCACTGGTTCAATCCCAGTATCGTCCACACAGCAAGAAGCCCCCGGCCGTCGTACGGCCGGGGGCTTCTTCGTGGTCCCGGCCGGGCTCAGCTGGAGAACAGCATGTGGCCGAAGCTCTTGTGGCGGTGGTGACCGCCGTAGTGACCGCCGTGGTGGCCACCACCGTGCGGGGCGCCCCAGGCGGGGGCGGACGGAGCCGGGTACGCCTGCGGAGCGGCCGGGGGCGGGGGCGCCGACTGGGACCACTGGGACTCCAGGCGGGTCAGCGCCTCCAGCTCGCCGTAGTCGAGGAAGACGCCGCGGCAGCCGCTGCACTGCTCGATCTGGACGCCGTTGCGGTTGTAGGTGTGCATCGGCGCATGGCACTTCGGACACTGCATGGTCGGCTCAACTCCTCGCCGGTCGGTCCTGCTTCGTGTTTCCCCAGGACAGACTCCGTGCGGCCCCGGTCGGTTGCACCCTACGCCGGGAAACCGCGCGTCAACTGGTGGGGTACGGGACTCATTCGGGCACAGGCGTCGACCAGGGCCTGCTCCACCTCGTCCAGCGGGCGGCCGGCGGCGATCGCCTTGGTGAGGGCGCGGGCCGCGGTCTGCGCGGTGAGCGCGCGGGCGGCGACGTCCAGGGCGGGCCAGGGGTCGCCGTCCGCCGGTACGGCGGGGCCGCCGGCCTCGCGGTAGGCGGCCAGGAACCGGGTCCACTCGTCGGGCGGGAGCAGGCCGCAGGCGTACCAGGCCGCGGGGCGGGCGAGATCCCAGGCCGGGACGCCGAGGCCGAGGTCGTCCACGTCGATCAGCCGCCAGGGACCGTCGGGCGCCGGGTGCCGCACGAGCTGGCCGAGGTGCAGGTCGCCGTGACAGAGGGCAGGGATGCCCGGCATGGGGGCCTCGGCGCGGGCCCAGGCGGGGAGGGCGGTCCAGGCGCGGAGGACGGGGGGTCCGGCCGGGTGCGGGGCGGTGCTCAGGGCGGTGCGCAGGCGGGCGAGGGCGTGGGCGGCCTTGACGGGGCCGCGCATGGGGGGTGGGGGGACGCGGTCGCCGGGGGCCGTTCGGTGCAGGCGGGCGAGGAGGGTGGCCGCCGCTTCCCAGGGGGCGGCGTCGGGGTCGTCCGGGTCGACGGGGGTGCCGTACGGCCAGAGGGTGACGAGGCGGTCGTGCAGGGCCGTGGGGGTGGTGGTGAGCGGGGGCAGGAGGACGTCCGGGACGCGGGCGGCCGTGGCCAGGCGGAGGGTGAGCTCGGCGGGGTCGGTGCCCGGGGCGTGGGCCTTGGCGACGGTGCCGGCGTGCCGGACGACGGTGGCGTCGGGGCGGTCGGCGAGGGTTGTTCTTGGGCAGGTGCAGGGGGCCTCGCCGGGGCGCGGGTGGGCGGTGGCTCCGGCCTTCGTGGTCAGGGCGGTCAGGAGGTTCACGGGTTCACTTCGGCCTCGGGAGGGCGGTGGGGTGCTGGGTGAGCGTACGCCTGCGGCGGGCCTGGGCGGGGTGGCGCTGGGGGCCCTGTGGAGGTGGGCGGTGTCGGGGCTCGGCGGCGTTGGGCTGGGCGGTGCTGTGGTGGTGGACGGTGCCGGTGCCGGCCGGGACGTTTCGCTTGCCCGCGCTTGCGGGGTGCCGCTCCAGGCGGCACCCATACCCGCAGCCAGGCGGGGCTCGGATGTCCACAGCTTGGCGGGCACTTCGGCCGCAGCCAGGCGGGGACTTCGGCCGTGAAACGGCGTAATGCCGGCGCAGCTCCCCAGCTGCGCCGGCATTTCTGCCGTCCGCCGCACCCCCGTCCCCACGGGGTTTCATGGATGGATGTCCCCGCCCGGACCGCTCTTCCGGGCCTGGGGTCGCCGCTCAGCGCCCCAGCATCACACCCACGGACGACGCCTGTGTGGCCACCGTCTCCCACCCGTCGAAGACGAGCAGGAGCAGGGCCGCCAGAGGGAGGGCCATGAGCGTCGCCACCAGGGGGTGGCGACGGCCCGTGCGGCGGGGGGCGAACGTCGTGCGCCGCGGTGCCGTGTGGGCCATGGTCCCTCTCCTGACCGTGTCTGTCGTACTGGCTCTTGTTCCAGCAGCGGCGGGTGTTTGACCTCGGGGGACGAGTGCTGCACCCGCCGCTTGACCTCAAATCTAGGCGCGCGGGGCCGGGCGGGCGTCATGCCCTCGTACCGATTGCCGGGCCTCCCGGAGGATGAGCGACAACCGGAGGAGTACTCCCCTGGGTGGAGACATGGACCTGGCTCTCGGGGTCTTCCCGGAGGGGGCGCCCGCCGTGTCCTCTCATATCCGGACCTGCCGGCGCGTCACTTCGAGTGAGTTCGATCACTTCCTCCGTTTCCGGGCGGTCGGCGCCGGGTGTCCTGATCGTCCGGTGGCCGGTCCCGCCGGGCACGGTCCGGTTCGATCGCGGGTACCGCGTCCCGGTCGCCGTGGCCTGCGCCCGGGCGCCGTACGCCGGGTCAACGTCCGTGTGCCGAACCATGGTTGGAGTTGCCTCTGCCTCAATGTCACTGCGGCGGACGGCTTCCTGACCTTGCCTCACCTCGCCCGTGCCCGGTGGACAATCCCTCGGGCCGAGAGGGCGCGGCCTATGCGCGCGGGCGGCCGTGGAAACGTAAGCTGTGGCACGTCACAGGGACCGGGCAGCGGGGATGAACATGGCGATGATGCGCCTGAGGCGCGAGGACCCGCGCGTCGTCGGCTCGTTCAGGCTTCACCGACGGCTCGGCGCGGGCGGGATGGGCGTGGTCTATCTCGGCTCCGACAAGAAGGGGCAGCGGGTCGCGCTCAAGGTGATCCGGCCCGATCTGGCGGAGGACCAGGAGTTCCGGTCGCGCTTCGCCCGTGAGGTCTCTGCGGCCCGGCGGATCAGGGGCGGGTGCACGGCCCGGCTGGTGGCCGCGGACCTGGAGGCCGAGCGGCCCTGGTTCGCCACGCAGTACGTGCCCGGGCCCTCCCTGCACGACAAGGTCGCCGACGACGGCCCGCTCGGCGCGGCCGACGCGGCGGCGATCGGCGCGGCCCTGTCCGAGGGGCTGGTCGCCGTGCACGAGGCGGGCGTCGTACACCGGGACCTGAAACCGTCCAACATCCTGCTGTCCCCGAAGGGGCCGCGGATCATCGACTTCGGCATCGCCTGGGCCACCGGCGCCTCCACGCTCACCCACGTCGGCACGGCGGTCGGCTCGCCGGGCTTCCTCGCCCCCGAGCAGGTGCGCGGCGCCGCCGTGACCCCGGCGACCGACGTGTTCTCGCTGGGGGCGACGCTGGCGTACGCGTCGACCGGCGACTCGCCCTTCGGGCAGGGCAGTTCCGAGGTGATGCTGTACCGCGTCGTGCACGAGGAGCCGCAGCTGCACGGTGTGCCGGACGCCATCGCCCCGCTGGTCCGGGCCTGTCTGGCCAAGGACCCCGACGACCGGCCGAGCACGCTGCAACTGTCGCTCCGGCTCAAGGAGATCGCCGCCCGCGAGGCTCAGGGCCTGGCCGACGTACGGCCGCCCGCGCCGCGCGCCGCGGAGGCGGACCTGCCGACCGGGCGGCTGGTCGACACCTACCCCGAGCAGCAGCGCGCCCAGCGGCGCACGGCTCCCGGCACTCCGGTGCCGCGCGGGAACACGCCCGCCAGGGGCAGTACGCCCGCCCGCGGCGGCGGCGTACCGCGGGGCGGCGGGGTGCCCTCGCGACCGGGCACGGCCCGGTCCACCCCGGTCCCGCGCGGCGGCGGACCGCGCTCCGGCAGCCGCCCGGCCCCGCGCGGTGGTACGGGGCGGCCGGCACCGCGCTCGACGGGAAGCCGGCTGCGGCCGGCCAATCCGCGGCTGCTGCGTCAGCGGCTGTTCGTGTTCGTCGTGGTGACGCTGCTGGTCGCGCTCGGCATCGCGGTCGCGCAGGGTTGCCAGGGTCCGGCGCGCGGTCTCGGCGACGACGGGCGGCGGCAGGAGCACGCGCAGCCGGAGGCGCGGCCGGAGGCCGGCGGAGAGCCGCTGCCGCGGGCCCACGGGCCGCTCCTGGAGTCAGGGACCTCGGCGTAAGAGGTCGCGGGCCGAGCGGCGGTCCCGCTCCGGGTCGGGCACGCATGCGGCTTCGAACGCCGCCGTCCGGTCCCGCGCGAGCCGGGCCGGCTGTGGTCGCGACGCGTGCCGGTCGGCCTCGCCGGGGCGTCAGCCCCTCGTCGCGACGGGCGACACCGGCGTCAGCAGGCCTCGCGCCTGGACGGCGGGGAGGGACAGTGTGCGATAGCCCACGCTCTCGAACAGGACCGTGATCCTGTTCCCCTCCTCGCTCATCACCTCGCCCTCGCCCCACGTGCTGTGCCCCACCCGCGTCCCGGGCGGGAAGGCGCCATCGGCCGCCGGGGGTTCCAGCGGATCGGGGCCCGTGCCGGACAGGATGTCTCCCGTCCGGACGGGGGCCTCCTTCAACTCCTGGGTACGGGTGCACGTGTCGCAGCCCGCGCAGTCGCCTTCTGCCAGACTCTCGCCGAAGTACCCGAGCATGTGGCGCCGGCGACAGCCGTTCGTCTCCGCGTACGCCCGCATCATCTCCACCCGGGAACGCTCCAGGTCGATACGGGCGGAGGCGATCCGCATCGCCTCGCGGACGCACGTGTCCCGCCGCGCCCCGGGCACGGCCCGGATGCCGCCGCGTTTCTCCGTCGTCACGGCTCCGGCCTCCTCCAGCAGGTGCAGCATCGACGTCAGCGGCGTCTGGGACAGCCCGGTGCGCTCGCGCAGAGCGGTCGCCGTGACCGGCCCCCGGTGCTCGCGCACCGCGTCGATCAGGCCGCCCAGCGCCTCCGGGTCGGGGTGAGCACCCGTCCGGAACCGCTGGACGCCGAGGTCCTCGGGCCGGTACGCGAGGATCGCCGTCGACGGTTCTCCGTCGCGGCCCGCCCGGCCGATCTCCTGGTAGTAGGTGTCGAGGGAACCCGGCACCGAGGCATGCAGGACGAAGCGGATGTCCGGCTTGTCGATGCCCATCCCGAACGCGGAGGTGGCGACGACCACGTCGAGTTCGCCGTCCCGGAAGCGGTCGTGCGTCCGGGTGCGCTCAGCCGCCGACAGCCCCGCGTGGTAGGCGGCGCTGTCGAATCCGAGCGCGGCCAGTTCCCGCGCGTACTCCTCGGTCTCCCGCCGCGTTCCCGCGTAGACGATGCCCGGTTTGGCCTCGGCGGCGGCACGTTCCACCACCCACCGGCGCTTCTCCGCGTTCTGCCGGTGCCGTACGACCTCCAGCGTGATGTTGCGGCGGTCGAACCCCGCGACCACCTCGTGCACCTCGCGCATGCCGAGCCGCTCCACGATGTCCGCCCGTACGGGGGCCGCCGCGCTGGCGGTGAGGGCGAGGAGCGGAGGCCGGCCGATGCGTTCGCGCACATGACACAGGGACAGGTAGTCGGGCCTGAAGTCGTATCCCCAAGAGGACACGCAGTGCGCCTCGTCGACCACCATCAGCGCCGGAGCGGCCGCGGCAATCTGCTCCACCACCTCGTCCTTCGCGAGCTGCTCGGGCGAGACGAACAGAAAGTCCAGACTCCCTCGGCGGACGCGCTCCCACACGGCTTCGTTGTCCCGTGCGCGCTGCGCCGAGTTGACGGCCGAGGCGTCGGACCCCTCGATACGGGCGAGATGGGCGACCTGGTCCCGCTGGAGCGCTATCAGGGGCGAGACCACGACGGTCGGCCCTTCCAGCAGCACACCCGGCACCTGGTACACGGCGGACTTCCCCGCACCCGTCGGCATCACCACGATGGTGTCGCGTCCCTCCATCACGGCCGTCATGGCGGCGAGCTGGGACGGGCGCAGGCTCTCCCAGCCGAACACCTCACGGGCACAGCGATGCAGGCGCCTGCTGAGTGATCTGGTCCTGAAGTATCCGCCCTTGACGCGCATAGCACTCCTGACGCCGCTCTCCAGTGGGGTTCGGCGCTCGTGTACCCCCGAAGGCACGAAAAACGGGCCGCTCTCAGGGAGATGCCGTTCCGTGTCCTCGGACCCGCTCCCGCGTCACGACGAGGACGTCCACGGGCTCCTCATGACGACCCCCGTCGACCGGACGCGGGACGGCGACCCCGCACCCGTCTTCCGCCGGTCGGTCAGGACCTCGGCCGGGTGGCGTAGAACGCCACCGCGGCGGCCGCGCCGACGTTCAAGGAGTCGACGCCGTGGGACATCGGGATGCGGACCCATTCGTCGGCGGCGGCCAGGGCCCGGGGGGACAGCCCGTCGCCCTCGGCGCCGAGCATCAGAGCCACCCGGTCCATCCGGTGCGGGGCGGCCTCGTCGAGGGTGCGGGCCCTGTCGTCGGGCGTGAGCGCGAGGAGGGTGAAACCGGCCTCGCGGACCGCGTCCAGGCCCTGGGGCCAGGTCTCCAGTCGGGCGTAGGGCACGGAGAAGACCGCGCCCATCGAGACCTTGACGCTGCGCCGGTACAGCGGGTCGGCGCAGGCGGGTGAGAGCAGCACCGCGTCCATGCCGAGGGCGGCCGCGGAGCGGAAGATCGCGCCGATGTTGGTGTGGTCGTTGACCGCCTCCATGACCACGACCCGCCGGGCGTTGCGCAGCAGTTCCCCCGTCGTCGGCAGCGGCTTGCGCCGCATGGAGGCGAGGGCGCCGCGGTGCACGTGGTAGCCGGTGACCCGCTCGGCCAGGTCCGGGGTGACCGCGTACACCGGCGCCGGCATTTCGTCGATGACGTCCCGCATCACGTCGATCCACTTGGCCGAGAGCAGCATGGACCGCATCTCGTACCCGGCGTCCTTGGCCCTTCTGATGACCTTCTCGCCCTCGGCGATGAACAGGCCCTCGGCGGGCTCGCGCCGGCGGCGCAGCTCGACGTCGGTCAGGCCCGTGTAGTCACGCAGACGCGGGTCGTCGGGATCCTCGATGGTGATGAGCTCGGCCACGGGGTGATACTGCCTTGTCCTGGGGTGGGTCGGTTGCCAACGGCTGGGAAGAGGGCGTGAACCCCGGGGTCCTGCGTGATCAGGCCGTCGGTTCGGGGCCCACGTTCACGACCTCGCCGACCACGATGACCGCCGGGGGCCTGACGTCCTCGGTGCGTACGGTCTCGGCGACCGTGGCGAGGGTGGCGTCGACGCGGCGCTGCGCGGCCGTGGTGCCCTCCTGGACGAGGGCGACGGGCGTCTCCGGTGACCTGCCGTGCGCGATGAGCGTGTCGGCGATCTTCCCGATCTTGTCGACGCCCATCAGGATCACCAGCGTGCCGGTCAGCCGGGCCAGGGACGGCCAGTCGACGAGGGAACGCTCGTCGTCGGGGGCGACATGGCCGCTGACCACGGTGAACTCATGGGCCACGCCCCGGTGGGTGACCGGGATGCCGGCCGCGCCGGGCACGGAGATGGAGCTGGAGATGCCGGGGACGACCGTGCACGGAATGCCGGCCTCGGCGAGCGCCTGGACCTCCTCCATGCCGCGGCCGAAGACGAACGGGTCGCCACCCTTGAGCCGTACCACCGATCTGCCCTGCTTGGCGTGCTCGATCAGGGCGTTGTTGATGGCCTCCTGGGCCATGTAACGGCCGTACGGGATCTTCGCCGCGTCGATGACCTCGACGTGCGGCGGGAGCTCGGCGAGCAGGTCGCGCGGGCCGAGGCGGTCGGCGATGACCACGTCCGCCTCGGCGAGGAGACGGCGGCCGCGGACGGTTATCAGGTCCGGGTCGCCGGGGCCACCGCCGACCAGCGCGACCCCGGGGGTGCGGGTGCGGTGGTGCGGGGCGACGAGGGTGCCGTCGCGCAGGCCCTCGACCACCGCGTCGCGGACGGCCGCCGTGTGCCGGGGGTCGCGGCCGCGGGCGTCGGTGGTGAGGACGGCCACCGTGACGCCCTCGCTGTGTCCGGTCGCCGGGGTCCAGGCGGTCGCGCGGTCGGCGTCGTCGGAGCGGACGCACCAGACGCGGTTCCGCTCCGCCTCGGCGGACGCGGCGGCGTTGGTCTCGGGGTCGCTGGTGGCGATGAGGACGTACCAGGCCCGCTCGAGGTCGCCCTCGGCGTACGGCCGGCGCTGCCAGGTGATCTCGCCGCCGTCCGCCATGGCCTCGACGGAGGGCGTGGCCTCCGGGGAGACGAGGACGATGTCGGCGCCTGCCGCGATCAGTGCCGGGAGGCGGCGCTGGGCGACCTGGCCGCCGCCGAGGACGACCACGCGGCGGCCGGAGAGGCGGAGGCCTACGGGGTAGGCGGGGTGTTCGGCCATGAGGGACGGCTCCTCGTGCAGCTCTGCGATGGGCGCGCTGCGGCTTTGGAGCGGCCCTGACGTGCGGATTTTAAGGCGTGGGAGCGAGCGGGGCACGTGCGGTCCGGCAGCTGAACACCGGACCGCCCGCAGCGGGGCCGCTACTTCTCCGTGACCCCCGCCGAGTCGAACGTGGCCACCTCGTGCATCGCCCGCGCGGTGCTCTGGACCAGGGGCAGGGCCAGCAGGGCGCCGGTGCCCTCGCCGAGGCGGAGGTCGAGGTCGACCAGGGGACGCAGGCCCAGCTTGTTGAGCGCCGCCACATGGCCGGGCTCGGCACTGCGGTGGCCGGCGATGCAGGCCGCGAGGACCTCGGGGGCGATCGCGCGGGCGACCAGGGCCGCGGCGCCTGCGCTGACGCCGTCCAGGATCACCGGCGTACGCAGGGAGGCGCCGCCGAGGAGCAGGCCGACCATGGCCGCGTGCTCGAAGCCGCCGAGGGCCGCGAGGACGCCGATCGGGTCGGCGGGGTCCGGCTGGTGCAGCTCCAGGGCGCGGCGGACGACCTCGGTCTTGCGGGCCAGCGTCTCGTCGTTGATGCCGGTGCCCCGCCCGGTGACCTCGGCCGGGTCGGCGCCGGTGTACACCGAGATCAGCGCGGCGGACGCGGTGGTGTTGGCGATGCCCATCTCGCCGGTGAGCAGCGCCTTGTTGCCGGCCGCCACCAGGTCGCGGGCGGTCTCGATGCCGACCTCGATGGCGGCCTTGGCCTCCTCGCGGGTCATCGCCGGGCCGGTGGTCATGTCGGAGGTGCCACCGCGGATCTTGCGGGGCAGCAGTCCGGGCGTGGCCGGCAGGTCGGCGGCGACACCGACGTCCACGACGCACACCTCGGCTCCTACCTGGCCGGCGAAGGCGTTGCACACCGCTCCCCCGCCGAGGAAGTTGGCCACCATCTGCGCGGTGACCTCCTGCGGCCAGGGGGTCACGCCCTGGGCGTGCACTCCGTGGTCGCCGGCGAAGATCGCGACGGCGGCGGGCTCCGGGATCGGCGGCGGACACTGCCGGGACAGCCCGGACAGCTGGGCGGAGATGATCTCCAGCATGCCGAGCGCGCCGGGCGGCTTGGTCATGCGCTTCTGGCGTTCCCAGGCCTCGCCGAGGGCCTTGGCGTCGAGCGGGCGGATCTGGGCGACGGTCTCGGCAAGCAGGTCGTGGGGTTCCTCTCCGGGCAGGGCGCGCCGGCCGTACGTCTCCTCGTGCACCACCCAGGACAGCGGGCGCCGCTTGGACCAGCCGGCCTGCATCAGCTCGGGTTCGTCCGGGAACTCGTCGACGTATCCGACGCACAGGTAGGCGATGACCTCGAGGTGCTCGGGCAGGCCGAGGGCGCGGACCATCTCCCGCTCGTCGAAGAAGCTGACCCAGCCGACGCCGAGGCCTTCGGCGCGTGCGGCGAGCCACAGGTTCTCCACCGCGAGCGCGGCGGAGTACGGGGCCATCTGCGGCTGGGTGTGCCGGCCGAGGGTGTGGCGGCCGCCGCGGGTCGGGTCGGCGGTGACGACGATGTTCACCGGGGTGTCGAGGATGGCCTCGATCTTCAGTTCCTTGAACTGCTTGGCCCGGCCCTTGGGCAGCGACTTGGCGTAGGCGTCCCGCTGGCGCATGGCGAGTTCGTGCATGGCCCGCCGGGTGTCGGCGGAGCGGATGACGACGAAGTCCCAGGGCTGCGAGTGGCCCACGGAGGGCGCCGTGTGGGCCGCTTCCAGGACGCGCAGGAGCACCTCGTGCGGGATCGGGTCGCCGCGGAAGCCGTTGCGGATGTCGCGGCGTTCGCGCATCACCTTCAGGACGGCCTCGCGCTCGGCGTCGTCGTAGGCGGGCGCGGCCGGTCCGGCGGACTGTCTCGGCTCCTCCATCGCGGCCGTGCTCTCCTCCTGGTCGGCGGCCCTGGTCCGCGGATCCTCCGCGTGCTGTACGACATCGGGGGCGACCTCGGCGTCCGGCGCGGCCGGTGCCGCGGCGGGCTCGGCCTCGCGGGGCGCGGGGACCGTGGCCACCGGTTCCTGCCGGTCCTGGGCGGGCAACACCAGGGGGTGCGGCGGGGTCGGGGCCAGGTGGGGTGTGGTCGGCACCTGGCCCTCCACGGGCACGAACCGCCCGAGCGGCTGCTCGGGGTCCGGCCGCAGCGGAACGGCGGAGGGCAGGGGCCCGGCGGCCGCGGCCGGGTCCGCCTCTTCGGCGGGCGCGGGCGGCGTCACGGCCTCGGCGGCGACCGGTGCGGGCGTGGCCTCGGCGGGCTGGTGCTGCGGGCCCGAGGGTACGCCGGGGCCGGTGGCGGGGATGGGCATCCCGTCGGTGGGGGTCCGGGCGGTGCCGTCCTGGACGGCCTGCGGCTGGGCCTGGAGCTGAGGCTGCTGCGGGGCGGTCGCCGCGTCGTCCTGTGCGACGGGTGCGGTGAGCTGCGGGCCCTGCGCCTGCGGGACCACGGGCTCGGGTGCCGCGGTGGCCGGCGGGGCCGTGACGGCCTCCGGTGCCGGGGCGACGGGCTGGGCGGCCTGCGCCGCTTCGGGGGCGAGTGCCGGCTCGGGGGCGAGTGCCGGCTCGGGGGCCTGTGCCTGCTCGGGGGCCGGCGGGGGCTCCGGGGCCGGCGGGGGCTCCGGGGCCTGGGCCTGCTCGGGCGCCCGCAGGGACTCCGCGGCGAAGGTCGGTGCGGCGGCCTCGGCCTGCACGGGCGCGGCACCCGGGATATCGGCGGGTGCGGCGGGCTGGGCCTCGGCGGGCGCCTCGACGGGGCCGGCCAGCTCGACGGGACCGGAAGTCTGCGCGGGGAGGGTCTCGGCCGGCTGAACCACTTCGGCCGGCTCGGTCGCGCCCTGAGGTGCGACTGCGGCGGCGTCGGCCGCCGGTGCCACACCCGGTGCCGGAACGGCGTCGGCAGCTTCGGGGAGAGCGCCGGACACCACGTCGACGTCCGGAGCATCCCCGGCGGGCACGGCCTCGGCGTCGACGGGCGCGTTCCCTTGCGACTGGACGGGTTCGGCGGCCTCGCCGGACAGGACGGGCTCGGGCACCTGAACCGCCTCCGGGCCCTCCGCGGCCGGCGCCGGGATGCCCGGAGCGGCCTGGTCCGCGACGTCCGCGACGTCCGAACCGGAGACCACCTGACCGGGCTCGGCGCCCTGGACCGCTTCCCCGGCCTCGGCCTCGGGTACGGATCCCTCGGCCTCCGCCACCGGCGGTGCCTCCACCACCGGCGACGCGTCCGCACTGCCGTCCGCACCGGGAACGGTCCCGGCCCGCGGTTCCTGACCGGCGTCCACCGGAAGCGGACCGCCCTCGGCATCCTGGCCCTGGTCCGCCGGAGCGAGGTACACCCCGTCGTGACCTTGCGCGGGCTGGACCCCGTCGTGGCCGGGCACACCCTGGGCCGCGGCCGGAGTCTGGGGCTCCTCGGCCGGCGCCTGCGCCGCCGCCTGGGTGGTGAGGCGGGCCACCGCGGCCTGGGCGGCGCCGGAGGCGTCGGCGGTGGGCTCGGGCTCACCGGCCGGAGCAACCGTTTCCGCAGCCGGCGCCTGAGCGTCGACCTGGGCCACGGCGGCGGGCACCGCGCCCCAGGGCGCCGCGCTCTGCGGGGCCACACCGGGCAGGGCCTGGACGTCGAGGTACTCGGGTCCGGTCGTGGCCGGTCCGGGCTGCCGGGCCGGCGCTCCGGCGGGGCCGCGGTCGGCGAGGGAGCGGACCGGGCTGGCGGAGGCGTCGGGGATCGGCGGGCCGAGGTGCAGCGGCCGGCGCGGCTGCTGCGCCGCTGCCGCCGTCGCCTCGTGCGGGGCCGAGAGAATAGGGGAATGAGGTACGGACGCCGGACCCGGGTCGGGCAGCCGGACGCCGCTGAGGTCGACGGAGCCACTGTCCCGGCCGGCCGTCTCGTGCGGACCCGGCTCGTGGAAGGTCTCGACGACCGGTTCCGGCGCGGGCGGCTGAACCTCGTTGCCCCAGGCGCCCTGAGCACCCGGCAGCAGCAGGTCTTCGTCCTCGACGGGAAGCTCGGAGAGGTAGGTGTACGCGCCGTGCGCGGGGACGCCCGGCTGCTCCACCATGCCTGCGCTCTCCGGCTGTCCCTCGGCCGGGACCTGCCCGGTGTCGGTCATGCGTACCCCTCGCCCATCGGTTAGTGCTTCTCTACGACCAGCTCACCCGGAACGGCGCACCGACCGCCCCGTAGTGAAGAACGAGCGTGCGTGCCCAGCGGCACGAACGACCGCCCGGAAAAAGCGACAAAGCCATTCAGTGGCATTGTCCCGGCCGTTCCGCCGTCGCGACAGCATGATCCGCGACAGCCCGCTGTGGACTGCGCCACGTTGCGCGTCCTCGGGTTCTGCCGTACCACACCCACCCCAAAACGGGCGCGCTTTCCGGACATTGACGAACGAAGCTCCGGGCCACGGGTACGGCACAACGATCGGCCAGCCTACCGCGCGCGGTACGACAACAGGATCACGGGGCGCGATCGGGCAGGCCCGCCCGTCGCCCGACCGCTGTCCCTCAACGAGGCGCTTCGCGCCGCTGAATTTCTCCGGTGAGCAGGAACGCAACGTTCCGCTCGGTCTCCGTCCAGGCCCTGGTGTCCAGTTCGACGGACTGCAGCAGGGCGCACTCGACCCGGTATCCGTGCTCGGTCAGCCCGCGGCCGACGAGTTCGGCCTCGTCGCGGGTCGCGGCGTGGGTGACGATGCGCTGCGGCCGGCGGTCGGCGACGGCGGAGACCACGGCCGCTCCCCCGCCGCCCACTCGCACGACGTCGGGTTCGGGCAGGTTTTCGAGGACGTGCGGGGCGGTGCCGTGGACCACCTGGAGCTGGACGCCGAAGCGGCGCGCGGCCGCCTCGGTCCGGGCGCAGGCCTCGGGCAGCCGGTCCACGGCGATGACGGCGGCCCCGGCGCGCGCGGCCTCGGTGGCCAACGCGCCGCTGCCGCAGCCGATGTCCCAGACGAGGTCGCCGACGCGGGGTCCGAGGCGGGCGAGTTGGGCGGCCCGCAACAGCTGGGTCTCCCCCTCGCCGAGACCGCCGCGCGCGCCGTACTCCTGGTCCGGCTGCACCCAGCCGCGCGGCCCGGTGCCCGGGTCGCGCCCGGCGATCCAGCCGCTGTCCCCGGCAACCGCCGCCCGGCCGCCGATGACGATGACGACGTTCGGATCGCGCCAGGTGTGGTCGGCGGCCTTGTCGGAGGTGACGACGGTGACCTGTTCGCGCGCGGTGCCCAGTTCCTCGCAGATGACGAAGGTCCGGTGCACTCCCTCGAGCAGGAGGCCGAGTTCGGCGGGTCCGGCGCCCGGTGAGGTGAGGACGGCGACCTTGGTGTGGGCCCGGCACACGTTGACGGCGCGGCGCAGGGTGCGCCGGTGCGCGACGACCACCTGGGCGTCGTCCCAGGGCATGCCGGCACGCGCGAAGGCGGCGGCCACCGAGGAGACGGCGGGGACGACCTCGACCTCGAGTCCGAACTCCGGTGCGCGCAGGGTCCGTACGACGCCGAAGAAGCCGGGGTCGCCGTCGGCGAGCACGACCGCGGTGCCGCGGTGCCCGGCGATGCGGCGGGCGGCCAGGGCGACGCTGCCGAGGCGGACGCGCTCGGCGGCGGGCGGGATCTCGGGGAGCTCCAGGTGGTGGGCCGCGCCTGCCACGAGCGTGGCGGCGCCGAGGGCGGCGCGTGCCGCTTCGGTCGGCGGCGAGCCGTCCCAGCCGATCACCGTGACCCGGTCGGCCATCGTCGTCAGTCTCCGTTTTCGCAGGTCGTCTGGGGTACGGGGCCCTGGGCGGGCTCCGTGAGCGTACCCGGTGAAGCCGGCGGACGCGCGGTGGGGGCGGTGCGGTGCGCGGTTGCGCGCGGCCCCGGTGGTGTCAGTTCCAGTCGGAGTAGGAGGTGAAACCACCGGTATCGGCGAACTCCTCGTCGCCGCCTTCGAGGTCCTCCGGAAGCAGGCTCCAGACGATGAAGTCGGTACGCGTGTCGGTCCAGGTGCCGTCCTCGGTACGGACGTGGGCTATGCAGGCGTTGCGCAGCACGCCCTCGCTGATGCAGCCGATCTTCTGGGCCACCTGCTGGGAGGCGGTGTTGTCGGCGGCGGTGCGGAGTTCGATGCGCTCGAACTTCTGGTCGCCGAAGAGCCAGTGGGCGGTGGCGAGCGCGGCCTCGGACGCGTAGCCCTCGCCGCGGGCCCAGGGCGCGATGATGTACGACAGCTCGGTGGAACGGATGTGCCAGTTGGCCTTGGTCAGCTGGACGATACCGACCAGGCGCTGGGTGAGGAACTCGGTGACCGCGAGGTCCAGGCCCCGGCCCGCGGCGCGTTCGGCGGGCGCGTACGCGGTGATCCAGTGCCGGGCGCCGTTCTCGGTGAACGGCTGCGGTACGTCGGTCCAGGCGGCGATCTGCTCGTCGTTCATCATCTCGGCCATCGCGGGCACGTCGTCCTCGTCGAGGGGTCGCAGCACCAACCGCTCCGTGCTGATGGAGATGTTGGGGAAGGTGCTACTCATGCGCCGCTCCGTAACCTTCGGAAAAACCTGCAGGGGCTGCTGAACTGCCCAGCATGCAGCATGAAAGCACCGAATCGCACAACGGGGCCCTCCCCCACGGCCCGAAAGGCGTGGGGGCACCCCCACCTCGTGAGTGCGCGGACCCCGTGCGTGGCGATATGGGCTCAGAAGGACGGGATGACCGAGCCCTGGTACTTGTCCTCGATGAACTTCTTCACCTCGGGCGAGGTCAGCAGCTTGGCGAGCTTCTTGACCCGGGGGTCCTTCTCGTTGCCCTCCTTGACCGCGAGGAAGTTGCCGTAGGGGCTGTTCTTCGCGGACTCCAGGACCAGCGCCTCCTTGGCGGGCTTGATGCCGGAGGAGATGGCGTAGTTTCCGTTGATCACCGCCGCGTCCACGTCGTCGAGGGAGCGCGCGGTCTGGGCCGCCTCGACCTCCTTGAACTGGAGCTTCTTCGGGTTCTTGGTGATGTCCCGCGGGGTGGCCTCGGTACCGACGCCGTCCTTGAGGGTGATCAGCCCGTTGGTGGCGAGCAGCTTCAGGGCGCGGGCCTCGTTGACGGCGTCGTTCGGGACGGCGATGGTCGCACCGCTCTTCAGGGCGTCGGCCTTCTTGACCTTGTGGGAGTAGAGGCCGAGCGGCTCCAGGTGCACCGTGACGACGGGCGCGATGTGGGTGCCCCGCTTCTTGTTGAAGTCGTCGAGGTACGGCTGGTTCTGGAAGTAGTTGGCGTCCACCGAGCCGTCCTCGGTCGCCGTGTTCGGCGTGATGTAGTCGGTGAACTCCTTGACCTCGAGGTCGAGGCCCGCCTTCTTCGCCAGGTTCTTCTTGACGAAGTTCAGGATCTCGGCGTGCGGGGTCGGGCTCGCGGCGACGACCAGCGGGCCGCTGTAGTCGGAGGAGCCGGCGGAGTCCTTGTCGGAGCCGCAGGCGCTGAGCCCGAGGGTGAGGGCTCCGGCGGCGAGGACGGCGGTGGTGAGCTTGGCGGTGTTACGCACGAAAAGTGCCTTTCCTTGGGTGGTGCGACCCCGTGATATGTGGACGGGGAGTTCCGGGGGCGGGACGGTGACGCTCAGGCGACCTCGGTGACGTCGGCGGCCGCGGGCTCCTTGGCCTTGAGCAGGCGGAGCTTCGGCGTGGGACCGGAGCGGGCGCCGCGGTGGTGCAGGGCGCGGGCCGCGTAGTCGCCGCCGAACTGGATGAGGGAGATGACGACGGCGAGGATCGCCACGATCACCCACATCAGGCCGGTCTCGAAGCGCTGGTAGCCGTAGCGGACGGCCAGGTCGCCGAGGCCGCCGGCGCCGACGGTGCCGGCCATGGCGGAGTAGCCGATGAGAGCGACGAGGGTGGTGGTCGCGGAGGCGATCAGCGACGGCAGGGCCTCCGGCACGAGGACCTTGCGGACGATGGTGAGGGTGTTGCCGCCCATCGACTGCACGGCCTCGACGAGCCCGCCGTCCACCTCGCGGACGGCCGTCTCGACGAGGCGCGCGAAGAACGGGATGGCGCCGATGGCCAGTGGCACGATGGCCGCGTCACGGCCGATGCTGGTCCCGGTGATCCACCGGGTCAAGCTGGTCAGGGCGACCATGAGGATGATGAACGGCATGGAGCGGGTGATGTTCACGACCTGCCCGAGGACCTTGTTCACCACGACGTTCTGCAGCAGGCCGCCGCGCTCACTGACCACGAGCAGGATGCCCAGCGGCAGACCGCCGACGACGGCGATGAGCGTGGACCACCCGACCATGTAGGCGGTGTTCCAGCACTCCGGTTCCAGCAGCGACCACATCTCGGACCAGGTCACTTCGCGCCCTCCTTCACCAGCACGGGCTCCTGGCCCTCGTGTTCGACGACGTCGATCTGCAGGCCCTGCTCGCGCAGGAATCCGACGGGCACCACGTTGTCCTCGTAGCGGCCGGGCAGCTCGATGCGCATCCGGCCGATCTGGAGTCCGCCGACGGTGTCGATGGCGGCGCCGAGGATCGAGATGTCGATGTTGTAGGTGCGCGAGAGCTGGGAGATGACCGGCTGGGTGGCGGCCTCGCCGTGGAAGGTGACGTCGAGGACGGTCCGGTCGGTGCCGGTGGCCTCGCCCCCGACCGGGAAGAGGGCGGAGGCCAGCTCGGAGCCCGGGGTGGCCAGCAGCTCGCTGACCGTGCCGGACTCCACGATCCGGCCCCTCTCCATGAGGGCGGCGGAGTCGCAGATCGACTTCACGACGTCCATCTCGTGGGTGATGAGCAGGACGGTCAGGCCGAGCTGCCGGTTCAGGTCGCGCAGCAGCTGCAGGATGGAGCGGGTGGTCTCCGGGTCGAGGGCGCTGGTGGCCTCGTCGGAGAGCAGCACCTTGGGGTCGCCGGCCAGGGCGCGGGCGATGCCGACGCGCTGCTTCTGGCCGCCGGAGAGCTGGGCGGGGTGGGCCTTCGCCTTGTCGGCGAGGCCGACCAGGTCCAGCAGTTCCAGGGCCTTGCGGGAGCGCTCCTTGCCGGACTTGCCGAGGATCTCCAGCGGCAGTTCGACGTTGTCCTGAACGGTCCGCGAGGAGAGCAGGTTGAAGTGCTGGAAGACCATGCCGATCCGGCTGCGTGCCTGGCGCAGTTCCCGGCCGGCCCGCGGGCCGTGGCCGGCGAGGGCGGTGAGGTCCTGTCCGGCGACGGTCACGGTGCCGGAGGTGGGCCGCTCCAGCAGGTTGACGCAGCGGATGAGCGAGGACTTGCCGGCGCCGGACTGGCCGATGACGCCGTAGACCTCGCCCTCGCGGACATGGAGATCGACGCCGTCGAGGGCGGTGACCTCGCGGCCGCGGGAGCGGTAGACCTTGGTCAGGCCCGATGTGGTGATCACAGGGATTCCGTCACTGTCGAGTGCGCGGGCGTGGGTGTGCCCGGGCACGGGTGCATTCATTGCATTCGGTCAGGGACGCGGCACGGTTCTCGCTGTGGCGATGGAACCGGGGAGAACATCGTGTGCGCGGCGGGGGTCCCCCCAACCCGTTCAGGCAGTGGGGGAGGCGTCAGTCCGCGGTGCCGCTGCGGCGGCGGGGACAGGCCACGGCTCTCGCTTCGGGGCGCGAGGCTCAGGTGGTGCGGGGGCCCTCTAGAAGGCGCACATTCGACACATACAGCGAGCACCGGGCGGCATGGTCGCCTCGGTCGCGGGGATGCGGTTGCTCGTCGTGGTCATGCGATCAGTAAACCAGACCTACGGTGCTGACCGGCGACCGCTGTCCGCATAGTGGACGGCGGTGGACAGGGGCGGGACACGCTCAGCCGCGGACGGAGATCTCCACTCCCTCGTCGGTGACCAGTGCGGACAAGGCCGAGAGGTCCCTGACCACCAGGTCGGCCCGCAGTTCCGCGGCCCGGTGGGTTGTGGTCAACGCCACGGTGGTCATTCCGGCCGCGCGGCCCGCCTGGAGCCCGGCGGGGGCGTCCTCGAAGACCACGCAGTGGGCCGGGTCCACGCCGAGCTGCCGGGCCGCCAGCAGGTAGGGCTCGGGGTCGGGCTTGCCGCGGGTGATGTCGTCGGCGGCGACGAACGTCTTGGGCAGGATGCCGACGGCGTCCAGCCGGGCCTCGGCGAGCCGCCGGGTGGCGGAGGTCACGACGGCCCAGCGGTCGGCGGGCAGCGAGTCCAGGAAGTCCCGCGTCCCGGGCAGCAGCCGCACCCCTCCGTCGGGCACGTCCTCCACCTCGAGCTGCTCGACCCGCGCGACCGCCTCCGGGACCAGGCGGGCGGGCAGCAGGTCGGCGACTATCTCCGCCGCGGGCCGCCCGTGCAGCTCCACCCGCCCGAACTCCTCGGCCGTGATCCCGTACTCCCGCGCCCAGCGGGTCCAGCAGCGCTCGACGGATTCGAGGGAGGAGACCAGGGTGCCGTCGTTGTCGAACAGGAGGGCTTGTGCGTGGATCGTCATGGTCTAGACCCTACGGCGTACAGCGGGGTCGGCGGCGGCGGGTCGTTTCCGCCGTAATAAGGTCACCGCATGCTCAATGCCCTGACGCTGGTGACCGGGCTCACCGCGCTGCTGCTCGCCGCCTGGTGCGGCTGGGCCGCCTACCGGGACCAGCCGACCAAGGACTGGCACTTCATCGGCATGGCCGTGGTGTCCCTGCTGGCCGTGGTCCAGCTGGTCGTCGGGGTCGTGCGGCTGGCGCGGGGCGAGAAGCCGGAGCAGGGCACGGTGATCTTCGTGGCGTATCTGCTGGGCGCGTTCGCCTGCCTGCCGGCGGCGGGCTTCATGTCGCTGGCCGAGCGGACCCGCTGGGGCTCCGTGACGGTGGCCGCCGGCGGCGTGGTCCTCGCCGTGCTGGAGGTGCGGCTGTATGACATCTGGGGAGCCTGAGATGACGGCGGTTCAGGAGAAGCCGGCCCGGCTGATCAGCGGGCCGGGGATACTGCTGGTCTGGTTCTACGGCGTGATGGTGGTCGGGGCGGTGTCGCGCTCGGCCTACCAGATCGCGACGGACTTCGACCGGGCACCGCTGGCCTACTCACTGTCGGCGGCCGCCGGCATGGTGTACGGGTTCATCACGTACTCGCTGGTCCGGGGCGGGGAGAGGGCCCGCAGGGCGGCACTGGTGTGCTGTGCCGCCGAGCTCGCGGGCGTGCTGATCGTGGGTACGTGGACCCTGGCCGACCCCTCCGCCTTCCCGGACGCGACCGTCTGGTCCGACTACGGCATGGGATACGTCTTCATCCCGGTGCTGCTGCCGCTCTCGGCGATGTACTGGCTGCGCAGGTCGCGCGAGCGCGTCACGCGGTAGCCGCGTACGTGCCCGCCCGCTTCTCCAGGATGATCAGTTCCACTCCGTCGGCGCCCGTGGACCGGCCCACCGTCTCGTAGCCGACCCGGCGGTACAGACGGAGGTTGCCCTCGCTGCGGTGGCCGGTGTGGAGGCGGAACCGGGTGGCGCCGCGCTGCTCGGACAGTGCCGTCTCGGCCGCGCGCAGCAGTCGCGCGCCGATGCCGTGGCCCTGGAGCCGCGGGTGGACACAGAGCTTGCCGATGGCGGCCGCGCCGTCCTCGGTCACCTTGCCGTGGACCGAGCCGACCACCTCCTCGCCGAGCCGTGCGACGAACACGCAGTCGGCGACGACCTCCTGACGGACGGAGTCGAGGCTCTGCACGAGCGGGTCGATGCGGTAGTTGCCGTACAGTGCCGCCTCCCTCTGGAAGCACAGGTACTGGAGCCTGAAGATCTGCTCCGCGTCCTGCTCGGTCGCCACCGAGATGGTCACGCTCATGCCCATGTGCGCATGCCTCCCGCTCACCTGATCACCGGTCGTCCCCCACTCCTATCCCCGCGCTTCGCGGGCCGCAACCTCCGGTGCGAGCAATCGCCGCAGACATCCCAGACATCGGGAGCGTTCCGGTCCGAGACTGCCCTGTGAGATACCCAACTCCCCGGCGATTTCCCGGTATGTCGGGTCCTTCGGCGAGAGCAGTGCCTCCAGCAGCCGGGGGCAGCGCCCGGGCAGTCGGCGGACCGCGTCGCGCAGGGCGCGGTAGCGGGCGGCGGTGAGGGCGAGCTGCTCCGGTCCGGGGCGCGCGTCGTCGGCCGGTTCGGCTCCGTACGGCCGTTCGCGCCGGGCGGTACGGCGGCTGCGGCGGCCCTCGGCGCGAACGGCGTCGCGCAGCCAGCCGTGCGGGTCCGGGGGCGGCCCGCCGGCCGCGAGGCGCTCCAGCAGCCGCAGCCAGACGGCCTGTTCCAGGTCGGCCGGCTCGCTCCCGGACGCCTGCGCCTCGGCGGACGCCTCGGCGGTGAACAGGGGACCGAGGGCGGCTACCAGGTCGTGCGTCATACGCGGAACGACGCGCCGTCCCGGTGCCGGGTTCCGGGACGACGCGCGCTCACACCGAAAGAGTGCGTGCGGCTGGGGCGTTGACGCGGGCCGCTGGGTCAGCGGGCCAGGAAGTCGGCCCTGGCGAGCAGGCCGGTGTCGGCGTTGTCGGTGAAGACGCCGTCGATACCGGTGGCGAAGTAGGTGGCGAAGGCGCCGAAGGCGTCACCGTAGGCGTCCGCCGCGCCGCCCTTGCGGTACTCGGCCGGGAGGAAGGGGTTCTCGTTGCGCATGGTGTAGGGGTGCAGGATCAGCCCGACCTTGTGCGCGTCGGCGACCAGCGTGCTCGGCTCGGCGAGGGTGCCGTCCGCCTTCCTCGGGATGACCAGGTCCAGCGTCGGGCCGATGCCCTGGGCGTAACCGGCGATCTCCCGCAGACCCTTGGGCGCGATGAGGTCGGCGACCGTGCGCGGGTCCCCCGTGTCGACGAAGTCGTAGGGGCGGCTGTTGGCCGAGGAGAGCAGCACGACGAGCGGGTTGTCGACGAGCCGGTTCAGCCGCTGGATGCTGGTCGGCTCGAAGGACTGCAGGATCACCGGCGCGTTCCGGCCGTCCTTGCCGTGCTTGCGCAGCACCTTGGCCACGCGCTCCTCCAGGCCGAGGCCCAGTTTGCGGAAGTAGGTGGGGTGCTTGGTCTCCGGGTAGATCCAGACCTGCCTGCCCCGCCTGTGGGTCTGCTCGTCCTGCCACTTCAGGACCTCTTCGAAGGTGGGGATCTCCCAGCGTCCGTCGTAGAGGGTGTTGTGCGGCCGGTTGGCCGGGATGCGCTCGACGGCGCGCAGCCTCTTCAGCTCGGCGAGGGTGAAGTCCTCGGTGAACCAGCCGGTGGTGGAGACGCCGTCCAGCACCTTGGTGGTCCGGCGGCTCGCGAACTCGGGGTGCGAGGCGACGTCCGTGGTGCCGCCGATCTCCGGCTCGTGCCGGCAGACGAGATGGCCGTCCCGGGTGGGCACCAGGTCTCCGGCCTCCACGATGTCCGCGCCGAGGTCGAGGGCCAGCTCGTAGGAGCCGAAGGTGTGCTCGGGGCGGTAGCCGCTGGCCCCTCGGTGGCCGATGATCGTCGGCACC
The DNA here is from genome assembly GCF_042884245.1 of Streptomyces sp. NPDC058145. NCBI lineage: Bacteria > Bacillati > Actinomycetota > Actinomycetes > Kitasatosporales > Streptomycetaceae > Streptomyces > Streptomyces sp. NPDC058145. The sequence continues at coordinate 239,003 of NZ_JBHVUH010000008.1, read as the reverse complement.
GGCAGGCTCTTCAGCCCCCGCCCGCCGTGTGCGGCCGCCCCGGCACCGGCCGCCCGGGCGGCGCCGGGCAGTCCGAGGACCGCCCCGCCCGCGCCGAGCACCGCCGCGCCGAGCACGGCCCGCCGTCCGGTGGTCCGCTGCCGCTCGTTCGCCCGGTCGCCGTCCATGCGGTCCATGCGCCCTCCTGCCGTTCGCTGCGTGTCTGTCCCCGGCGCTCCGGTTCCGGGGCGCCGGTGCGCGCCGATCGTAGGGGTGTCGGTGTGACATACGGGAGACCCTTGTTCGAACAAGCGGGTGACGCCGGATGTCCGGCGGGCGGCGGGATGTGACGATGCGTCGGTATCGCCGGGCGCGGAGCGGGTAGCCGGAGGGTGCGGGCTCCGCGCGATGTCCGTCACATCGCCCACCCGGACGCCACACCTCGGTTCCGGCGCTTCACCGCAGGTAAACCAGTGTCAACAGTGCGTAAGACCTCGGTGAACCGGGCCTCCCCGATGTGCGCTTCCCCCGGAGCCGCGAGTAATGTCCTCACCTGCACAGACACATATCGTTCACCTCGACATCGGAGGACCCGTTGTCCCGCTTCGCGCTCATCAAGGCAGTGCTCGGACCGATCATGCGTCTGATGTTCCGCCCTCAGGTGGAGGGCGTGGAGCACATCCCGGGGGACGGGCCGGTCATCCTGGCCGGTAATCACCTGACCTTCATCGACTCGATGATCCTGCCGCTGGTCTGCGACCGTCAGGTCGTCTTCATCGGCAAGGACGAGTACGTCACCGGCAAGAGCCTCAAGGGCCGGCTCATGGCGTGGTTCTTCATCGGCGTCGGCATGATCCCGGTGGACCGCGACGGCGGCCGCGGCGGTGTGGCGGCCCTGATGACCGGGCGCCGCGTTCTCGAGGAGGGCAGGATCTTCGGCATCTACCCCGAGGGCACCCGCTCCCCCGACGGCCGCCTCTACCGTGGCCGCACCGGCATCGCCCGGCTCACCCTGATGACGGGTGCCCCGGTGGTCCCCTTCGCGATGATCGGCACGGACAAGCTGCAGCCGGGCGGGGCGGGTATCCCGCGGCCCGGCCGGGTGACCGTGCGCTTCGGCGAGGCGATGGAGTTCTCCCGGTACGAGGGGATGGACCGGGACCGCTACGTGCTGCGGGCGGTGACCGACTCGGTGATGGCCGAGGTCATGCGGCTGTCCGGTCAGGAGTACGTGGACATGTACGCGACCAAGGCGAAGGCGGCCTGAGCCTCCGGCGGTTCGGCAGGCTCTTGGGTGCGGGCGCGTGGGGGCTGGTCGCGCCCGCGCGGCGGAGCCGCGGATCGATACAGCCCGCGCCCCTTTCCGGGCGCTTCGCTCAGCCTGTGTTTTCCAGGTTGTGGCCCTTCAAGAGGAACCACGCCGCCGCCGCTGTGGCGAGCAGGACTGCCGCTCCTGCGCCCGAGGCGAGATGGAGGCCGTGGACGAAGGAGTCGCGGGCCGCGTCCAGCATGTGCTGTGCCGGGTGGGTCGGCATGTCCTTCGCGGCCTCCACCGCGCCGCCCAGTGACTCGTGGGCCCGGGCCGGGGTGCCCGCCGGGCCGGTGAAGCCGCGGTAGGCGCCCGTCACGATGGAGCCCAGCAGGGCGATGCCCAGCGCCGCGCCCAGTTCGTACGCCGTCTCCGAGACCGCGGACGCCGCGCCCGCCTCGTCCTTGGGGACGCCGGCGAGGATGACGTCGGCGGTCACCGTGAAGGAGAAACCGGCGCCCACGCCCACGACGAGCAGCGCGGCGCCGAGCAGCGGGTAGCCCGTCGACCGGCTCAGCGTCGTCAGCACGGCCAGGGCCGCACCGACCGCCGCCAGGCCGCCGGAGACCACCACCCGCACCGAGAAGCGGCGGGCCGCGCGGCCCGCGACCAGGCCGGCCGCCACCGCGCCCACGGCCGCGGGCAGTTCCGCCAGACCCGCCTCGAACGGGCGCCTGCCCTGGACGAGTTGCAGGTACTGGGAGAGGAAGAACACCAGGCCGGACATGCCCAGGACGGTCAGCAGGTCGGCGAGGACCGCCCCGCTGAAGCCCCGGCGCCGGAACAGGCGCATGTCCAGCAGCGGGGTCGGCATGGTGAGCTGGCGGCGCACGAAGCCGTACAGCGCGGCCGCGCCCAGCAGGCCCGCGGTCAGTGCGACCGGGGTCGGCCCGTGAGCGGCGGCGTCCTTGACCGCGTACACGACGCCGATCATGCCGACGAGGGACAGCACGACGCTGCTCAGGTCCCAGGGGCCCGGGTGGGGGTTGCGGGACTCGGGGAGCGTGCGGATGCCGACCAGGACCAGCACCCCCATGACCGGCAGGTTGATCAGGAACACCGAGCCCCACCAGAAGTGCTCCAGCAGGAAGCCGCCCGCGATGGGGCCGACGGCCGTGCCGGCGGAGGCGGTGGCGCCCCAGATGCCGATGGCGAGGCTGCGCTCGCGCGGGTCGTGGAAGAGGTTGCGGATCAGGGCGAGGGTGGCGGGCATCAGGGTGGCGCCCGCGACGCCGAGCAGCGCCCGCGCCAGGATCATCAGTTCGGGTGTGGTCGCGTAGGCGTTCAGGACGGAGATCGCGCCGAACGCCGTGGCGCCGACGAGCAGGATGCGCTTGCGGCCGATGCGGTCACCGAGGCTGCCCATGGAGACCAGCAGCCCGGCGATGACGAAGGAGTAGACGTCGCCGATCCACAGCAACTGGGTGCCGGAGGGGCGCAGGTCCTCGCTGATGTAGGGGGTGGCGAGGCCGAGGACGGTGGCGTCGACGGCCACCAGCAGCACGGCCAGGACGAGGACCGAGAGCGCGAGCCAGCGGTCCGGGCGCCTCACCGCCCCGGTCGTGGCGGCCGGCTGCAGGGTGCTGGTCATGATTCCTCTCTTCGCGGTGCGTTCGCACGTCGTGCGCCGCCGAGCAGCAGCTCGCCGACCATGTGGCTGAAGTCCTTGCCGGCCACCCGGCCCTCCGCGACCGCCCAGGCGCCGGACGCCAGCAGGCCGTACAGCGCCTCGGTGAGCCAGGCAGGGGTGAGGTCGATGCGGAACTCGCCGCTCTCCTGGCCGCGCCGGAACAGGCCCGTGAGGCGCTCGTCGAGGCGGGTCCAGCCCTGGTTCTGCTCCTCGCCCTCGAACAACTGGTTCTCGGTGTAGAGGAAGGCGAGCAGGCCGGCCGCGGGTTCGATGGCGCGGACCAGACGGCGGACCGCCTCGCCCGCCGGGCCCTCGTCCAGGCGGGCCGCGTCCAGGGCGGCCTCGCACTCCGCGATGCCGAGCGCCTCCAGGGCCCGGACGAGGGCGTCGCGTCCCGCGAAGTGGCGGTGCAGGGTGGCCCGGCTGATCCCGGCGGCCTTGGCCACCTCGTCCATGGTCGCGGTGGACTTGCGGGTCAGCAGGGCGGCTGCGCTGCGCAGCACGAGGTCACGATCCAGGGCCATGAGACAAGGATAGCCCAGATGAGACACTGATGTCTCATCTTAGGCATGCGTGACTCATGACCGCTGGTCGGAGCTGGTTCGGAGCGGGTGCCCGTCAGTGCCAGGGCAGCTGTCCGCGCCGCTCCCAGTAGGCGTGCCGGTCCTCCACGAGCGTGGCGAGCCGGGTGAGCTGGTCCATGTCGAGGTCCACGACGGCCGCGTGCAGGTTGGAGGCGAGCTGGTTGAGCGTCGCGGCGCCCGAGAGGATGACCCCGGCCCAGGGCTGTCGCAGGATCAGGGCGAGGGCCACGGCGTCGCAGCCGAGGCCGGTCTCCCCTGCCACCGCCTTCAGCATGTCCGGGGCGTGCGGCGCGGCGAGCCGGCCGTTGGCCATGCCCTCCTTGACGATCACGGTCAGCCCAGCGTCGTGCGCCTCGGCCAGCGCGGGCCCGGCCGAGGTCTCGAGGGCGTTGTACGTCGACTGGACGGTGCGGAAGAGGGGCTCGCCCTCGACCCTCACCTCGAGCGCGGCGCGGATGGCGTCGGCCTGGGCGGGTCCGCTGGTGGAGAAGCCGACGGTGAGTCCGCCGGCGGCGGCCTCGGCGAGCCTGGCGTGGAGTTCCTTGTCGGTGAGGGCCGGGCTGTCCGGGGTCACCGAGTGGATCTGGTAGAGGTCGAGCCGGTCGCCGAGCAGTTCGTCGGTCTCGGCGCGCTGCCGCTCGTAGGTCGCCAGGCCGTGGTCCTTCACCTCGTGCCGTTCGGCGTCGGTGGACCAGTCGGCGGTGTAGGTGTAGCCCCACTTGCTGCCGACGACCACATCGCCGATGTCCGGGCGGGCGGCCAGCCAGCCGGCGAGGAACTCCTCGGAGCGGCCGTAGGAGCGGGCCACGTCGAAATAGCGCACGCCCTGCGCGTAGGCGGCGTCGAGGAGTTCGTGGGTGCGCTCGCGCAGTGCCTCGGCGCTGCGGTTCTCTCCGAGGTCCTGGTCGCGGCCGAGGTTGATGTAGCCGGGGCGGCCCACCGCGGCCAGGCCGAGGCCGATGTGGCTCGTCGGCGTGGTCGCTGTCGCGAGGCGGGCGAAAGGCATCGCAGGCTCCGTTCGGTCGGCTCCGGTACGGCTTTGACGACCAACGTAACCCGCGATGACCTCCGGGTCCGCCCAACAACTCGGTCGGATCGCTGCTTTGGCGAGGGCGGGTGCCCTACGACTCGTGGCGCGGTTCCCCGTGCGCCTTGCGGGGCGCCGTGGCCCACGCGTGCTGTGCCGCGACGTCCGCCTTGACCTCGGCAAGCTGGACGGCGACCGCGCTGGGCGCCGTACCGCCGCGGCCGCTGCGGGAGGCGAGGGCGCCGGGGACGTCGAGGACCGAACGGACCTCCGGGGTGAGGTGGACGGAGATCTTCGCGAACTGCTCGTCCGTGAGCTCGTCCAGCTCCTTGCCCTCGGCCTCGGCGACCTTCACGCACTCCCCCGCGACCTCGTGGGCCACGCGGAACGGCACGCCCTGCTTCACCAGCCACTCGGCGATGTCGGTGGCGAGCGAGAAGCCGGCCGGGGCCAGCTCCTCCATGCGCTCGCGGTTGACCGTGAGGGTGGCCATCATGCCGGTGAAGGCCGGGAGCAGGACCTCGAGCTGGTCGCAGGAGTCGAAGACCGGCTCCTTGTCCTCCTGGAGGTCGCGGTTGTAGGCGAGCGGCAGAGCCTTCAGTGTCGCCATGAGACCCGTCAGGTTGCCGATCAGCCGGCCGGACTTGCCGCGCGCCAGCTCGGCGATGTCCGGGTTCTTCTTCTGCGGCATGATCGACGAGCCGGTGGAGAACGCGTCGTGCAGGGTCACGAAGGAGAACTCCTTCGTGTTCCAGATGATGATCTCCTCGGCGATCCGGGACAGGTTGACCCCGATCATCGCGGTGACGAAGGCGAACTCCGCCACGAAGTCGCGGGAGGCCGTGCCGTCGATCGAGTTGCCGGCGCTGCCGTGCTCGAAGCCGAGGTCCTTCGCCACCGCCTCCGGGTCCAGGCCCAGCGAGGAGCCCGCCAGGGCGCCGGAGCCGTACGGCGAGACGGCCGTGCGCTCGTCCCACTGGCGCAGCCGCTCGGCGTCCCGGGACAGGGACTGCACATGGGCGAGCACGTGGTGGGCGAAGAGCACCGGCTGGGCGTGCTGGAGGTGGGTGCGGCCGGGCATCGCCACGTCCGGGTGGGCCTCGGCGAGGCCGATCAGCGCGTCCTGGAGTTCGGCGATCAGGCCGCCGATGATCCGGGCGTGGTCCCGCAGGTACATCCGGAAGAGCGTCGCGACCTGGTCGTTCCTGGACCGGCCGGCGCGCAGCTTGCCGCCGAGGTCGGGGCCGAGGCGCTCCAGCAGGCCGCGCTCCAGGGCGGTGTGGACGTCCTCGTCGGCGATGGTGCCGACGAAGGAGCCGTCCGTCACGTCCGCCTCCAACCGGTCCAGGCCGCCGATCATGCGCGTCAGCTCGTCCTCGGTGAGGAGCCCCGCCTTGTGCAGGACGCGCGCGTGGGCGCGGGAGCCGGCGATGTCGTAGGGCGCGAGCCGCCAGTCGAAGTGGACGGACGCGGACAGCTTCGCCAGGGCCTCGGCGGGACCGTCGGCGAAACGGCCGCCCCAGAGCCGTACGTCACCGCTGTTGCTGCTCACTTGCGTTGCTCCTCGGAAGTCGTCTCTGTGCGACCGCCCCCTCACCCTTGCAGGCGAGGAGGCGGCTGTCAGGCGGCCGTCGCGAGGTGACCCGTACGGGGTCCCCCGCCCTGGCTCAGGCCAGGTCCACGTCAGGCTCCGCCTGCCAGATCACGCCGCGCGGCGATCTTCGACGACAGGCTGTAGATGTCGATGAAGCCCTTGGCCGCGGCCTGGTCGAAGGTGTCGCCGGTGTCGTAGGTGGCGAGGTTGAAGTCGTACAGCGACGACTCCGAGCGCCGGCCGGTGACGACGGCGCGGCCGCCGTGCAGGGTCATCCGGATGTCGCCGGAGACGTGCTGGTTGGCCTCGTTGATGAAGCCTTCCAGGGCGCGCTTGAGCGGGGAGAACCACTGGCCGTCGTAGACCAGCTCGCCCCAGCGCTGCTCGACCTGCCGCTTGTAGCGGGCCAGCTCGCGCTCGACGGTGACGTTCTCCAGCTCCTGGTGGGCGGTGATCAGGGCGATCGCGCCGGGCGCCTCGTACACCTCGCGGGACTTGATGCCGACCAGGCGGTCCTCGACCATGTCGATCCGGCCGATGCCCTGGGCGCCGGCCCGCTCGTTGAGCTGCTGGATGGCCTGCAGCACGCTGACGGGCTTGCCGTCGACGGCGACCGGGACGCCTTCCTTGAAGGTGATGACCACCTCGTCCGCCTCACGCTGGACGGCCGGGTTGGAGGTGTACTCGTAGATGTCCTCGATCGGGGCGTTCCAGATGTCCTCCAGGAAGCCCGTCTCGACGGCGCGCCCGAAGACGTTCTGGTCGATGGAGTACGGGGACTTCTTGGTGGTGGCGATCGGGAGCTGCTTGGCCTCGCAGAAGGCGATCGCCTTGTCCCGGGTCATCGCGTAGTCGCGGACCGGGGCGATGCACTTCAGGTCGGGGGCGAGGGCGACGATGCCGGCCTCGAAGCGGACCTGGTCGTTGCCCTTGCCGGTGCAGCCGTGGGCGACCGTGGTGGCGCCGTGCTTCTTGGCGGCGGCGACCAGGTGCTTGACGATCGTCGGCCGGGACAGGGCGGAGACCAGCGGGTAGCGGTCCATGTAGAGGGCGTTGGCCTTGATCGCCGGGAGGCAGTACTCGTCGGCGAACTCGTCCTTGGCGTCGGCGACCTCGGCCTCGACGGCACCGCACGCGAGGGCGCGCTTGCGGATGACGTCCAGGTCCTCGCCGCCCTGGCCGACGTCGACCGCAACGGCGATGACCTCGGCGCCCGTCTCCTCGGCGATCCAGCCGATGGCGACGGAGGTGTCCAGACCGCCTGAGTAGGCGAGTACGACGCGCTCGGTCACGGGTTTCTCCTCACAGTGCATTCGCTGATATGCATGAGTATGCAGAACTCCGCATGATTCGTCAATCGCCGCTCCGGCGAGCCGGAGGTTCCGGGGAGTCCTGACATCCTGTTGAACGGATGAAACCGCTTCCCCGTAATCCCCTCCGAACGCGGGCGCCGACTTCGTCGACAACGCCATCCTCGGACCCTCAAGGACGAGCGCGCCTCCGCCGTCGACCGCATCGCCATCCCCCTCGGGCGCGCCTCCACCAAGCCCACCAGCCTCGGCACCCTCGCGGCCTGCACGCTCACGAAGTGAGGTGACAGGCGGCCGCGGCCACCCCGCAGACGCCGGCCGGGGTGGCCGCGGTGGGGCGAAACCCGTACTCCGAACGACCATTGGTCAGACAGACGAAGGAGTCGCGTCGATAATCGTCCGACATGGGAAAGACCTATGAGCGCATAGACGGCAGACTCCGGACGTTCATCGAGGAGCAGCCCCTCTTCTTCACGGCCACCGCTCCCCTCTCCGGCGACGGCACGATCAACCTCTCGCCCAAGGGACTGCGCGGCTCGTTCGCGGTGCTGGACGAACTCACCGTGGCCTACCTCGACTTCGCCGGTTCCAACGCGGAGACGATCGCGCATCTGCGGGAGAACGGCCGCATCACCCTCATGTGGTGCGCCTTCCAGGGCCCGCCGAACATCGTCCGGGTCCACGGCCGGGGCGAGCCGGTCTTCCGCGACGACCCGCGCTTCGCCGGGCTGCTCGCCCGCTTCCCGGACATCGACCCGAGCGCCCACGGACTGCGCGCGATCGTCGTCGTGCGCGCCGAGCTGATCCGCGACACCTGCGGCTACGCCGTCCCCCGCATGGCGTACGAGGAGGACCGCGACCTGCACGGGAAGCGGTTCGCGCGGGAGGACAACGCCTCGCTGAGCGCGTACTTCACCAAGAAGGAGCACGTGGCGACGAGCCTGGACGGCCTACCCGGGCTGCCGTTGCCGCTCCCCCCGTCTAGCGTCTGAGCCATGCGCCCCGGTGTCGTCCTCGCCCTCGTGTCCGCGTCCGTCTGCGTGCTCGGTCTCTCCCCCGGCCACGGCACGGAGCCGTTGCCCGCGCGGATGGCGGACACCGGCGGCGGCACCCAGCTGATCACCGCGTCGGCACCGGTCACCGGCTCGACGTCGGGGACGGTGACCTGGTGGGACCTGCGGGACGGGCAGTGGGTGGAGGCCGGCTCCGCGCCCGCCCGGTTCGGGGCGAACGGGCTGGTGGAGGGAGGGGCGCGCGAGCAGGGCACGAACACCACGCCGACCGGGCTGTACGGCATCCCGTTCGGCTTCGGCATCAAGGCCGCCCCGGCCGGGACCCGCGTCGAGTACCGGCCGGTGACGGCCGCTTCCTGGTGGTGCCAGGACAACGACTCCACGTCGTACAACCGCTGGACCGAGCCGCTGCCGGCCGACTGCCGTGCCTCGCAGTCCGAGAAACTGGGCTCCTACGACCCCCAGTACGGGTACGCGCTCGTCATCGGCTTCAACTACGACCGGCCCGTGCGCGGGCGCGGCGCCGGGATCTTCCTGCACGTGAACGGCAAGGCCGCGACGGCGGGTTGTGTGTCCGTGCCCGAGGACGCGATGCGGAAGATCCTGAGCTGGGCGGATCCGGCGCGCAAGCCGCACGTCGCGATCGGGACGGCGGACGGCGCCACGGCCGTCACGCGGTACTGAGGAGCACCGTGAAGGTCGTCGATCCCGGCCCGCTCTCCAGTTCCACGCTCCCTCCGTGCGCCTCCACCACGGCCGCCACGATCGACAGCCCGAGCCCCGCGCCGCCGCCGGAGGCGTCCGCGCGGCGGCGGTGCTCTGCGCGGGTGAAGCGTTCAAAGACACCCGGCTGTACGTCCTCGGGGACGCCGGGGCCGTCGTCGTGGACGGCGAGGCGGGCCGTGCCGCCCCCGGCCGTCAGGGTCACCGTCACCTCGGTGCCCTCGGGGGTGTGCAGCCGGGCGTTGGCCAGCAGGTTGGCCAGCACCTGGTGAAGCCGGTGGGCATCGCCCGTCACCGTCACCGGTTCCTCGGGCAGGTCCAGCGTCCAGCGGTGGCCGGGGCCCGCGGCCCGGGCGTCCGTCACCGCGTCCAGCACCAGCCGGGTCAGGTCGACCGGGCGGCGCTCCAGCGGGCGGCCGGCGTCGAGGCGGGCCAGCAGAAGCAGGTCGTCGACCATCTCGCCCATGCGGGAGGACTCGGCGGCGATGCGCTCCAGGGCCCGGCTCACCTCCACCGGCACCGGGCCGGGGTGCAGCAGGGCCAGCTCGGCGTGGCCGCGGACCGAGGCGACCGGGGTGCGCAGCTCGTGGCTGGCGTCGGCGGCGAAGCGGCGCAGCCGCTCCTCGCTGGCGTGCCGTTTGGTCAGGGCACCCTCGACATGGCCCAGCATGCGGTCGAAGGCGGCCGCCACCCGACCCACCTCGCTGCGCGGGTCGGACACCGGGGCGCGGGGCGGCAGGGCGACCTCACCGCTGGCGAGCGGGAGCTCGCTGACCCGGGTGGCGGTGGCCGCGACCCGGCTGAGCGGGCGCAGCGACCAGCGGACCCAGAGCGCCCCGGCCACGCCGGTGATCACGAGGGCGAGGCCGAAGACGATGCCCGCCACCCGTTCCAGGCGGTGGACGGTGGCCTCGACGGGCTCCAGCGGGAGGCCGACGATCAGGACGTCCCCGTCCCGGCCCGAGGAGGCGATGACCCGGTAGTCGTGCAGGGCGGACAGCTCGACGGTGTGGGGGCGGCCGTCGGCCGGTACCCGGGCGAGCCGCTGCTGGTCTTCGGCCGTCAGGTCGACGTTCAGGTCGGCGGACGGGTCGCCGGAGCGGATGAGGCCCTTGTTGGTGACCTTGCCGTCCAGCAGGCGGGCGCCGAAGGTTCCGGTGGCCTGACGGCGGGTGTCGCCGTGCTCGTCGCCGTCGTGGTCCGGGAGCGGCGCGTTGTGCTCCATGCTCTCCGGGAACCGCGTGCCGACCTGGACGAGCTGTTCGTCCAGGCGCTGGGTCAGGAAGCCGTTCAGCTCGACGACCGCGGCGAGTCCCACGGCCGCGCAGCTCACCGCGAGCAGGACCACGAGGCCGACGGTGAGCCGGGCGCGCAACGTGCGGGGGCGGGGCAGACGGCGTACGGCCCTCACCGGGTCACCGGCTTCAGCACGTAGCCCGCCCCGCGCACCGTGTGGATCATGGGTTCGCGGCTCGCGTCCACCTTCTTGCGCAGGTAGGAGATGTACAGCTCGACCACATGGGCCCGGCCGCCGAAGTCGTAGGACCAGACCCGGTCGAGGATCTGGGCCTTGCTGAGCACCCGGCGCGGGTTGCGCATGAGGAAGCGCAGCAGCTCGAACTCGGTCGGGGAGAGTTCGATCAGCTCCCCGGACCGGGTCACCTCGCGGGCCTCCTCGTCCATGACCAGGTCGCCCACGACCAGCCGGGGCCCGTCCTCCAGCTGGCGGGCCATGCCGGCCCGGCGCAGCAGGCCGCGCAGCCGGGCGACGACCTCCTCGAGGCTGAAGGGCTTGGTGACGTAGTCGTCGCCGCCCGCGGTGATGCCGGCGATGCGGTCCTCGACCGCGTCGCGGGCGGTGAGGAACAGCACGCAGACCTCGGGCTTGACCTCGTGCAGACGCCGCAGCACGGCGAAGCCGTCGGTGTCGGGCAGCATCACGTCGAGGACGACGGCGTCGGGCAGCAGCTCGCGCGCGGCACTGACCGCCGAGGCCCCGTCGCCGGCCGCGCGCACCTCCCAGCCCTCGTAGCGCAGGGCACCGGTCAGCACCTCCGCGAGGTCGGGATCGTCGTCGACGACGAGGACGCGCAGCGGGGTGCCGTCGGGTCGGGTGAGGGCGGGGCGGCCGGAGCGAGTGGTGTTCATGGCGTCTACCAGCATCGCGCGTACGGCGCCCGGCGGGCCTCCGGGGGAGCTGTGAGTTTGCTCTGAGTCGGCCGGATCCCGGGCCGCTCAGAGCTTCCTCAGAGCTTGTCCACGCACAGTGGCCTGGCACGACGACCGAAGGGACGGCACTCGATGACCACCGTGGAAATGGGACGGGCGGCGCCATCCAGGCCCCGGACCGCTCGGCGCTCCCCCGCGGGGCCCGTGCTGGCCGTGCTGTGGGCGGGGGCCGCGGGCGTGGTCGCCCTGTGGTGGACCGGTACCGGGTCCGTGGTCGGCACGGCCGGCTGGCTGACCGGGGCCGGGCGGATCGCCGGACTGCTGTGCGGGTACGCCTGCGCGGTGCTGGTCGGGCTGATGGCCCGGGTGCCGCTGCTGGAGGTGCGGATCGGCTCGGACCGGGTGGCGCGCTGGCACGCGATGGCCGGCCGCTACACGATCTGCCTGCTGCTCGCGCACGTGGGGTTCATCCTCGCCGGGTACGCGGCGCAGGACCGGGCCTCGCTGTGGCACGAGACGGTGACGGTGGTCCTGGACTACCCGGACATGCTGAAGGCGACCGCCGGCACGGTGATCCTCCTCGCGGTCGGCATCACCTCGGCACGGGCCGCGCGACGCCGCACGAGTTACGAGTTCTGGTACTACGTCCATCTGCTGACGTACGCGGCCGTGTTCCTGGCCTTCTTCCACCAGCTGACGCTGGGCGACCAGTTCAACGGCAGGCCGGTGGCCACCGCTCTCTGGTACGCGCTGTACCTCGGGGTGGCGGCCCTGGTGGTGTGGTTCCGGCTCCTCGCGCCCGTGCGGCTCAACCGGCGGCACCGGCTGCGGGTGGACTCGGTGCACCAGGAGGCGCCGGGCGTGTACTCGGTCGTCGTGCGGGGCCGGTACCTGGACGAACTGGGTGCGCGGCCGGGGCAGTTCTTCCGCTGGCGGTTCCTGGGCGAGGGCATGGGCTGGACGTCCACGCCGTACTCGCTGTCGGCGCCGCCGCGCCCGGACCTGCTGCGGATCACGGTCAAGGCGCTCGGCGACCACAGCGCGGCCGTGCCGCTGCTGCGGCCGGGCACCCGGGTTTGGGCGGAGGGCCCGTACGGCTCCCTGACCGCCGACCGGGCCACCTCGCACCGCTCCCTGCTGATCGCCGCCGGCGTCGGCATCACCCCGCTGCGGGCGCTGTTCGAGACGCTGCCCGGCGAGGTCACCCTGCTGTACCGGGCCCGCGGTGCCGAGGACCTGGCACTGGGCGGCGAGCTGGAGGCGATCGCCCGCTGGCGCGGTGCCCGGGTGCTGTACGCGCTCAACGGGCCGCACGGGCAGCGCCCGAACATCACGGCCGAGTCGCTGCGGTCGACGTTCCCGGACCTGGCCGGGCACGACGTCTACATATGCGGCCCGCACGGCTTCGCGCAGGACGTGTACCGGGCGCTGCGGGCGGCCCGGGTGCCGGACCGCCGTATCCACCACGAGTCGTTCGAGCTGTGAGGCTGCTTCCGTGCACGCGTTGAACAAGAACCGCCCCTTCCGCCGCATCGTGCTGGCGAGCGCGGCCACCGTCTCCGGGATGGTGCTGCTGCTGTCGCTGAAGCCGCACGCGGGCCCGGCGCTCGCCGCCGGCACCCCCGCGCCGGCGCCGACGAGCAGCAGTTCCAGTGCCTCCCCGGGGACGACGAAGGCGCCCTCCACCGGGACCAGAACGGTCACCGGTGACTCCGTCCAGACCCGCTGGGGCCCCGTCCAGGTGCGGGTGACGATCAAGAGCGGCAAGCTCACCGACGTCACCGCGGTCGCCTACCCGACGGAGAACCCTCGCGACCAGGAGATCAACAGTTACGCCGTCCCCCAGTTGCGGCGCGAGGCGCTGAACGCGCAGAGCGCGCAGATCGACTCGGTCTCGGGAGCCACGTACACCAGCGACGGTTACCGCCAGTCGCTGCAGTCCGCGCTGGACTCGGCGGGGCTCTGAACACTCGGCGCGCCCGGCACGTATCTCTGGGCCAAGGGTCAAGTCCCCACGGAGGAACCGTGACCACCACGCTCGCAGGCGGACGTGCCGCCCGCCGCCAGACGATGCGCCGCATCCGCCCGCGCCGCTCCCCGGCCGTTCCGCTGCTGATCGCGGTCTGGGCGGGCGCGGCGGCCGTGCTGTGGCTCTGGTGGCACAACACCCCGGCCATCGCGGACAACAACGGCAGGGTCCTGAACGCGGGCCGGATCACCGGTCTGCTGGCCGGCTATCTGATGGCGCTCGTCGTGCTCCAGATGGCGCGCGTACCGGCGCTGGAGCGGCGGGTCGGCTCCGACCGGGTGGCCCGCTGGCACGCGATGAGCGGCCGTTACACGCTCTGCCTGATCGTCGCGCACGTCTTCCTCACCATGTGGGGGTACGCGCTGCAGGCGGGCAGATCGCTCGGCGACGTGGTCCAGCAGACCGTAGACTCCGTCAACCAGCTGCCGGACATGGGCAAGGCCGCCATCGGCACGGGTCTGTTCGTGCTGATCGGGGTCAGCTCGGTGGGCGGGATCCGCCGCCGGCTGCCGTACGACGCCTGGTACCACGTGCATCTGCTGACGTACGCGGCGGTGTTCCTGACGTTCTGGCACCAGATCAGCACCGGCAACGACTTCGCGGTCGAGCCGGTCGCCAAGACCTTCTGGTACGGGCTGTACGGCGCCGTCACGGCGCTGGTGCTCTGGTACCGGATCCTCACCCCGGTCCGGCTCAACGTCCGTCACCGGATGCGCGTGGAGGCGGTGATCGAGGAGACGCCGGGCATCGTGTCGGTGCTGATCGGCGGGCGGAGGCTGCACCGGATGGGCGCGGAGGCGGGGCAGTTCTTCCGCTGGCGGTTCCTGGCCCCCGGGATGCGGTTCAGCTCGCACCCGTACTCGCTGTCGGCGGCGCCCCGGCCCGACATGCTGCGGATCACGGTGAAGGCGATCGGCGACCACAGCTCCCGGCTGCGCGAGCTGGTGCCCGGCACCCGGGTGTGGGCGGAGGGCCCGTACGGGGCGCTCACCGCGCAGCGGCGCAGCCGGGGCAAGGTGTTGCTGGTGGCGGGCGGGGTCGGCATCACGCCGATGCGGGCGCTGTTCGAGACGCTGCCCGGGGCGGCCGGTGACATCACCCTGCTCTACCGGGCCAACACCACCCAGGACCTGGCACTGTGGGACGAGTTGGCCGCGATCGCCGAGGAACGGGGCGCCCGCCTGATGTACGCGGTCAACAGCCCGGACGGTGAGCGGCCGGACATCTCCGCGGAGAACCTCCAGCGGAAGATCCCGGACGTCGACCACCACGACGTCTTCATGTGCGGGCCGCCCGGGTTCGCGCAGTCCGTGTACGAGGCACTGCGCGGCGCGGGAGTCCCCGCGCGCCGTATCCACCACGAGTCGTTCGAGATGTGAGCGGGAGCTGCGAAGCGATGAGGAAGAGCCACCCCATTCGGCGCGTCGTGCTGGCCACCGCGGCCACCGTGTCCGGAGTCGTGCTGCTGCTGTCGCTGAAGCCCGCGTCGGACCCGGCCGCGGCGCCGGCGGCCGGCGCGGCCTCGCAGGCGGGCGCGGCCGCGCAGCAGGCGCCGCAGGGCGGCGGCGCGGCGGCGGGCACCGTCACCGGTGACGCGGCGCAGACCCAGTACGGGGCCGTGCAGGTGCGGTTGACCGTCGCGGACGGGAAGATCACCAAGGCGGAGGCGGTGCAGGCGCCCAAGGGCGGGGTCAGCGACCAGAAGACCGCCCTCGCCGTACCCAAGCTCAACCAGGAGGCCGTGGCCGCCGGGAACGCCGACATCGACGCGGTGTCCGGGGCGACGTACACGAGCGCGGGGTACAAGAAGTCGCTGCAGTCGGCGCTGGACAAGGTGAAGGCGTCGTCGTCCAGGGGCGGTGCCGGCTCGGGTTCCGGGTCCGGCTCGGGTTCCCGCTCGGGTTCGGGTTCCGGTTCCTCGGGTGCCTCGGGGTCCGCGCAGGCCCGGACCGTCACCGGCCGGGTCGCGCAGACGCAGTACGGCCCGGTTCAGGTCAGGATCACGGTCAGCGGGGGCAGGATCACCCAGGCGCAGGCGGTGCAGGCGCCCAAGGGCGGGGTCAGCGACCAGAAGACCGCGCTCGCCGTACCCAAGCTCAACCAGGAGGCCGTGGCCGCCGGGAACGCCGGCATCGACGCGGTGTCCGGGGCCACGTACACGAGCACCGGCTACAAGCAGTCGCTGCAGTCGGCGCTCGACCAGGCCGGTGGCTGACCCGATGACCGAACCGGCCGACGCCCCCGCCGTGGTGCGGCACGCGGAGGAGGTCATGGGGACCGTCTTCTCCTTCGACGTCCGCGGCGGCCGGCCCGAGGCGGTACGCGAGGCGCTGGCCGGGGCGGTCGCGGCACTGCACCGGGCCGACGCCCTGTTCTCCACCTACCGCGAGGACAGCGAGCTGTCCCGGCTGGCCCGGGGCGAGCTGACCGTGGCGCGGTGCGCGCCCGAGATGGCCGAGGTGCTGGAGCTGGCGGCCGAGGCGGAGCGGGTCAGCGAGGGCTGGTTCAGCCCCCGGTACCAGGGCGAACTGGACCCGACCGGGATCGTGAAGGGCTGGGCGGCGGAACGGGCCGCCCGGCTGCTCGCGGCGGTGGACGGGGTGTGCGGGGTCAGCGTGAACGGCGGCGGCGACGTCCAGATGCTGGGCGCGCCGGAGCCGCAGCGGCCGTGGCGGGTGGGAGTGGCCGACCCGCTCCGGCCGGGTGGGCTGGCCGCGGTGGTCTCGGCGGCGGGCGTGGACGAGCTGTCCGTGGCCACGTCCGGTACGGCGGAGCGGGGCGCGCACATCGTGGATCCGCGCACGTGCCGCCCGGCGGTCACCGACCTGGTCTCGGTGACGGTGGTGGGGCCGCGGTTGACCTGGGTGGACTGCTGGGCCACGGCCGCGTTCGCGATGGGGTCGCGGGCGGGTCTGGCGTGGCTGGAGTCGCTGCCGGACATCGAGGCGCTGCTCATCACGGCGGGGGACGAGGTGCGGTGCACCGGGGGGTTGGCGACCCGGCTGGGCTGAACAGGATTGAAGAAGTTTCGACCTTTTCGACTGAAACGCCATCTATCTTCCGCCTCGGGACGTATCCAGAGTGGAGCAAGTTTCAGGAGGAACGAATATGTCCATCTTCAGCAGCCTGATGCCTGCCAACCGCCGGGACCACGGCGACGGCTCGGGACACGGCGACGGGTCGGGATTCGGGCACAACAACGACGGTCGCGGTAACAACAGCTTCGGAGGCCACAACCACGGCAACCGCCACGGCAACAGCGGCGGCCACGGCCACGGTCACGGCGGCCACGGCGGCCACGGCGGTTACTGATCACCACCTGCGGGCTGAGCGGACCGGATCCAGACGGACCCGGTCCGCTCCGCCGGTCCCTGAGGATTGCGTGACATGGCGAAGGTCCTGCGGCGTCTGCTGTCGCTCGGCGAGTCCTCGGACGCCGTGGTCGCGGCCGCGCCCCCGGTGCCCCCGCGCGAGGTCTTCCGGAGATTCTGGCCATACACCCGGGGTGGCCGCCGCTGGCTGATCCCCATCGTCGTCTTCAGCCTGGTCGGTCCCGCCGTCGACGCGGCGGAGATCTGGCTCTTCAAGATCGTCATCGACGATGTGCTGGTCCCCCGGGACCTGGGGCCGTTCGTGTGGATCGCCCCGACCTACCTGGGACTCATCTTCTGCTCCGGCGTCCTCGCGTTCGCCGACGACGTGACCTCGACCTGGGTCGGGGAACGCTTCCTGCTCTCGTTGCGCAGCGATGTCTTCCGGCACGTCCAGGGGTTGTCGCTCGGCTTCTTCGAACGCCGGCGGCTCGGGGACGTGCTGTCCCGGGTGACCGGCGACGTCGACGCGGTCGAGACGTTCCTGCTCTCCGGGGTGGCGGACGCCCTGTACTACGTGGTCCGCCTCGGTGTCTTCCTCGGCCTGCTGTTCTCCCTGGCCTGGGACCTGACCCTGCTGGCCCTGGTCATCGTGCCGGTGTTCTGGGCCGCCGCCCGGCACTTCTCCCGGCTGAGCAAGGAGGCGGCACGCGAGCGCAGGCGGCGCAGCGGCTCGCTCAGCGCGATCGCCGAGGAGTCGCTGGGCAACGTGGCGCTGGTGCAGGCGTACAACCGCCAGGGCTGGGAGGAGCACCGCTTCCACCGGGAGAACCTCGGCAGGTTCCGGGCGGTGATGGCCTCGACGCGGATCCGCGCCGTCTACCGCCCCATCGTGGAGCTCATCGAGGTGTCCGGCGGCCTCGCGGTGATGGGACTCGGTACCTGGAAGCTGGCCCAGGGGCAGCTCACACTGGGCGGGCTGATGGTCTTCCTCGCCCTGATCAGCAAGCTGTACAGCCCGGTGCGCGGCCTGTCCCAGCTCGGGACCACCTTCTACGCGGCCTCCGCCTCCGCCGAACGGATCATCGAACTGCTGGACCAGCGACCTCAGGTGGCCGAGGCGCCGCAGGCCAGGCGGACCGGGCGGGCACGCGGGGACGTGCAGTTCGACGCCGTCTGGTTCCGCTACCCAGGCGCCTCGTCCTGGGCCCTGTCGGGGGTGTCCTTCCATGCGGCACCCGGGGAGACGCTGGCGCTGGTGGGAGCCAGCGGGGCCGGCAAGTCGACGGTCGCGAAACTGCAGCTGCGCTTCTACGACCCCGAGCGGGGGTCCGTACTCCTGGACGGGACCGACCTGCGGGAGCTGCGGCTGGCCGACGTGCGCGAGAGCGTGTCGGTGGTGCTGCAGGAGACCCTCGTCTTCCACGGCACCGTGCGGGAGAACATCGCCTATGGCCGGCCGGACGCCTCGGAGGCGGACATCGTCGACGCGGCGCGCGCCGCGCAGGCCCACGAGTTCGTCGAACGGCTCCCGGAGGGCTACGACACGCTGGTCGGTCAGCGCGGCCGGACGCTGTCCGGCGGACAGTGCCAGCGGCTGGCGATCGCCCGCGCCATGATCAGGGACGCGCCGGTACTGCTGCTGGACGAGCCGACCACCGGGCTCGACGCCCGGTCCGGGCGGCGGATCATGGACCCGCTGCGCCGGCTCATGGCCGGACGGACGACCATCGTCATCTCCCACAACCTGCTGACCGTCCGCGACGCCACCCGCATCGTGGTGCTCGACCACGGCCGGGTCGTGGAGGACGGCACCCACGACGAACTGGTCGGGCGCGACGGGGCGTACGCCCGCCAGTACCGGCTCAGCGCGGCGCCCGGGCCTCCGGCCGAAAGGCAGGTGCTGTCGTGACCGTCTCCACCGCCGAGGCACCCCCCTTCGCGCCGGGCACGGTACCGGCCCCGGGCTACGAGGTGCTGGCGCATCTGGCGCGCACCGGCTGGCTCGACGTGTACGACGCCTGGAGCGAGGAACGGGCCTGCCGCTGTGTGGTCAAGGCGCTGCGTCCGGACCACCGGGGCGAGGAGGGACCGGCCGAGCGGCTGCTGCGGGAGGGCAGGTGGCTGAGCCGCTTCACCCATCCGCACCTGGTGCGCGGCTACGAGACCTTCGAGGCGCCCGAACCGCTGGTCGTCCTGGAGACCCTGACCGGCGAGACGCTGGACCACCTCGTGCACCGGCTGCGGCGCCGGCCGGCCGCCACCGACGTGGCGCTGCTCGGCACCCAGCTGTGCTCCGCGGTGCACTATCTGCACCGGCAGGGCCTGCTGCACCTGGACATCAAGCCGTCCAATGTGGTGGTCGAGCGCGGGCACACGAAGGTGCTGGACCTGAGCCTCGCGCGGCCGCCCGGCCCCGCGCCCACCGGGATCGGCACCTGCTGCTACCTCTCGCCGGAACAGGCCCGCGGCGAACCGCTCACGGCCGCCGCCGACGTGTGGGGCATAGGCATCACCCTGTTCGAGGTCGCCTGCGGCGAGCTGCCCTCCGGCGACCACGAGCCGTGCACCGAAACGGGCGACCGGTTCCCCCGGTCGCAGGAGAGCGCCCCACCGGTCGCCTCCCGCCGGCGCCTGCCGGCCGCCCTCGCCGCCGCCGTCGACGCCTGCCTGCGCTCCGCACCACCGGCCCGGCCCACGCTCACCGAACTGGCCGCCGCCCTCGGTTCGGTCCGGCCCAGCACCCGGCGCCGCCGCGGCTGATACCCGAACGGGCGCCCTCGTTCAAGCCTCTCCGGTGCGGACCTGGCCGGTCTGCAGCGGGGCCTTGGCGAGGACGGTGCCGTCCGGGGAGGTCAGGCGGGCGCCCGACACCGCGGCGGCATCGACGGAAGCCGCCACGCCCCAGGCGCCGCGCCCCTCGTGCATCGGGAACTCGCCGAGCCGGACCGTCGTGCCGTCGGGGCGCTCCAGGAGACAGGTGACCTTGCCGTCGTACGCGGTGCCGGGGCCCGTCAGGTCGACGGACATGAACACCCAGCCGGGGCTCCCGGGGTGGGCGTAGACCTCGCCGGCGGGCCGCGACCCGGCCGAGGTCAGATCGCCGACCAGCATGGTCTCGGCCCCGGCGGGCGCCGCGGGCGAGGCCGTGACCTCCTCGATGGCGGTGCCGATCCCCCAGCCGGCGAACCCGAAGGCGACGGCGAACGCGACCGCCACCGAGGCGAACCGGAGCCGGACCCGCCGGGCGCGGCCGCGCAGCCCCGCACGAAGTGGCGCACGTGTGCGCGGGCGCCGCTCGTACGCCGTCGCGTCCTGGGTCAGGGCGCGCGCCACCCGGGTCTCGAAGCCGAGCGGCGGCTCGCGGTCCGGCAGCAGCTCGATCAGCCGGTCGCCCAGGAGGGTCAGGTGCTCGACGTACTCGCGGCACTCCGCGCAGCGGTCCAGGTGCGCCACGGCCGCGGCGCGCTCGCGGCCGTCGAGCACGCCCAGCGCCAACTCGGCGCCGAACTCCCGCAGTCTCCCGCAGGTCACCTCACTGGACATGGTCGCCTCGCTTCGGAGCCGCGAGGGTGGTCCGCAGTTTGCCCATGGCCGCCCTGATCCGCGTCTTGGCGGTGCCCAGCGGGATCTTCTCCCAGTCGGCGATCTGCTGGGCCGTCATTCCGTAGACACCCGCCATCACCAGGGCACGCGCCTGTTCCCGCGGCAGCCGCGCCAGAGCGGCCCGGAGCTGGGACGAGGCCTCGTCGGCCAGCGCCCACCGCTCGGGGGTCTCGGTGACGACGCCCAGGAGCGCCTCGAGGTCCTCGGGCGCCAGCGCCTGCGTCCTCCGGGCGCGGACGGCGTCGATGGCGAGGTTGTGCGCGATGGTCGTCAGCCAGGTCGTGACCGACCCGCGGCGCGAGTCGTAGATCTGCGCATGACGCCACGCGCGCTCGAACGTCTGCTGGGCGATGTCCTCGGCGAGCTGCGGATCACCGGTGACGGCCATAGCGACACCGAAGACCCTGTGCTGGAACCTCCGTACGAAGGCGACGGCGAGTTCCTGGTCACCGGTGGACAGCCCGGACAGCAGAGCCTCGTCCGGAAGGCGGTCCACCGGTGTCCCGTAACCCGACACACCTCTGTATACGGTCGGCCGACGCCTGGGGATTGCGCCCCGGCTCCGGAAGATCACACGGCCATTGTCCGCCGGTCGGCCGGGACCCGCACGCGGGTCACTGCCCGTTCTGCGCCAGCCGCAGCAAATGGTCCGCGAGGGCCTGCCCGCCGTCCGGATTCCGGCTGATCAGCAGCAGTGTGTCGTCGCCCGCGATGGTGCCGAGGATGTCGTGCAGCTCGGCCTGGTCGATCGCGGAGGCGAGGAACTGGGCCGCGCCCGGGGGGGTGCGCAGCACCACGAGGTTGGCGGAGGCCTCGGCGGAGATCAGCAGCTCCTGGGAGAGCCGCCGCATCCGCTCCTCCTTCGCCGACTCCCCCAGCGGGGCGCGCGGGGTGCGGAATCCGCCCTCGCTGGGCACCGCGTAGATCAGGTCGCCGTCGTTGTTGCGGATCTTCACCGCGTTCAGCTCGTCGAGGTCCCGGGAGAGCGTCGCCTGCGTGACGCTCAGCCCGTCGTCGGCGAGCAGCTTCGCGAGCTGGCTCTGGGACCGCACCGGCTGCCGGTTGAGGATGTCCACGATCCGGCGGTGGCGTGCGGTGCGGGTCTGCGGGACGGCGGGTCCGGCACCCGCCGCCTGCTCGTGGTCCTGCGCCTGGCTCATCGTCGTCTCATTCCCCGGATCGTCCGTCCCCGTCGGCTGCGTCGAGGATGCCGGGCAGTGCCCGCAGCAAGGCGCCCGTCTCGTCGTCGCGCAGGTTCAGCGGCGGCATGAGCCGTACGACGTCGGGAGCGGGCGCGTTCACCAGGAACCCGGCCTCCTGGGCCGCCTGCTGCACCTGTGGCGCGTGCGGCCCGGTGAGCACGATACCCAGGAGCAGGCCCGCACCCCGGACATAATCGATCAACGGGTGGCCCAGCGCCTCGATTCCGTCGCGCAGCCTCTCGCTCTGCCGCTTGACGTTCTCCAGCAGTCCCTCGTCCGCGATGGTGTCCAGGACGGCGAGTCCGGCGGCGCAGGCGACCGGGTTGCCGCCGAAGGTGGTGCCGTGCTGACCGGGCTGGAGCAGCTCGGCGGCGCGCCCGAAGGCCACGGTGGCGCCGAGCGGCAGCCCGCCGCCGAGCCCCTTGGCGAGCGTGACGACGTCCGGCAGGACGCCTTCGTGGGCCTGGTACTCGAACCAGTTGCCGGTCCGGCCGACGCCGGTCTGCACCTCGTCCAGCACCAGCAGGGCGCCGGTGGCGGCGGTGATGGCGCGGGCCGCCTTGAGGTAGCCGGCCGGGGGCACCACGACCCCGTTCTCGCCCTGGATGGGCTCGATGACGACGAGGGCCGTCTCCTCCGTCACCGCCGCGGCCAGCGCCTGCGCGTCGCCGTACGGGACGTGGGTGACGTCGCCGGGCAGCGGCAGGAACGGCTCCTGCTTGCCGGGCTGGCCGGTGAGCGCGAGGGCGCCCATCGTCCGTCCGTGGAAGCCGCCCTGGGTGGCGACCATGTGGGTCCGCCCGGTGAGCCGGCCGATCTTGAAGGCGCCCTCGTTGGCCTCGGCCCCCGAGTTGCAGAAGTAGACCTTGCCGTCCCGGCCGAAGAGCTGCAGCAGGCGCTCGGCGAGGGCGACCGGCGGCTCGGCGACGAACAGGTTGGAGACATGGCCGAGGGAGCCGATCTGCCGGCTGACGGCCTCCACCACGGCCGGGTGGGCGTGACCGAGCGCGTTGACCGCGATGCCGCCGACGAAGTCGAGGTACTCCTTGCCGTCGGCGTCCCACAGCCGGGCGCCCGCACCGCGTACGAGGGGCAGCCGCGGGGTGCCGTAGTTGTTCATGAGTGCGCCCTGCCACCGCGCGGTCAGCTCCTGGTTGCCCGTCATGACTGCTCCCCCTGCGTCTCGTCGGGCACGACCATCGTGCCGATGCCCTCGTCGGTGAAGATCTCCAGCAGGATCGAGTGCTGCACCCGGCCGTCGATGACGCGGGCGGTGCGCACGCCGCCCCGCACGGCGTGCAGGCAGCCCTCCATCTTCGGGACCATGCCGGCGGACAGGTCCGGCAGCAGCTTCTCCAGCTGGGAGGCGGTGAGGCGGCTGATCACCTCGTCGGAGTTCGGCCAGTCCTCATAGAGGCCCTCGACGTCCGTGAGGACCATGAGGGTCTCGGCCCCCAGTGCCGCAGCGAGTGCCGCAGCCGCCGTATCAGCATTGACGTTGTAGACATGTCCGTCATCCTGTGACCTGGCGATCGAGGACACGACCGGGATGCGGCCGTCGGCGAGCAGTGCCTCGATGGCGCCGGTGTCGATCTGGGTGATCTCGCCGACCCGCCCGATGTCGACCAGCTCGCCGTCGATCTCGGGCTGGTGCTTGGTGGCGGTGATGGTGTGGGCGTCCTCGCCGGTCAGGCCGACGGCGAGTGGGCCGTGCTGGTTGAGCAGGCCGACCAGCTCGCGCTGCACCTGCCCGGCGAGCACCATCCGTACGACGTCCATGGCGTCCTCGGTGGTGACCCGGAGGCCGGCCTTGAACTCGCTGACGATGCCGTGCCGGTCGAGGGCGGCGCTGATCTGCGGACCACCGCCGTGCACCACGACCGGCTTGAGGCCGGCGTGCCGCAGGAAGACGACGTCCTGGGCGAAGGCGGCCTTCAGGTCCTCGTCCACCATGGCGTTGCCGCCGAACTTGATGACGACGGTCCTGCCGTGGTGCCGGGTCAGCCAGGGCAGCGCCTCGATGAGGATCTGGGCCTTGGGCAGTGCCGTGTGTTTCCGCGTCGTGGTCATGAGGAGTAGGCGCTGTTCTCGTGGACGTAGTCGGCGGTCAGGTCGTTGGTCCAGATGGTCGCGGTCTCGCCGCCGGCGGCGAGGTCGGCGACGATGTGCACCTCGCGGTAGCGCATGTCGACCAGCTCGCGGTCCTCGCCCACGGAACCGTTCTCGCAGACCCGGACGCCGTTGATGGCGACGTTCAGCCGGTCGGGCTCGAAGGCGGCCTTCGTGGTGCCGATGGCGGACAGGACGCGGCCCCAGTTGGGGTCCTCGCCGTGGAGGGCGCACTTGAGGAGGTTGTTGCGGGCGATGGAGCGGCCGACCTCGACGGCGTCGTCCTCCGTCGCGGCGCCCACCACCTCGATCTTGATGTCCTTGCTCGCGCCCTCGGCGTCGCCGATGAGCTGCCGGCCGAGGTCGTCGCAGACCTGCCGGACGGCCTCGGCGAACTCGTCGTACCCGGGGGTGATGCCGGAGGAGCCGGAGGCGAGCAGCAGCACGGTGTCGTTGGTGGACATGCAGCCGTCGGAGTCGACACGGTCGAAGGTGACCCGGGTCGCGGTGCGCAGGGCCTTGTCCAGCACCTCGCTGCCGAGGTCGGCGTCCGTGGTGAGGACGACCAGCATGGTGGCGAGGCCCGGCGCGAGCATGCCCGCGCCCTTGGCCATGCCGCCGACGGTCCAGCCTTCCCTGGTGACCACCGACGTCTTGTGAACGGTGTCGGTGGTCTTGATGGCGATGGCGGCCCTCTCGCCGCCGTGCTCGCTCAGGGCGCCGGCGGCCGCCTCCACTCCCCTCAGGAGCCTGTCCATCGGAAGCGGCACGCCGATGAGCCCGGTGGAGCAGACGGCGACCTCGATGGCGCCCCGGCCGAGCACCTCGGCCGCCTTCTCGGCGGTGGCATGGGTGTCCTGGAAGCCCTTGGGGCCCGTACAGGCATTGGCTCCGCCGGAGTTCAGCACCACGGCCGACACCTGGCCGCTCTTGAGGACCTGCTCGGACCACAGCACCGGGGCGGCCTTCACGCGGTTGGAGGTGAAGACGCCGGCGGCGGCACGGCGGGGCCCCTCGTTGACCACGAGGGCCAGGTCCGGGTTGCCGTTCTCCTTGATCCCGGCGGCGATGCCGGCCGCCGTGAATCCCTTGGCTGCCGTGACGCTCACGGTGCGACTCCGATCGTGGAAAGTCCCGTGGTCTCGGGGAGACCCAGGGCGATGTTCATGCTCTGCAGGGCACCGCCCGCGGTGCCCTTGGTCAGGTTGTCGATGGCGCTGATCGCGATGACGCGGCCCGCGGCGGCGTCGTACGCGACCTGCACCTGCACCGCGTTGGAGCCGTACACGGACGCCGTGGCCGGCCACTGCCCCTCGGGGAGCAGATGGACGAAGGGCTCGTCGGCGTAGGCCTTCTCGTAGGCGGCGCGGACGGACCCCGCCGTGACCCCGCCGACGGCCCTGGCGCTGCACGTGGCGAGGATGCCGCGCGGCATCGGCGCGAGGGTGGGGGTGAAGGAGACCGAGATCCGCTCCCCCGCCACCCCGCTGAGGTTCTGGATCATCTCGGGGGTGTGCCGGTGACCGCCGCCGACGCCGTACGGCGTCATGGAGCCCATGACCTCGCTGCCGAGCAGGTGCGGCTTGGGCGCCTTGCCCGCGCCGGAGGTGCCGGACGCGGCGACGACCACCGCCTCGGGCTCGGCGAGGTGGGCCGCGTAGGCCGGGTACAGGGCGAGGGAGACGGCGGTCGGGTAGCAACCGGGTACCGCGATGCGCTTGGACCCCTCCAGCGCGGCGCGGGCACCCGGCAGTTCGGGGAGGCCGTAGGGCCAGGTGCCGGCGTGCGGGGAGCCGTAGAACCGCTCCCAGTCGGCCGGGTCCTCCAGCCGGAAGTCGGCGCCCATGTCGACCACGAGGACGTCCGGGCCGAGCCGCTCGGCGACGGCGGCGGACTGCCCGTGGGGCAGTGCCAGGAAGACGACGTCGTGCCCGGCGAGGTTCTCCGGCGTGGTCTCGGCCAGCACCCGGTCGGCCAGCGGCAGCAGGTGCGGCTGGAGCGCGCCGAGCCGCCGGCCGGCGTTGGAGCTTCCGGTCAGGGCACCGATCTCGACCTCGGGGTGCGCGAGGAGCAGCCGCAGGACCTCACCGCCCGCGTATCCGCTCGCTCCGGCCACCGCCGCACGTACCGCCATGTCCACCCTCCTCTGGATGGCATGACTATACGTATCGCTGCACGTTTATGCAATGGCTTCCGTGTGTCACACAGGACGATCACCGGCCTCCTGGGACCGCCCTGGCCGGGACGCACCGCCAGGCGAGGGCCGCGGCGGACAGGTAGGCGAGGGCGCCGACCGCCATGGAGGTGCGCAGTCCGGTGCCGTAGTCGGTGCCGGTGGCCAGCAGGCTGCCGCCCAGGGCGACACCGGTGGCGCTGCCGATCTGGCGGGTGGTGTTGAACAGGGCGGAGGCGGCGCCCGCGTAGGCCGGGGGCGCGGCGCCCATCACGGTGGCGGTCGAGCCGGTGAGTGCGAAGGAGGTGCCGAACCCGGTGGCCATCATCGGGGCCACCAGCAGCGGGTACGCGGGGTCGGGTCCGGCCGCGGCCCAGCCGGCCAGCCCCAGGGCGCCCAGGAGCATGCCGGAGACCACCAGCGGGCGGTCGCCGGTGCGGCGGGTCAGCCGGCCGGACAGCACGGAGGCGAACATCGTCATCGCCACCGCGGGGAAGAGGGCCAGCCCGGTCCTGAGGGCGCTGAAGCCGCGCTGGTGCTGGAAGTACAGGCTGGCGGTGAAGACCATGCCGTAGAAGCCGAAGTTGAACAGCAGCCCGACGACGGCCCCGCCGCTCATCGCCCGGGAGCGCAGCAGCCCCAGCGGCAGGGCGGGAGACCGGGCCAGCCGCTCGCGCACCGCGAACGCCGCGACGGCGAGCACGGCCAGGGCCAGACCGGCGAGCACGGCGGGGTCGCTCCAGCCGCGCCGCCCCGCCTCGTTCAGCGCGGCGGTGAGCAGGGCCACCGCCGCCACCACGGCGCACTGCGCCGGCCAGTCCAGGGCACGGCCCGGGTGCCGCGGTGAGGGCGCGACGAACCGTGACGTCAGCATCAGGCAGACCACGCCGACCGGCAGGTTGATCAGGAAGACCCAGCGCCAGCCCACCGTGGACACCAGCAGCCCGCCCAGCAGCGGCCCGGCGGAGGCCGCGATGCCGGCCATCGATCCCCAGAGCCCGAAGGCGCGTGAGCGAGCCGCCGGCACCGGATAGGCCTCCTGGAGCAGGGCGAGGGAGCCGGGCACGATCAGGGCCGCGCCGAGCCCCTCCAGCAGCCGGGCCGCGACCAGGGAGGGGGCGCCCGGCGCGAACGCGCACGCCGCCGAGGCCACCGTGAACACCCCGACGCCCGCGCAGAAGACGCGCCGGTTGCCCAGCCGGTCGCCCAGCGCGCCCCCGGTCATCAGGAACCCGGCGAAGACCATGGTGTACCCGTCCGTGATCCACTGGATGCCGGTCAGCGAGGCGTGCAGTTGCCGGCCCACCACGGGCACGGCCACGTTGATGATCGTGACGTCCAGGATGACCATGAAGTATCCGGCGCACACGGCCAGCAGCGGTGCCGTGGAGCGCGGCGCGGCCGCCGGGGCCGGGCCGGGGGCGCCGGGCTCACCGCAGCCGGCGGACTCCGCGAAGGGCATGTCGCCGACCCCGTCCTGTCCGGAACCCCTGAGCGGTGAGCATGCTAGGCGGCGGCAGCGGGCGGTTCGACGAACCCGCGCCGCCGGGCGGCCCGCGTACACCGGACGGGCCAACCGGACGCGGCCGGCCGCGGGCCCGGGTCGGACCCGGCCCCGCGGGTTCCTCACCGCCGCCCGCCGGGCTCCCAGTCGTGGACCTCGACGGCGGCGTACACATCCGGGGCCAGGACGGCACGGGCGGCGTCCGGGTCCGGGGCCCGGACCAGTGCCGCCGTACCCAGCCAGGTGGCACCGTCGTCGGACAGCAGCGGCCCGAACGCGATCAGGTCGTCGCGGCCGGGCGGCAATGCGGGCTCGGCGGCCCGCTCGACGCCGAGGCCGAGCACCAGGTACCGGTTGCCGCCGGTCGGGCCACCGGGGAAGTCCCACATGGTGCGCCCCAGCAGGTTGCGGTACCGGCGCAGCAGCACGTCCCGGTACACGCCGGCCTGGTGGTTCGGCTCGTCGAAGGCGAACGCGCGGGCGGCGGCGGGATCGGGCAGGTCGACGATGTGCACGCTGCCCGTGGGCGTGTCGCCGTCGGCGGCGAAGGTCGGGCCGCGCGCGATCAGTTCCTTCGCGTACCGGTCCATGTAGGACCAGTGCTCCTCCAGCAGTTCGTCGCGCAGTGCCTCGGAGCCGGGCCGGTCGCGGTGGTGGCAGAAGAACTCCATGCCGCGGACCCTGGCGTACCTCGGTCCGGCGTCTCAACCGGATTACGACGTCACGCGGGCATGTGCGGCCGGTCCCGGACGTCTCTTCCGCCGGGCAGCATGATGCGGCGGGACACGACGAAGGTCACCGGGATCGCGGCCGCGGAGGCGAGCAGGGGGGCGAAGCGGTTTCCGGCGTGGAGGACGTCCACGATCACGTACACACCCGCGGTGGTGACGAGGAAATTGGTGATGTTCGTCAGCGGGAACAGCAGGAATTTCCGCCAGGTGGGCCGCGTCCGGTAGGTGAAACGCGCGTTGAGGAAAAAGGATCCGACCATGCTGAGCAGAAATGCCAGAACGTGCGCGCCGAGATAGGGAAGCCAGTGCAGGAACAGAAGATAGAGGCCGTAGTACACGGCCGTGTTGACGACACCGACCACGGCGAAGGTGACGATCTGTCTCGGGATCACTGTCTGTCTCGGCATCAGGGTATGAGGTCTTTCGTTCGTTCCACGTTGGTCGCCTTCACGAGGAAGTGCGGACGCCCCTTCACCTCGTAGTAGATGCGGCCGGTGTACTCCCCGATGACTCCCAGCATGACCATCTGCACGCCGGCGAGGGCGGTGACCGCGGTGATGATGGTCACATAGCCGGGGGCGTCGACGCCGTGGACGAGTGCGGCGCCCACGATCCAGGCGGTGTACAGGCCCGCGCACAGCAGCAGGCCGGTGCCGAGCCAGAGGGCGGCGCGCAGCGGCCGGTTGTTGAAGGACAGCAGGCCGTCGAGGCCGTAGTTGAGCAGGCTGCGCAGGTTCCAGGAACTGCGGCCCGCCTCGCGCGTCGCGTTCTCGTACTCGAAGGTGGTGCTCGGGAAGCCGACCCAGGCGAACAGGCCCTTGGAGAAGCGGTTGTACTCGGTGAGGGCCAGCACCGCGTCCACCACACGGCGCGACATCAGGCGGAAGTCGCCCACGCCGTCGACCAGTTCAACGTCGACCAGGCGGTTGACGAGCCGGTAGTACAGGCGGGCGGTGAGGGTACGGGTGAGGCGGTCGCCGGTGCGGGTGCGCCGGGCGATGACCTGGTCGTGGCCCTGCTCGCGCAGCCGGACCATGCGCTCGATCAGCTCGGGCGGGTGCTGGAGGTCGGCGTCCATCACGACGACCGAGTCACCGGAGGCGTGCCGGAGACCGGCGAGCAGGGCCGCCTCCTTGCCGAAGTTGCGGCTGAAGGAGACGTACCGCACCCGGGAGTCGCGCCCGGCGAGGTGCTTCAGCACGGCGAGGGTGCGGTCGCGGCTGCCGTCGTCGACGTAGACGAACTCCATGTCGTGCCCGAGCGGCAGCAGTTCGTCGGCGATCCGCTGGACCTCCTCGTGGAAGCGCTCGAGGACGGCTTCCTCGTTGTAGCAGGGCGCGACGATCGATATCAGCATGGCGGATCTCCCCCAGGACGCGTTCGGAACGCGGTGGTCACGCGCTCGCGTGGCGGTGTGGTCGGGTGCGGTGCCGGGACGCGCCGGCGGCGCACGGCCCCGAGCGCGCCGAGCAGGGCGAGCGTCAGGAGCGAGGCGGCCCCGACGGCCGTACCCAGGCGCAGGCCGGGCGGGTGGAAGGTGCAGGTGAGTGAGGTGGCGGTGCCGTCCAGAGGCACCGCGATCAGCCCGTGGTACGACTCGGCGCGCCGGGGCCGGCCATCACCCGCGGCGCACCGCCAGCCGGCGATCCGCGGTGCCGCCACGACGGCGATCCCCTTGCTGCGTGCGGGCAGTTCGGCGTGCAGGGTGCCGTCGGAGACGGTGACCTTCGCGGCGCCGGTGGCCTTCAGGCGGGCGGCCGCGGTGCGCAGGCGCCCGGTGTCCAGGCAGCCGATGGCGCCGCCCGGTACATGGCCGGGCCGGTCCGGGGTCAGCGTGACGCGCAGCCGCCCGGACGCCGGGGCCGGTCCGAGCGGCTCCATGGCGGCGCGGTTGCGCGGGTGGGCGAACCGGAAGCGCGCGTCGGCGCGGGCGCCGCCCAGGCGCGCCGTGCCCGAGAAGTGCGGGGCCCACAGGTACACCTGGCTGCCGGCCGGGCAGACGGCCGTGACCGTCGGACGGACCAGGGCGTTCCCGACGCCGACCCGGCCGCCCCGGGCGGGCCGCCCGGCGTCGTCGTGCACGGCGGTCCGGGGCACGGTGTAGACGCGGCTGCCGAGCAGCAGTTCCTGGTTGCGGTAGGGCGACGGCCCGAAGCCGGCCCGTTCGGGGGCGCCGCGTACGGTCACCAGGGGCGGCACGTCCCGCCGGGTGACGGCCACCGGGCCGCCGTCACCGTCGTGCGGCGGCTTCGACCGGCGCGGGTCCGGCGGGGAGTGCACCCGGGCGCCGACGGAGAAGACGACGTCGGTGACGGGGTTGTCCAGGCTCTGCACGCTCCGGCCGCGCGAGGTCCAGCCGCCGAGCGCGGTGAGGGTACGGCTGAGCACGTCGGAGGTCAGGCTGCTGTAGTACTGGGCGCCCTGGCCCCCGACCAGCATCGGGTCGTTGGCGACGGTCTGCTCGCGGCCGGGGTCGGTGCGGTACCGGGGCCAGCCGTCGGCCCGGGCGATCACCGCCGCCTGCCGCTGCTGCCGCTGCCCCCAGGGCGCGTAGTCGTCCAGGTGGGCGAGGCGCATCCGGGTGGCCACCGCGCAGGTGGCGACGCTCTCGCCGAGTTGTGCGCCGAGCAGGAGTACGGCGGCCAGGCCGGCCAGGGTCCGCGCGCACCGTCCGGTGTCCGCGCGGCGCAGCAGGCCGAGGCCGCCGAGGGTGCCCGCGGTGGCGAGCAGCAGCACCGGCCAGGTGTGCGGGCGGATCAGGTCGCTGCGGCTCGCGAGACCCGCGACCAGGGCGAGCAGCCCGGCGGCCGCGGCCAGGACGCGTGGAGGCGGCGGGCCGTACGACAGGGTGTGCCAGGCGGCGATGACCAGCAGTCCGCACAGCACGAAGGCCTGCCGGTAGGGGCTGCCCTGCGGGGTGGCGAAGGCGTGCCAGACGAGATGGGTGGGCGCCCACTGCAGCGACAGGGTCACCGCGAGCACGAGCAGGGTCCAGCCGGTGCGCACCCGGGCGGGGACCGCGCGGTGGAACGGCAGGGCGAGGGCGAGCAGCAGGGCGGTCAGGCCGACGTAGAGGGCCGGGGAGCCGAAGCCGTAGGTGGTCGGCAGCAGCCGGGCCAGCAGGTCCTCGCCGGGCACCGGGGCGAACTCGCGGATCCGGCCCGGGTAGGCGTGCCGGGTGCCGAAGTAGACGACCGTGACCAGCGGGGCGGCGAGGCCCACGCCGAGGGCGGCGGTGAGGGCGGCGCGGCCGGCTGCGGCGAGCGCCGGCCGGCGGGGCAGGTCCGCGAGCAGCAGGCGGAGCAGCAGGACCAGGCCGGCGCCGAGGGTGGCCATGTAGGCGGTGTAGAAGTTGGCGGTCCAGGCGAGGGCCACGACGAGGACGCCGAGTACGCGGTGCCGTCCGGCGAGGGCCCATTCACCGGCCAGGCAGAGCAGCGGCAGGGCGATGAGGCCGTCCAGCCACATGGGGTTGTACGAGGCGTCGGCCAGGCTCCAGCCGCACAGGGCGTAGGAGGCGCCGAGCAGGCCGGCCGCCCACCAGCGTCCGGGCCTGAGGGACAGCAGCAGCCAGGCCATGGCGGCACCGGCCGACGCGGTCTTCAGCGCGGTGATCACGTACACCGCGAGGTCGACCTCGTCCCGGGGGAAGACGGCGACGAGCAGGGCGAACGGGCTGCCCAGGTAGGTGCCGAGGTCGGGCAGGAAGCTGGAGCCGTATCCGGACTGCCAGTTGACGAGGAGGCCGCCGTCGGCCCTGCCGTGCAGCAGGTCCCACAGGTGGGCGTGGAACGGTACGTACTGGTTGCCCAGGTCGTTGACGCCACGGGTGCGGGGCCCGAACGGGTAGCTGCGCGCGAGGATGTCGGCGGCGCAGAAGGCGGTGACGGTGACGGCCGCGGCGAGCAGGGCGGCGCGTGCCGTGGTGCGGGGCCCAGGGGGCCGGGTCGAGCGGTCCATTGATCGGCAGGCCCCCAGCGAATTCATTTCCTCGATTTCGCCGGATTAGACGGGACGGATTTCCGGATGGTTGTGCGCTCACCGAAAAGTGATGGCTCTCGCTCCGAATAGGTCAAACACGTCGTGAATTTCTCGACGGCCAGGGAAACATCGGATTTCATGAAGGTGTTTTCAAGGTGAATCGACCTCGCGGACGGCGAGGAGGGCCACCGGGGCCGCCCTTGACCTGGAGTGCGCTCCAGCTCCTAACGTTCTGGCAACGGCGAACGGCGGCCGCGTCGAGCGGCGGCCCGGAAGGGATGTACCGACATGAGCGAGAGCACCACCCGTGACGAGCGTTTCGCCCACGGCCTGGCCGTCCTGCGGAAGGTCGACGGCGAGGCCGGGCAGCGCGTCGTCGACTCGCTCGCGGACATCAGCCCCGAGCTGGGCCACCAGGTCGTCTCCTGGGCCTTCGGGGAGATCTACGACCGGCCCGGACTGGCGCCGCGCGACCGCCAGCTGGTCACGCTGGGCGTGCTCACCGCGCTCGGCGGCTGCGAGGCCCAGCTCGACGTGCACGTGGGCGCGGCCCTGAACGTGGGCCTCACCCCGGAGGAGATCACGGAGGCGCTGCTGCACTCCGCCGTCTACTGCGGCATGCCGAAGGCGCTGAACGCCACGTTCGCCGCGAAGAAGGTCTTCGCCGAGCGCGGGCTGCTGCCGGTGGGACAGCAGCCCGCGCCCGGGGCTACTTCCGCTTGAGGGGGCCGCTCGTAGACTCGGGCGCATGCATGCGCTGACGCCGTATCCGATCGTGCTCGGCTCCCTGGCCGTGGTGTCGCTGGTCCTGACGAGGCTCGCGCGTGCGATCCGGCGTCGCGGCTCGGCCGGCGGCGGTGTGGGCGCGGCACTGGCCGCCTGCGAGGAGGCCTTCCGGGCGACGAGCCACGCCTCGCACCGCGAGATCCGGACCCAGGCCGAGCGCAGGTCGCCCACCGGGTCGCCGGCCGGTCCGCGCCCGGGGTCCCGGAAGGGCCGGCGGTGAGCGGGGTCCGGCCCGTGCCCGATGTGCTGGCCCATCTGGCCGGGCGCTGGCGGGTGGAGCGGAGCGTGCGGGATCTGGCGGGCGGGGACGAGGGGCACTTCGCGGGAGTCACCGTCTTCGGCCCGCTCGACGGTGGCGGGCTGCTGCACGAGGAGTCCGGGGAGTTCACCTGGCGGGGCGTGACACGGCCCGCGACGCGGACGCTGCGGTTCCTGCCGGGGCGGGAGCCGGGCACGGCGGACGTGCGGTTCGCGGACGGCCGGCCCTTCCACGAGCTGGACCTGACCTCGGGGCACTATGTCGCCGCCCACCCCTGCGCGGCCGACTTCTACCGGGGCGAGTTCACCGTGACCGACGCCGACCACTGGCGCACGGTGTGGCACGTGGGCGGACCGGCCAAGGATCTGGTACTCACCACGGACTACGTGCGCGAGGGCTGAGCGAGGACGCCGTCGAGACGGAGGTTCCAGCGGCCCGAGCGGCCCGTCACGGTGGTCACCGACAGCGGGCGGACGTCGATGTTCCAGTACGCGGCGGGCGGTGCCTTAAGGGCGTACACCAGGGCCGCGCGGATCACGGAGGGCTCCGCGACCGCGACGATCCGGCCGCCGTCGTCGGCGGGGCGCGTGTCGAGCCAGCCGCCGACCCGGGAGATGAAGGCGAGCAGCGACTCCCCGCCGTGCGGGGTGGAGCGCGGGTCGGAGAGCCAGGCGTCCACGGACTGCGGCTCGCGGGCCATCGCCTCGCCCAGTGTCAGCCCGCGCCAGCGGCCCATGCCGCAGTCGCGCAGGGCGAGCTGGACCAGCGGGGCGTAGCCGAGGGCGTCGCCGGTGGCACGGCTGCGCGGGGTCGGTGAGCAGTAGCGCAGTTCGGCCGCCGACAGCGGCAGCAGGTCCCCGGCGGCGCGCTGCACCTCGTCCCAGCCGGCCTGGTCCAGCGGCCGGTCGTCCTCGAAGCGCTCCGCGAGCAGCGGGGAACTGCGCGCGGCGGCGACGAACGTCACCCGAAGTGGCATGCGGTGATGGTGGGCCCCGGGGGTACTCAGGTCAAGAGGCGCCGGTCGTCGGTCACCAAGGGTAAGGGAACGCTCACTCGAAGGTGTGCACCATCCACCGTTCCGGGTGGTCGACCGCCCGGAAGCCGAGCCTGGCGTACACCCCCTGCGCGTCCTCGGTGGCCAGCAGGACGCGGCGCAGCCCGTACGGCCGCAGGTGCTCGCGGATCCGGCCGACGAACGCCGTACCGACCCCCTTTCCGCGCACGGCGGGGTCGACGTACACGTCGGCGAGCCAGGCGAACAGCGCCAGGTCGGTCACCACCCGCGCGTACGCCACCTGCTCCCCCGAGGCCACGTCGTACACCCCGAAGTTGATCGACTCCGCCATCGCGCGCTCGTGCTTCTCGCGGGGCCGGCCGATCGCCCAGTAGGCGTCGGACGAGAGCCAGCCGTGGACGCGGCCCACGTCCACGCGGCCGGTGTCGGCGGAGAACTCGTAGCCTTCGGGCAGCTCGGGTGCGTCGCTCATGCCGGAAATCCTCACAGCCCGCCGCAGCCGGCGTCGACTCCATTTCCCCGGCCGGACAGGGACGCTCGGGCCACGGCGTCCGGTCAGCGGCGCCCAGCCCGGGACACCTCGTCGCAGGCGGCCCGGAGCCGGCGCACCCCCTCCGTGATCTCCCCCGTGCCCGCGACCGCTGCGAAGCTCAGCCGGAGGTGGCCGGCGGGGGGCTCGGCGCTGAAGTAGGGGCGGCCGGGGGTGACGGCGACGCCCGCGCGCAGGGCGGCGGCGGTGAGGGCGGACTCCGCCTCGGGGCCCGAGCCGCCGGTGCCCACCGTGCCGTCGGGAAGGCGTACCCAGAGGTGGTAGCCGCCGGACGGGATGTGGGGCAGGGCGAGTTCGGGCAGATGGCGGGCGAGCTCCGCGGTCATGGTGTCGCGGCGGGCCTTCAGCTCGGCCGACAGGGTCCGCAGATGGCGGGGCCAGGCCGGGGAGCCGACGAGTTCCAGCGCGGCCTCCTGCAGCGGCCGGGGCACGAAGAAGCTGTCCACCACCTGGATGGCGCGCAGCCGTTCCAGCACCGGCCCCCGGGCGGCCAGCGCGCTCACCCGGAAGCTGGGCGAGGTCGCCTTGGTCAGCGAGCCGACGTGGACGACCACGCCGTCGGGGTCGTCGGCGGCCAGCGGGCGGGGCAGCGGCCCGGCGTCCGCGTGCACCAGGCGGCGTACGAAGTCGTCCTCGACCACGAACGCGCCCGCCGACCGGGCGATGCGCAGCACCTCGGCGCGGCGGCCGGGGGCGAGGACGGCGCCGGTCGGGTTCTGGAAGAGCGGCTGGCAGACGAAGACCCGGGCACCGGTGGCCCGGAACGCGTCGGCGAGCAGGTCGGGGCGGACCCCGTCGGGGTCGACCGGCACCGGGACCGGGCGCAGTCCGGCGGCGCGGGCCAGGGCGAGCATGCCCGGGTAGGTGGGGGACTCGACGAGCACCGGGGCGCCGGGCGGGGCGAGCGCCCGCAGGGCGGTGGCCAGCGCGGACTGGCCGCCGGCGGCGATGAGCACCTCGGCGGCGGTGACGGCCCCGCCGATGCCGCGCGCGAACCATTCCCGCAGCTCCGGCAGCCCCTCCAGCGGAGGCCTGCCCCAGGCGCCGGGCCGCCGTCCGGCCCGGGCCAGGGCGGCGGCCATGGCCCGCTCGGGCTGCAGGGAGGGGTGCGGATAGCCGCCGTTGAACTCCAGGACGCCCGGCGGCGGTGCGGCCAGCGAGACCGTGACCCCGGAGGCGTCCACGGTGCGCGGGACCAGCTCGGCGCCGTCGGCGCTCAGGGCGACCTCCTGCCAGGAGGTGTCCCCGGCGGGCGCGGAGGCGGCGCGCGGGCCGGCGCGGAAGGCGCCGGCGCCGGGCCGGGTCACCACCAGCCCCTCGGCGGCGAGCCGGCCCAGGGCCCGGGAGACGGTCACCGGGCTCACCCGGAACCGCTCGACCAGGGCCCGGCTGGACGGGAGTTTCCCACCGGGTGAGTAGCGGTCCAGTTCCCGGCGCAGTTGTTCTGCCAGTTCACCCACACTGCTACTCTGCTCCATGAGAGCACAGAGTAGCGCTACTGCCACCACCCCGATAACAGTCACCGCCCCCGCCACCGAGCGCCGGGGCTTCGGTACCGGTCAGGCCGCGCTCGGCGTCCTCGCCTTCTCCCTTACCTTTCCGGCCACCGCCTGGGGCCTGGAGGGCTTCGGTCCCTGGACGCTGGTGGCCGTCCGCAGCGTGCTCGCGGCGCTCGTGGCCGGCGGCTGCCTGCTGGCCCTGCGCGTGCCGCTGCCCGAGCGCCGGCATCTGCCGGGTCTCGCGGTCGTCGCCGCCGGCGTGGTGTTCGGCTTCCCGCTGCTGACCACGCTCGCCCTGCAGACCTCCACCACCGCGCACGCCGCCGTGGTGGTGGGACTGCTGCCGCTGACCACCGCCGTCTGCTCGGCCCTGCGCACGGGCCACCGCCCCGCACGGCGGTTCTGGCTGGCGGCGCTGGCGGGCGCGGCGGCCGTGGTCGCCTTCACCGTCGGCCAGAGCGGCGGCGCGCTCACCATCGCCGACGGCTGTCTGTTCGGCGCGCTGCTGGTGTGCGCGGCCGGGTACACCGAGGGCGGCCGACTGGCCCGGGTGCTGCCCGGCTGGCAGGTCATCGGCTGGGCGCTGGTGCTGTGCCTGCCGCTGAGCGTCCCGGCCGCCGCGCTGGCGCTGTCCTACGAGCCGGTGCGGCTGACCGCACACGGGGTGACCGGTCTGCTGTGGGTGGCGCTGGGCTCGCAGTTCCTCGGGCTGGTGGTCTGGTACCGGGGCATGGCGGTCATCGGCATCCCGAAGGCCAGCCAGTTGCAGTTGGCCCAGCCGCTGCTCACACTGGTGTGGTCGGCGCTGCTGCTGGGCGAGAACCTCACGGCGGCCGCTCCCCTGACCGCCGCCGCCGTGCTCGTGTGCATCGCCGTCACCCAGCGGTCGTGACGTGAGGAGGGCCTGCCAATGCATGCATCCGTGGGAGACCAGCTTGTCCAGCACGGCAGGGTGGTCGGCCAGCACGACCATGTGTCCGTAGTCGTCGAGGTGATGGGCACGGAGGGCAACCCGCCCTACCGCGTCCGCTTCCCGGACGGACACGAGGCCGTGATGTCCCCCGGCCCGGACTGCCAGATCAAGCACAAGGAGAACGAACAGCAGCTGTAGCTGCTCAGCGCGGGGTCCTCGCCGGCTGCCGATAGTGGTCGGCGACCACCCGTGCCATCGCCCCGATCGGGTCCGCCGCCACCTCCTTGGCGGCGAAGAAGACGTGCCCGCGCACCTGCGGGTACCGGGCGGCGAGCGTGAG
Organism: Streptomyces sp. NPDC058145; assembly: GCF_042884245.1. Classification (NCBI taxonomy): domain Bacteria; kingdom Bacillati; phylum Actinomycetota; class Actinomycetes; order Kitasatosporales; family Streptomycetaceae; genus Streptomyces; species Streptomyces sp. NPDC058145. Next base: position 201,657 of record NZ_JBHVUH010000008.1, on the reverse strand, counting down.
GTGCCGGGACAGCTCGACGGGGTCCTGCCACTGCGAGGGCTGCCCCGCCGCCCCCGCCTTGTACAGCGCCTCCCCGATGTACAGCCGGGTGCCGGTGCCCCGGGCCACCTCGGCCCACCAGTCGACCAGGGTCGCGTAGTCGGCGGCGGCGAAGCCGATGTTCCAGTAGAGCTGCGGCACGATGTAGTCGATCCAGTGGTCGCGCACCCATGCGCGGGTGTCCGCGTGCAGGTCGTCGTACGTCTGCACGCCCGCCCGGGTGTCCGAGCCGAGCGGGTCGGTCGTGGCGTTGCGCCACACCCCGAAGGGGCTGATCCCGAACCGGGTGCCGGGCCGGACCCGCCGGACGCCGGCCGCCATCTCCCGCACCAGTCGGTCGATGTTGTCCCGGCGCCAGTCCGCCCGGGCGGCGAAGTCGCCGCCGTACCGGTCGTAGGAGGCGTCGTCGTCGAAGGTCTGCCCGGCGACCGGGTAGGGGTAGAAGTAGTCGTCGAAGTGGACGGCGTCGACCGGGTACCTGGCGACCGCGTCCAGCATGGCCCGCCGCACGAAGGCGCGGACATCGGGCAGGCCCGGGTCGTAGTAGAGCTTGCCGCCGTAGGGCACCACCCAGTCCGGGTGCAGCCGGGCCGGGTGCGACGCGGCCAGGAGACCGATGTCGGTGTGGTTGGCGACGCGGTACGGGTTGAACCAGGCGTGCAGTTCCAGGCCGCGGGCGTGGGCCTCGCGCACGGCGGTGCCCAGCGGGTCCCAGCCGGGGTCCTGGCCCTGGGTGCCGGTGAGGTACTGGGACCAGGGCTCGTACGGCGAGGGCCACAGGGCGTCCGCCGTCGGGCGCACCTGGAGGATCACGGTGTTGAGCCGGTCCCGGACCGCCCGGTCCAGATGGGCGACCAGCTCGGCGCGCTGCTCGGCGGCGGTGAGGCCGGGCTTCGAGGGCCAGTCGCGGTTGGCCACGGTCGCGAGCCACACGCCCCGCATCTCGGCGGCCGCGCGGTGCCCGCCCGTCGCGCCCCGCCCGGCGTCGGCGCCCCGTCGGCCGGGTGCCGCCACCGCGTCCTGGGCCCCGGCCGCCTGGGCCGCCGCCAGTGTCGACAGCGCCGCCGCAGCGAACGCCCGGCGTGAGATCCGCCCCATTCCCGCACCCCCATACGCTCCGGATCCGCGCCCTCACGGATCGTTCCGCGCCCCAGGATGCCCCCACCCGCGCGATCGATCATCGATACTTGGCGGTAACGTGCACGATCGGAGCAGGCGCCGACCCGGAGTCCTGCCACACCCGGACAAAGCCGGAGAACCAGCGAAGGGGACGATGTGACCGACATCGAGCGCGTCGGAATCGTGGGCTGCGGCCAGATGGGCGCGGGCATCGCCGAGGTGTGCGCCCGCGCGGGACTGGACGTGAAGGTCGCCGAGACCACCGGCGAGGCCCTGGAGATCGGCCGCACCCGGCTGCTCAACTCACTGGCCAAGGCCGCCGAGCGCGGCAAGATCTCCGAGGAGGAGCGGGACGCCACGCAGGCGCGGCTGAGCTTCACCACGGACCTCGGCGAGTTCGCCGACCGCGACCTGGTGATCGAGGCCGTGGTGGAGAACGAGCAGGTGAAGACGGAGATCTTCCAGGTGCTCGACCAGGTGGTGACCCGCCCGGACGCGATCCTCGCCTCCAACACCTCCTCCATCCCGCTGGTGAAGCTGGCGGTCTCCACCTCGCGGCCCGACCACGTCGTCGGCGTCCACTTCTTCAACCCGGCCCCGGTGCAGAAGCTGGTGGAGCTGATCCCGGCGCTCACCACCTCCGAGGGCACGCTCAGCCGGGCCCAGGCCTTCGCCGAGAAGCTGCTCGGCAAGCACGCGATCCGCGCCCAGGACCGCTCCGGGTTCGTGGTCAACGCGCTGCTGGTGCCCTACCTGCTGTCCGCGATCCGCATGTTCGAGTCCGGCATCGCCAGCCGCGAGGACATCGACAACGGCATGGAGATGGGCTGCGCCCACCCGATGGGCCCGCTGAAGCTGTCCGACCTCATCGGCCTGGACACCATCGTCTCCATCGCCAACTCCATGTACGCCGAGTACAAGGAGCCGCTGTACGCCGCTCCCCCGCTGCTCCAGCGCATGGTCGAGGCGGGCCGGCTCGGCCGCAAGACGGGGTCGGGCTTCTACAGCTACTGATTACCGTCCGCTACTCCCGTGGGCCCGGCACCGGTTTCGGTGCCGGGCCCATCTGTTTCACACACCGTGTGCGCGCCGGGCCCGCATATGCCCGTCACACACGCTCCCCACGCGCCTACCAGCCGAGTTGACTCTGCATGCGCATGCAAAGGGTGCGGAACCACCACGTCCGACTACGGAAAGGAGTGGACCCGTGAGCGCCGAACCGGAGCATCCCGTGGTCCATGGAGAACTCGCAGAGTTACGGCGCCGCCTCGACGTGGCGTACGCCCGCGTCGAGGGAGGACTCGCCCTGCTCAGTCACCGCGCGGAGGAGACCGCCAAGGAGGTGGACGACCTGCACACGCGCATGACCTCGCTGGAGCACGCGCGCTGGCCCCTGCCCTCGCTGGCCGTCCTCACCGCCCTCGGAGCACTCGTCGTGACGGTCTGGCAGGCACTGGCCCGTTAGGCGACCCTGTCGTCGGCGAGCCTCATGTGGTGCAGCAGGAGTAACGCGGCCGCCATGTTGGCGGCCGGGACCTCCCCCCGGGCGATGAGGTCGGGGACGACCTTGAGCGGGACCCACTCCCGGCGGTCCGACTCGAAGTCGTCCACGGGGTGTCCGACGTACTCGCCGTGGTCGGACCAGTAGATGTGGTGCCGGGCGTCGGTGAGGCCGTTGGACGGCTCCACGCTCATCAGGTGGTGCAGCGGTCCCGGCCGCCAGCCGGTCTCCTCCTCCAGTTCCCTGGCGGCCGCGCTCGCGATGTCCTCGCCGTCCTCCACCACGCCCGCGGCCAGTTCCCAGCCCCAGCTGTCGGTGATGAAGCGGTGCCGCCACAGCAGCAGAACCTCGTTCGCCTCGTTGACGACCGTGGCGACGGCGACCGGCCGCAGCCGGATCAGGAAGTGGTCGAGATGCCGGCCGTCCGGCAGCTCCACATCTGCGAGATTGACGCTGAACCAGCGGTTTTCATACACAGTTTGTTCGTTCTGTTTCGTCCACTGCACGGTGCTGCCACCTTCCGCCGAGTAAGGGGCAATATCGCAGCAGGGGCTGTGTACCTACAGTGCGCCTACAGCGGTACGCGCAGTGCGCCGTCGATGAGTTCGGCGGCTTCGGCGGTCCCGGCCGAGCCGCAGCGCACCAGGTGCTCGCGCACCGCGCGGAGTCTGTCGCGCAGTCGCTGGGACTCCATCCCGCGCGCCTGCTCGGCCATCTGCACGGCCGTGGCCACCGCGTTGTCGGCGTTGCCCTGCCGCAGCTCGATGGTGCTGAGCATGGCGAGCCGGTGCACCCGGCCACGGTCGTGCGCGGGGTTGTCCACCGCGGCCGCCGCGTGCTCCCGGGCGGCGGCCAGCTCGCCGAGGCTCAGCAGCGCCTCGGCCACCTGGACGTTGACCAGGCCGGGCTGTACGTAGCCGGTCTCGTCGGGCTCGTACCCCCGCCGGATGCGGTCGGCGGCCGTCTCGGCCCGGCGGATGCAGGACAGCGCGCTGCCGGAATCGCCGAGGTGGGCGTACGCCTTCGCCTGCATCGCGTACAGGTCGGAGGCGAGGGCCGGGGTGATGTGCTTGCCGGCCGCGCGCAGGGCCGCCTCGGCGAACGCCACGGCCTGCCGGTACTCCCGCATGAACAGCGCCTGGTTGACCAGCAGCGCGATCACGTAGGCGCCAAGTCCCCGGGCCCCGCTGGCCTTTGCCAGCCGGAGCGCCTGGTGGAAGTAGCGCTGGGCCAGGCCGTGCGCGTCGGAGTCGTAGGCACAGATACCGGCGATCGCCACCAACCCGCCCGTGGCCCGGTGCAGTTGGCGCCCGGTGGCGTCGGTGTAGCTGCCGCGCAGCAGCGGGGCCGCCTCGGCGTTGAGGAAGCCGACGATCCGCGCCCGGGTCGCGACGCCGCCGGCCTTCCGGTACATCTGCTCGTAGTGGGTGCGGGCGGCGCGCAGCAGTTCGAGGTCGGCCGCGGTGACCCGGTGCCGGCCGCCGCGGGAGACGTCCACGTCCTCGGGCGGGTTCTCCCACTCCCACACCGGCATGACGGCGGGGGTGCCGGTCACCGCGGGCGCGCCGAGCACGTGCGGGCGCTGCTGTTCGTCCGAGCGCCACAGCGCGGTGGCCCGCTCCACGAAGCCGGACAGCGAGCCGGTGTGCGGGGTGCTGGGCTCGCCGGGTACGCCGAGGCCGATGTCGTCCAGGGTGACCGGCCGGTGCAGCCGTCCGGCGAGCACCTCGCAGATCAGGTCGGGCACCTGGCCGCGTGGCCGCTGGCCCTTCAACCACCGTGCCACGGCGGTGTGTTCGTAGCGGAGCGCGAGGCCCCGTCCGCGGCCGGCCTGGTTCACATGGGCGGCGAGACCGGCGTGCGAGATCCCCGCCTCGTCCAGGATCGCGTCGAGCAGAGTGTTGGGCTGCATGAATGCCCCCCGAATGGCCTGGTGTCCGTCAGCGTAGTGGCTCGGCCTTCACACGGGGTGTGAACGGAGTGCCCGCATCCGGGCTGTGCGCGCACTGTCGCGGAGCGTGCTGCTGCCGGTTGACTGGTTGCCCGGCCAAGCCGTCGGCTCCCCCTCGAAAAGCGGTGGCTTGGCCGGGTCGACCTCCGGCGACTCGGGCGTCGGCAAAGCGAACGGACCGGCCCCGGGGGGCCGGTCCGTTTCTGCCGACAGGCACGGGCCCGGGTCAGCGGGCCGCGTTGACGCGGATCAGCCGCGCAGCACGGCTCCGGTCCGCTCACCTGCCAGGGCGACCGCCGCGTCCCGGGCCGCGGACGCCTCGTCCACGGTCAGCGTCCGGTCACCCGCGCGGAAGCGCAGCGCGTAGGCCAGGGACTTGCGACCCTCGCCCAGCTGCTCCGCGTTCTCGTACACGTCGAACAGCCGGATGGACTCGAGCAGTTCGCCCGCGCCCTCACGGAGCGCGGCCTCGACCTCCGCGGCGGGGACCGGCCTGTCGACCACGAGGGCGACGTCCTGCGTGGCCACCGGGAACGTGGAGATGCTCGGCGCCTGCGGAACGCCGTCGCCGACCGCCTCCAGGGCGTCCAGGTCCAGCTCCATCGCGCAGGTGCGCTCAGGCAGGCCGAGCGCCTTGAGGACCCGCGGGTGCAGTTCGCCCGCGTGGCCCACGATCTGCTCCGTGCCGTCGGCGACGACGACCAGCTCGGCGCAGCGGCCGGGGTGCCAGGGGCCGTACTGGCCCTTGCGCACGATCAGGTCGGCACCGGCCTCCCGGGCTACGGCGCGGCCGGCCTCGATCGCGTCGGCCCAGTCCGCCGGGCGGCCCTTGCCCCACCAGCCGGCCCGCTCGCGAGCGCCCGCGAGCACCACGGCGACGTGCCGGGGCTGCTCGGGCAGCGCGCCGTCCAGCGACGCGATCTCCTCGTCGGTCGGGCGGCGGTCGACGATCAGGTGCACGCCGGCACGCTGCTCCTCGCGCGGCTGGAACACCAGCCCGGTCTCGAACAGGGCCAGGTCGTGCGAGCCGCGGCCGTCGTTGCGCCGCAGTGCGCCCAGCAGGCCGGGCAGCAGCGTCGTACGGAGCGCGGGCTCCTCGTCGTTCAGCGGGTTGACCAGCTTCACCACGCGGCGGGCCGGGTCACCGGACTCCAGGCCGAGCTGGTCGAAGACCTGCTCGCCGACGAAGGGGTAGTTCGGCGCCTCGACGTAGCCGGCGCCGGCCAGCGCGCGGCCTGCCCGGCGGTGCAGCCGCTGGCGGTGGGTGAGGCCACGGCCGGAGGGCGGCTTCGGAAGCGTGGAGGGCAGGTTCTCGTAGCCCTCGAGGCGGATGACCTCCTCGGCCAGGTCGTTGGCCTCGGTGAGGTCGGGCCGCCAGGACGGCACCGTGACGACCAGCTCGTCCTGACCGTAGACGTCGCAGCCGATCTCCTGCAGCCGGCGCACCACGGTCTCGCGGCCGTAGTCCACGCCCGCGACCCTGTCCGGATGGTTCGCTGGGATCGTGATGGTCCGCGGGGCGGAGGGCGCGACGACCTCGGTGACGCCGGCCTCGGCCGTGCCGCCCGCGAGCAGCACCAGCAGGTCCACGGTGCGCTGCGCGGCGGCCGCGGCGGCCCGCGGGTCGACGCCCCGCTCGAAGCGGCGGGAGGCCTCGGAGGACAGCTTGTGACGGCGGGCCGTACGGGCGATCGAGACGGCGTCGAAGTGGGCCGCCTCGATGACCACGTCGGCCGAGGCGTTCTCCACGTCGTCGTGGTCGGCGATCTCCGTGTTCGCGCCGCCCATGACGCCGGCCAGGCCGATCGGGCCGCGCTCGTCGGTGATGACCAGGTCCTCGGAGTGCAGCTTCCGCTCGGTGCCGTCGAGGGTGACGAGCTTCTCGCCCTCCTCGGCCCGGCGCACGCCGATCGTGCCCTGGACCAGGTTCCGGTCGTAGGCGTGCAGCGGCTGGCCCAGCTCCATCATGACGTAGTTCGTGACGTCGACGGCGAGCGAGATCGGGCGCATGCCGACCTTCTGCAGCCGGCGCCGCAGCCAGATCGGGGAGCGTGCCTCGGGGCTCAGGCCGGTGACCGTGCGGGCGGTGAAGCGGTCGCAGCCGACCGGCTCCGCGACCCGCACCGGGTAGCCGAAGGCGTTCGGGGCGGGCACGTCGAGCAGCGCCGGGTCGCGCAGCGGCAGGCCGTAGGCGATGGCGGTCTCGCGGGCGACGCCGCGGATGGACAGGCAGTCGCCGCGGTTGGCGGTGACGGCGATGTCCAGCACCTCGTCGACGAGCTGGAGCAGCTCGATGGCGTCCTTGCCGACCTCGGTCTCCGGCGGCAGCACGATGATGCCGTGGGTGCCGTCGTCGCCCATGCCCAGCTCGTCGCTGGAGCAGATCATGCCGTGGGACGTCCTGCCGTAGGTCTTGCGGGCGGCGATGGAGAAGCCGCCGGGCAGCGTGGCGCCGGGCAGCACCACGACGACCTTGTCGCCGACCGCGAAGTTGCGGGCGCCGCAGACGATCTCCTGGGGCTCGCCGGTGCCGTTGGCCCGGCCGACGTCGACGGTGCAGAAGCGGATCGGCTTCTTGAAGCCCTCCAGCTCCTCGATGGTCAGCACCTGGCCGACGACCAGCGGCCCCTTGAGGTCGGCGCCGAGCTGCTCGACGGTCTCGACCTCGAGGCCGGCCGAGATGAGCTTGGCCTGGACGTCACGGCCGGTTTCGGTCGCCGGCAGGTCGACGTACTCCCGCAGCCAAGAAAGCGGGACCCGCATCAGATCTCCATCCCGAACGGCCGGGTGAACCGGACGTCACCCTCGACCATGTCTCGCATGTCCTCGACGTTGTGGCGGAACATCAGCATCCGCTCGATACCGAAACCGAAGGCGAACCCGCTGTACTTCTCCGGGTCGACGCCACAGGCGGCCAGCACCTTGGGGTTGACCATGCCGCAGCCGCCCAGCTCGATCCAGCCCTCGCTGGAGCAGGTGCGGCAGGGCCGGTCGGGGTTGCCGACGGACTCGCCGCGGCAGACGTAGCACACCATGTCCATCTCGGCGGACGGCTCGGTGAACGGGAAGAAGTTCGGCCGCAGCCGGGTCTTCATGCCCTCGCCGAACAGCGACTGGACCATGTGGTCCAGGGTGCCCTTGAGGTCGGCCATGGTCAGGCCCTCGTCGACGGCGAGCAGCTCGACCTGGTGGAAGACCGGGGTGTGCGTGGCGTCCAGCTCGTCGGTGCGGTACACGCGGCCGGGGCAGATCACGTAGACCGGCAGCTCACGGCTGAGCAGTGAGCGGATCTGCACGGGCGAGGTGTGGGTGCGCAGCACGACGCCGGAGTCGGCGGTGCCGTCCGGGCCGGTCACGAAGAAGGTGTCCGCCTCGCCGCGGGCCGGGTGGTCCGGGCCGATGTTGAGGGCGTCGAAGTTGAACCACTCGGCCTCGACCTCGGGCCCCTCGGCGACCTCGTAGCCCATGGCGACGAAGACGTCCTCGATGCGCTCCGAGAGCGTGGTCAGCGGGTGCCGGGCACCCGCCGGGACGCGGTCGTGGGGCAGCGTGACGTCGACGTCCTCCTCGACCAGTACGCGGGCGTCCCGCTCGGCCTCGAGCTCGGCCTGGCGGCCGGCGAGGGCCTTGTTCACGGCGCCGCGGGCCATGCCGACGCGCTTGCCGGCGTCGGCCTTGGCGTGCGGGGGCAGGGCGCCGATCTCGCGGTTGGCGAGGGCCAGCGGGGAGGCTGGGCCGGTGTGGGCGACCTTCGCCTCGTGGAGCGCGTCGAGGGAGTCCGCGGCGGCGAAGGCGGCGAGCGCCCCGTCCCGCATGCGCTCGATCTCTTCCGGTTTCAACGCCTCGACCTCGACAGGGTCGTACGACTTATTCGGTGCCGACATCTCTTCCCGTGCTTCCGATTGGCTGGCGGACGGTCCCCGTCACCGACTTCGAGCCGGCTGTGGCTCTCTGCGGGCCGTGTGCAGGACACAAAGGTGCCAAAGGCCGAGTCTAACGGGGTGGGGGTGGGCGAATGGCCCGTGGGCCGCTAGGCGAGATACGCCGGCGTGCACACGGGCAACGTAAATCGGAACTCGGCGCCGCCGCCGGGGGCGCGGCCGACCGTGATGGTGCCGCCGTGGGCCTCGACGATGCCCTTGACGATGTACAGCCCGAGGCCCGTCCCGCCGCGCTTGCTGCCCCGCCAGAAGCGGGTGAAGACGCGGTTCATGGACTCCTCCGGGATGCCGGGCCCCTCGTCGCTCACCGTGACCGACGTGGCCGTTTCCTCACCCTCGCGCGGGGACGGCGCGGGCGTGATGTCAATGGTGACGGTTCCCTCGCCGTGCCGCACCGCATTTTCCAGCAGGTTGCTCAGCACCTGGTCGACCTTGTCGGGGTCGGCCCACAGGGCGGGCAGCGGCTGCTCGACGCGCAGCAGGAAGCGGTCGGCCCGCTGGCCGGCGGCGACGTAGGCCTGGATGTGCCGGCCGACGGCCGCGCCGATGTCGACGGGCTGCCGGCGCACCTCGAGCCGCCCGCTGTCGATCCTGGAGATGTCCAGCAGCTCGGCGATGAGGCGGGTGACGCGGTCGGCGTCGGCGTCGACGGTCTCCAGCATCAGCCGCTTCTGGTCGTCGGTGAAGCGTTCCCACTTGGCGAGGAGCGTGGCGGTGAAGCCCTTCACGGAGGTGAGCGGGGAGCGCAGCTCGTGGGCGACCGTCGCTATCAACTCGGCGTGGCTGCGCTCGGTGCGGTGGCGGGCCTCGGTGTCCCGAAGGGAGACGACCACCCCGCGCACGGGCCCGAGGGGTTCGGCGCGCACGTACCGCGCGGAGACCAGCACCTCCCGTCCACCGGGCAGCAGCAGGTTGCGCTCGGGCTGCCGCACCCGGATGGCGAGGCCGCCGTACGGGTCGGTGAGCTGCCACCAGCGCCGCCCCTCGAGGTCCTCCAGGGGCAGCGCCTTCTCCAGGTGCCGGCCGAGGGCGTCCTCGGCGCGGATGGCGGTGATGCGTTCGGCGGCGGCGTTGAAGCAGGTCACGCGACCGTGTTCGTCGGCGGTCACCAGGCCGTCGGGCAGCTCGTCGGGGTCGATGCCGGCGCGGTCGGTGTGCCGGGGCGCGGAGGTGCGGCGCACGTCCCGCCCGTCCGGCGCGGTGCTGCTGCCGACCACCCTCATCCCCGTACCCCACCTCTCAGACGGCGCAGGGCCCCGAGCTGGCCACCCTACTAGCTCTGGGTGACGGAGCGGCACCCTCCGGAGGCGCGCTGGGCACGCGCCGACGCGTAGAGACATACGGCGGCGGCGGTGGCGAGGTTCAGGCTCTCGGCCTTCCCGTGGATGGGGACGCGCACGACGGCGTCGGCCAGCGCGCGGGTCTCCTCGGGGAGCCCCCAGGCCTCGTTGCCGAACACCCAGGCGGTGGGCCCGCCCATGGTGCCCTTGTCCAGTTCCTCGTCCAGGTCGCGGTCGCCCGCTCCGTCGGCGGCGAGGATGCGCACTCCGGCGGCCCTCAGCCCCTGGACGGCCCGCTCGACGGGCACGCCGACGGCGACGGGCAGGTGGAAGAGGGAGCCGACGGAGGCGCGTACGGCCTTGGGGTTGTACAGGTCGACGGAGGCGTCGGTGAGTACGACGGCCTCGGCGCCGGCGGCGTCGGCGCAGCGCAGCACGGTTCCGGCGTTGCCGGGGTCGCGCACGTGGGCGAGCACGGCGACCAGCCGGGGCCGGGCGGCGAGGACGTCCTCGAAGGGGGTGTCCAGGAAACGGCAGACGCCGACCAGGCCCTGCGGCGTGACGGTGGTGGAGATGTCGGCGACGACGTCCTCGGAGGCGAGGTGCACCCGGGCCCCGGCCTCGTGCGCCGCCCCGACGATGTCGGCGTACCGCTCCGCGGCCTCGACCGTGGCGAACAGCTCGACGAGCGTGGGCGTCCCGTCCCCCCGATGCCCGGCGGCCTCCCGGACGGCCTGCGGCCCCTCCGCGAGGAACAGCCGGTCCTTCCCCCGGAAGTTCCGCTTGCCGAGCCGCCGGGCAGCGGCGACACGACCGGACCGGGACGAGATCAACTCGGGGCTGGCGGGGGGCATGCTCTTCTTCACCTTCAGGAGAGTCTCGAATGCGCAGCGCTTCCTGGACTGCGGTACTGCAGCGCCCCCGAAGGGGCGCGGGGAACCGCGCGACCAGCCACGACGCACTCGCAGCCGACCGACGACCGAGGACCCCAACAGCAGGACCCGCAAGCCACAACAGCTTGCGGGTCCATTAGCCGGCCTGGAGCCGGCGCAGCGTCACGCAGCCTTGGGCGCGTTGACGTCGCTCGGCAGAGCCTTCTGGGCGACCTCGACCAGCGCGGCGAACGCGTTGGCGTCGTTGACGGCCAGCTCGGCCAGGATCTTGCGGTCGACCTCGACGTTCGCGGCCTTCAGACCCTGGATGAAGCGGTTGTAGGTCATCCCGTTGGCGCGGGCAGCGGCGTTGATGCGCTGGATCCACAGCTGACGGAAGTCGCCCTTGCGCTTCTTGCGGTCGTTGTAGTTGTAGACCAGCGAGTGGGTGACCTGCTCCTTGGCCTTGCGGTACAGGCGCGAACGCTGACCGCGGTAGCCGGAGGCCTGCTCGAGGATCGCCCGGCGCTTCTTGTGGGCGTTGACTGCCCGCTTGACGCGTGCCACTTCTTAACTCCTTGTAGCGGGGCCACGGGGGTACTCACGCGGCCCGGAAACGAATGGGTCCCGGTCCAGACGTACGGCGTCGCTCAGGCGACGCCGGACGTCACTTGCCGAGAAGCTTCTTGATCTTCGCGGCGTCGCCCGGGGCCATCTCGGCGTTGCCGGTGAGGCGACGCGTCACACGGGACGACTTGTGCTCGAGCAGGTGGCGCTTGCCGGCGCGCTCACGGAGCACCTTGCCGGAGCCGGTGATCTTGAAGCGCTTGCTGGCACCGCTGTGCGACTTGTTCTTCGGCATAGCGCCGTTCTCTCCTCGTCGGTGGCGCTCCGGTGCCCGGTCGGGAAAACCGGGCACGGTGGAGCGTCGCTCTTGTTTCGGTTACATCCTCGGGGACTCGCGTCCCCCGGGATCACGCCTCGGCAGGTTCCTCGGCAGGTTCCTCGGACGGCGCCTCGGCCTCGAAATCGGCCTCGGCGGCGTTCTGCGACCGGCCGGGGTTGGCCTTCGCGTCAGCCTTGCGGGCTTCCTGCGCCTGACGAGCCTCGGCCATCGCCTCGGTCTTCTTCTTGTGCGGACCGAGGACCATGATCATGTTGCGGCCGTCCTGCTTCGGGTTCGACTCCACGAAACCGAGGTCCTGGACGTCTTCCGCGAGACGCTGCAGCAGTCGGTAGCCCAGCTCGGGGCGGGACTGCTCGCGGCCACGGAACATGATCGTGATCTTGACCTTGTCGCCCTGCTTGAGGAACCGGACGACGTGACCCTTCTTGGTGTCATAGTCGTGCGGGTCGATCTTCGGCCGGAGCTTCATCTCCTTGATGACCGTGTGCGCCTGGTTCTTGCGCGCCTCACGGGCCTTCATGGCCGACTCGTACTTGAACTTCCCGTAGTCCATGAGCTTGCACACGGGCGGACGGGCGTTCGCCGCGACCTCGACCAGGTCCAGGTCGTACTCCTGCGCAAGCTCCAGTGCCTTGGCCAGCGGGACGATGCCCACCTGCTCGCCACTGGGACCGACGAGGCGTACCTCGGGAACGCGAATCCGGTCGTTGATGCGGGGCTCGGCGCTGATGGATCCTCCTCGGTAGCACCACGCGACCGCCTGGCGGACAGCCGCGTTATGTCTGTTTTCGACAGACCTAACCGCGCCGAAGCACAAAAAATGCCCCGGCCGATCACAGGCGGGGCTCCCATAGCTACCGGAGCACCGCCGCGGGGACCGCGGGGCGCCATTCGGACGGCTCCATCGTCCGTACGGAACGATGGTGGCCGTCTGACCGGATGACCTGCCGTCCCGAGGGACAGTCAGGTGGGAGATCGGAGCCTCCACTTGTGGGCCGGGCACAGCGTGTCCGGCCGGTCGTCAACAAGGTTAGCAGGATCGCTTGACAAGGGCTAATTGAGAAGGCGGAACGAGGAACGCCTATCGTGTGGGGCATGAGTGACACCCCTCCTGAGTCCCCCGACTTCGACGCGATGACCCGGGACATCGCCGAGGTCCCCGCCGTCGAGGTGATCGTGACGGTCGCCGTCAACCTGATGAGCGCCGCCGCCGTGAAGCTCGGGCTGAGCGAGGAGGGCGAGAAGTACAAGGACCTGGACGAGGCCCGCAAGCTGATCAGCGCGCTCGCCGGTCTGCTGGACGCGAGCGCCACCGAGGTCAGCTCCTTCCACGCGGCCCCGCTGCGGGACGGCCTGAAGTCGCTGCAGCTCGCGTTCCGCGAGGCCTCGATCGTGCCGGACGAGCCGGGCCAGGGTCCGGGCGAGAAGTACACCGGCCCGATCTACGGCTGACCCGCCCCCCGTACGCGACCCGCGTACTCACTCCCGTACGAACAAGGGCTCGCCCGGAGGTGTGGTCCCGGCCGGCAGCAGTGCCAGGTCGAGGCCGCGCACCAGGCGGGCCCTCAGTGTCTCGTCGGCGGCCAGCCGCCCGGCGACCGCGCGGGCGGCATCGGCGGGCGCGGCGGCCGGGTCGAGGACGAGGACGAGGGTGCCGTCGGCCTGCCCGGGACCGAGATGGGCGCGCAGGACGGCCGGCTCGGCGGCGACGGCGCCGCGCACGGCCTCGCGGACGGCCGGGTCGGTGAGCGGGTCGGTGCTGGTGCGGCCCTCGGCCAGGGCGAGCAGCGCGGGGCCGGTCAGCTCGAAGGGCACCGGTCCGGCGAGGTCGAGCACGACCGTGTCCGCCTTCTCGTGCGCGGCGGCCTCGAGCGCCTGGTGCAGGGGAACGGCGACGGGCCGGGCCGACGGGTCCCAGCGGGCCAGGGACTCGGTGGAGGTGAAGGCGGGCAGGGCGGTGCGGTCGCCCGCCTTCAGGGTCGGTACCGCCATGTCGCTGGTCTTCTCGCGGCGCAGCCCGCCCTCCCGTCGCCCACCACCGCCCTTCCAAGGAGCTTCGCGCCCCTCTTGACTGGCCTCCTCCACTTCACCGAGCACGGCCACGACCGGAACCAGCAGCCGGGCGCCCTTCAGCGCCGCGAGGACCGGGCCCACGGCCGTGCGGTCCACCGCCCAGGCGGTGAGCGCGGCGCTCAGTTGGGGGTCGGCGGAGCCGTCGTCGTCGGAGTAGCCGGAGTCGGGAATGTTCTTCTTCGCCACGATCCCGACCCTATAGGGAGGCCGGCGCCGTGCCCGTCCCGGTCCGGAGCCCGGAGTCACAGGAGACTTCGGCTCTCGCTGACGTGATTCTCAGGTTCGTCCAACGGAGCGCACAGCGACCGCCCCGAGCATCGCGGGCATGGAGTCCTCCGGATCCGGCCGTCGTGGCCGCCGCGCCCGCCGCTCGCGCCGCCCGCTGCTGCTCGCCGCCCTGGCCGTCGTGGCGATGGGCGGGGTCACGGCGGGCGGCACGGTCTATGTGACGGCGCGCACGCACTCCGGTGCCGGGCCCGTATCGTCGGCCTCGTCGCCGTCGCCCTCCTCCTCGGCCGCGGCGGGTGAGGAGGCGTCGGTGGAGAGCGCGGCACAGCCGGTGACGGTGGACCGGGAGGCACTGCTGTCGGAGTCCATGGCATCGGTGACCGTGCCGTCGGGGGCCCGGGTGTCGGCGGCGGTGCTGGAGACGGGCTCCGGGGAGAGCGCCACGTACGACACGGCCGCCTTCGACACGGCGAGCATCGTCAAGGTGGACATCCTGGCCGCGCTGCTGCTCCGGGCGCAGGACGCGGGCCGGGGCCTGACCGCGGCGGAGCGGGCCCACGCCACGAAGATGATCGAGAACAGCGACAACGCGTCCGCGACCGCGCTGTGGCACGCGATCGGCCGGGCCGGGGGGCTGGACGCGGCGAACGAGCGGTTCGGGCTCACCCACACCTCGGGGGGCGACGGCGAGCTGTGGGGGCTGACCCGGACCACCGCGGCCGATCAGCTCCTGCTGCTGCGGCAGGTGTTCGGGGCGGACTCGGAGCTGAGCGCCGCCTCGCGCGGGTACGTGCGGAAGCTGATGGGGGCCGTGGAGGCCGATCAGCAGTGGGGGGTGTCGGCCGCCGGTTCGTCGTGGGCGCTGAAGAACGGGTGGCTGGCGCGCAGTACGACCGGGCTGTGGGACGTGAACAGCGTCGGGCGGGTGACGGTGGACGGCACCGAGTACCTGGTGGCGGTGCTGTCGCGGGGGACCACCACGCAGGCCGAGGGGATCTCGCTGGTGGAGGCGGCCGCCAAGGCGGCGGTGTCGGCCTTCACGCGGGCCGACTCCGCCGCCTCCCCGGGGACCGCTTCCCCGGGGACGGGCTCCGCTTCCCTGGGAACCGACTCCGCCGCCTCGGGGACGGGCTTCGCCGCCGGGTCGTGAGGCCGGTCAGCCGTAGGCCAGGCTCAGCGCCAGGTAGCAGGCGAAGGTGGACAGGACGTAGTAGGCGGCGGAGGCGGCCGGCCAGCGCGGGGCGTGGGCCCTGAAGAACCGCCAGCCGGCCCGGGCGGGCAGCAGCAGCGGCAGCAGGGCCAGCGGCACCAGCAGCGCCTCCGGGCGGGCCTGCGTGACCAGCAGCAGCACCGCCAGCACGGGGGCGGCGAGCGCCACGGCGACGGTGCCGCCGAGGCCGAGGGTGCTGACGTAGCTGCGCTCACCGGGCCTGAGCCTGCGGGTGATCTTCTTGGCGAACTCCAGGTGGACGGTGACCAGCACGGTGATCGCGATGGCGAGCACTCCCCCGCGTCCGGCGTCCTGCCCGGTGTCGCTCAGGTAGCGGGTGTACAGGTAGACGTGCAGCAGCAGTTGGGCGGGGAAGCTGATCAGGAGGCTGAGCAGCAGCCGGTCGCCCGGGGGCCAGGCCAGGGCCCGGTCGGCGGCCAGCACCAGGGCGCAGTAGCCGAGTTGCCCGGCGAGTACCGCGAGGGCGGCGGGGCGGCCCGCGTTCAGGGCGAGGACCAGGACCGCGCCCGCCGCGCACAGCACGAGCAGGTCGCGCTCGCGCACGGCGCCGGAGGCCAGCGGCCGCCGGGGGTTGAACGCGCGGTCGTAGGCGAGGTCGCGGATGTCGTCCACGGCCCGCATCAGCAGCAGCGTGACGGTGAGCGTGAGCGCCGCGGTGAGGGTGCCGAGGCCGGGGCGCCACGCGGGGTGCGCGGGCTGGACGACCGCGAACAGCCCGGAGACGCCGTAGGCCCACAGGAACGCGAACGCCACGGACGGCAGCGGCGGGTAGCTGCCCGCCACGAAGCGGGCCCAGCGGCTCAGCACGGCCGTGCCTGACCGATCGGGCGGACGCGCACGGGGAGTTCCCACACGCCGCGCATGAACATCCGGTCCCGCCAGCGGAGTTCGGCCGGATCGACGGCGAGTTCCAGTCCGTCGAGCCGGTCGAGCACGGCGGTGAGGCCCTCCTGGAGCTCCACACGCGCGTGGGCCGCGCCGAGGCACAGGTGGCGGCCGTGGCCGAAGCCGATGTGCGGGTTGGGCGAGCGGTCGACGCGGAAGACGTCCGGGGCGGGGAAGACGTCCGGGTCGCGGTTGGCGGCGTCGGTCAGCGGGACGACCACCTGGCCCGCGGGCAGGACGCGGCCCGCCAGGCGCACCTCCTCGGTGGTGACGTGCGGCTGGCCGCCGGTGCCGGCGAACCAGACCCAGCGCACCAGTTCCTCCACGGCGGCCGGGACCGCCGAGGGGTCGCGGCGCAGCCGGCCGGCGAGGCCGGGCGTGGTGAGCACGTGCAGTACGCACATGGCGAGGTGGGAGGCGGTGGTCTCGCCGCCCGCCATCATCAGGCCGAAGCCGAAGACGGCGATCTCCTCGTCGCTGAGCCTGGTGTCCGGCGGCGCGGTCAGCAGCTGGGTGAGCAGGTCGTCGCCGGGCCGGCCGGCCTCGACGGCCGCGCGGCGCGCGGCGAGCTGCCCGAAGAAGTAGTCGTACATGGAGGAGTGGGCCCGGGCGCTCTCCTCGGGGGTGAAGCGCCCGGCGGACATCATGACGGTGACCTCGGGCAGCAGCCGGTCCAGGTCGGCCACGGGCACGCCGAGCATCTCGCAGATCACCCGGTACGGGAACGGAGTGGTGAACTCGGCGATCAGGTCGACGGGGCGGTCGGCGGCGCGCAGTCCGTCCAGGAGTTCGGCGGCGATCGCGGCGATGCGGGGCCGGTCCTCCTCGGCCCTGCGGTGGGTGAAGCGGGCCTGGACCCTGCTGCGGCGCCTGGTGTGGGTGGGCGCGTCGCTGGTGACCAGGGCCAGGGCGCTGGACTTCCGGGCGAACAGGGTGCCGCCGGCCCAGGCCTCGCGGCTGAAGCGGTCGTCGGACAGGACGGTCCTGACGTCCTCGTGGCGGGTCACGAGCAGCGCGTCCCGGCCGTTGCCCAGCCGCACCGGCACCAGCGGCTCCTCCCGGAGGCGGGCGAGCCGGCCGGGGTCGAGGCAGATGCCGGGCAGGTCGGGGAAGGGGTAGGCGGGCGGCTGCCGGTCCGGGCCGGCGCCGGTGACCGGGCACCGTACGGTGGGCGCCCCGGTCATCGCAGCCACCCCTCGGCGGGCTCGAGTTCCTGGCCCGGGGCGCCGTGCCAGTACTCGTGGAGGGAGGCGCAGCGGCCGTCGGCCGCGAAGCGGAGCACCAGGCAGCCGGCCGCGTTGCGGGGTGCGCCGGTCTGCGGGTCGTACAGGACGCACCACCATTCCACCGCGGCCCGCCCGCCGGAGACGACGGGCTCGCCGAACCACATGCGGGCGTCCCGCTGCCGGGACAGGGTGTTGCGCCAGTGCGCGGCGACGGCCTCGCGGCCGGTGTGCGGGGCGCCGTAGGGGCCCTGGTGGTAGACGGCGTCGTCGGTGAAGAGAGCGGCGACGGCGTCCGCGTCGCGGGCCCGCCAGCCGTCCTTCAGGGCGTCGATCCACCGGTCCACGGCGGTCGTGGCCTCGGGTGCCTGGGCGAGGGTCTGCGGCTGGGTCATGTCCATTCCTTGTACGGGGAGGGCGTCCCGGTGGCCCAGGACGGGGTGGCGGTGATCTCGACGACGGCGGCGAACAGGGAGACGCCGAAGCTGTTGTTGAGCATCAGCACCCGGTCGCCGGGGCCGACCTGGCGGGTTTCCACGAGGTGGTGCAGGGCGGCGAAGTGGTCGCTGGTGGTCATGTGACCGAGGGCGCGGCCGAATTCGAGTACGCCGCGGGCCGGGTCGATGCCCAGGGGTTCGAGGACCGAGCGGATGTACTCGGGGCCGCCGGACAGGACGTGGGTGACACGGGTGATGTCGCCGGGCCGCAGCCCGGCGTCCTCGATGGCGCGCAGTCCGGTCTCGGTGCGGGCCGCGTCCACGGCCTTGCGGGCCAGGGTGGCGGCGCCGGGGTCGCTGCGGGCGTAGTCGAGCATCCGGGCGACCAGGTCGATCCGGCCGGTGCGGGTGCGCCGGGGCGGGAAGAGGGGGCCGCGCGGCCGGTTCATCTCCTCCAGCTCGGGCAGCGAGCCGGAGACGAGGGACAGGACGCGGGCGAAGCCGCCCCGGGTGGACAGCACGACGGCGGTGGCCGCGTCGCCGAGGACGGACGGGCGTTTCATCCGGGCGCCGCTCTGGTAGCGCCAGCGGTCGACGCGTTCGGTGCCGAAGTTCTCGGCGGCGGTCACCAGCGCGGCCGTCCGGGACGGGTCGGCGCTCAGGTGGCCGTGGGCCAGTTCCAGGGCGCCGAGGGCCGCGTTGCAGCCCTGCCGGACCTCCATCGCCGGGACCCGGGTGCCGACCGCGTGCCGGAGCACGTACTGGTGCGGGGTCCACAGTTCGGGACCCTGTTCGTGCAGTGAGGCGTGCAGCACGAGCGCGATGTCGGCGGCCGGGTGCGCGGAGCGTTCCAGAGCGGTGCGGGCGGCCTCCACCGCCATCTCGGGCGGCGAGACGTCGCCCGCGACGGCGGCGCCGGTCCAGCCGCCGGCCCGCCACTCGTCCTCGGCGTACCTGCCCTCGGCGACCGCGCGGTCGGCCGGGTAGGGCCGCGGCAGGTAGCAGCCGAGGCCGTCGATGAACAGGTCGGCTACGCGCACGGTCCGTCCTCCCCCGCCGCGGTGCCGTCGCCGGGCAGCAGGCGTACGGTGCCGGCGGTGCCGTCGAGCTCGATCCAGGCGCCGTCCTCGATGACCGTCATGGCCTCGCGGACCGCGACGACCGTCGGGACGCCGAGCAGCCGGCCGCTGATGGCGGTGTGCGAGACGAGGCTGCCGCGCTCGACGACGATGCCCTTGGCGGCCATCATCAGCGCCAGCCAGCCGGGGTCGGTCTCCTTGGCGACCAGGATCCGTCCCACGCACGCCTCGGGCGGTACGTCGGTGTCCCGGACGACGAGGGCACGGCCGCGTACCGTGCCGCTGCTGGAGGCGATGCCGCGCAGCACGCCGTCCGCGTCGGGGCCGCCGGCCGCCGCGGTGTCGTGGCGGGAGGCCTGCGCGACCGACACGGGCAGGCCGCCGGGGACGGTGAAGTAGGCGGGCGGGTCGGCGGCGGCCGCGCTCTCGGCGAACCGGGCGGCGCGCCGGCGCACCAGCGCGCGCAGGTCGGTGTCGGGCAGGGTGCCGTCGAAGGCGCCGAGCACCTCCTCGGTCTGGAGGTGGACGACGTCCTCGGCCCGGTCCAGCAGTCCCGCCTCGACGAGCCGCCGGGCGAGCCCGCGCATGACCTCGCGGGAGACGCCGTAGAGCTGGCTGCGGCAGAACCTGGTGTCCTCGCGGGCCTTGACGCTGAACCGCAGCGAGGCCAGCACGGCGCCGAGCGCGGCCCGCTTGAGCGGGGCGGGGCAGGCCTCGCGCAGGGCGTGCCGGGCGGCGTCGCGGGCGGCGGCCTCGTCGGCCTCGTTGGCGGCGACGGTCAGCCCCTGGCCGACGTAGGGGCGCAGCGCGGTGACGATCTGCCAGGGTTCCTGGCGCGGGGTCAGGACCTCCAGTTTCAGGTCGTGCAGCGCGCGGTCGCCGTAGGTCCGCAGGTGCCGGGCGAAGGCGTCGGCGGTGCCGGTGCCGTATTTCCCCTCGGTGATCTCCCGCCAGACCTCGGGCGCGGGGCGTTCCAGGACGGCGGTGCGCAGGTCCGGGTCGGCGGCCGCGCGTTCGGCGAGGGCGAGCGCCGAACGGACCGAGGCGAGCGTGCGGTTGGGGCGGCCGCCGCCCATCAGCCGGGGCAGCAGCGCCGCGCCGTCCGGCACCCAGCGGTCGAGGAGGGCGTCGGCGCAGGTCAGGGAGACGAGGGCGAAGTAGCTGGCGACCATGGTGACGCCCCAGCGGTGTTCGGCCTCGGCCCACATGGTGCGGTAGCGGGCGATGAGCTCGTCGGCGGTGCAGTCCTCGAAGGAGGGCCAGCGCGCCATCAGGTCGTCCCACCACCGCAGGAACTCGCGCAGCCGGCGCGGCTGGGTGACGTAGGCGCGGGTGAGGCGGGGGGTGGCGCGCAGGACCTGCTTCCAGGCGCGGCGGCGGGCCGCGCGGTCCGGGGCCGTGTCCTCGGTGCGTTCGGTGAGGCCGAGGGAGCGCTGCCACATGGGGCGGATGAGGTCGAAGCCGGGGATCTGGCCGTGCAGCGCGAACCAGGCGTCGAGGCGGTAGTAGACCCGCCCGTCGAGGTGCCCGATCATCCGGCTTAGGTGGTGCTGGTTGCGGCGCAGGGAGTCCTCGGGCACGCCGAGCCGCCGGTAGAAGTCGGTGAAGCCGGTCCGGTAGAAGACGCGGGCCTGGGAGTAGGTCAGCGTGGAGGTGACGCCGGGGAAGGACTCGGTGAGGTTGTGGTTGGTCCACGGCACCGGCGGCGCGCTCTCCTCGGGCGGGGCCGCGGCGCGGACCACGGGCCGGGCCTGGACGAGGTGGATCCGGCCGTCGGCGGTAAGGGTGCCCTCGATGTCCTGGGGGCCGCCGAAGAGTTCCTCGGCGCGGGCGGCCAGCTCGCCGATGGCGCGGACCTCGTCGTCGGACAGCACGGGTGGTTCGCCGAGCGCCTCCGGGACGGGCAGCAGCACCGGGCCGGCGTCCGGCCGGGCCGGGTCCGGGCCCGCCATCACGGACTTGACGGCGAGTTCGGCGCGTACGGCGCCGGTGGCGCGGTCCATGAAGAAGTGGTCGATGTCGGCCTTCTCCTGCACGATGCCCTCGCCGATGCCGTGCGCCGCGGCCACCACCGCCTGGTCGGCGCCGCCGCGCGGATCGCTGGTGAACATCACGAAGGACCGCACGCCGGGCACCATCCGCTGGACGCCGACCGCGACCCGTACCGCGGTGGCGTCGACGCCGCGCCGCACGCGGTAGAGCACGGCCTCGGGGTTGTAGGCGGAGGCCCAGCAGTCCGCGACGCGGTCCAGGAGGGCTTCCCGGCGGACGTACAGATAGCTGTCGGAGAGTCCGGCGAACGGGTCGTCGGCGCCGTCCTCGCCACTGCCGTCCGGCTGGGCGGCGACGCAGCCGCGCACGGCCACCAGCCCTTCGGGACCGGTGAGTTCGTCGAAGCCGGCGAGCACCTGCCGGGCGAGGCCGGGCGGCAGCGGGGTGGCGCGGACCTCGTCGCGGGCCGCGCGGGCCCAGGCGGTCAGCTCCTCGGTGCTCGCCCCGGCGCCGGGGAACCCGGTGGGAACCGGCACGCAGGCGGTGTACGCCTCGGCGGTCAGCGCGAAGAAGGCGGGGACGGGCAGCCCGGCGCGGCGCATCTCGTGCTGCCGGGAGAACTTGTGGCCCACCAGGGCCGGATCGGCCGGCGCGGTGCCGGGATCGCCGCCGGTGCCGGCCAGCAGCGGGCCGTGTCCGGTGGCCGGGCCGGAGTGGGCGAGCGGGGTCGTGGAGGCCATCGTCTACCACACCCCCGGCAGCAGCCGCGCCCGGCTGCCCGCGTATCCCGGGTATCCGGGGACGGCCCACAGCACGCGCTCCTCGACCCGGATCCGCCACACGATCACGGCGGCCAGGGCGAGCAGGAACAGCACGCTGAGCGGGTTGCAGAAGAACGCCACGAACGCGGCGTTGGCCAGCAGCATCCCGGTGTACGCGGGGTGCCGCACCTGCCGGTAGGGGCCGTGGGTGACGATGGAGTGGTCGGAGTAGCGGACCACGTGGTGGGAGTAGAACCGGCCGAGGGTGCGGATGGCGGTCAGGCGCAGCGCGACGGACGCGGTGAACACCACGACCGGCACGGTCAGCCACGCCGACCAGGCGTGCCAGGGCAGCGGCCACAGCACCGCGGAGACGCCGGTACCGGCCCGGGCCAGGGCGTACGGCAGCAGGGTGCTGTTCTCGGCGGCGGACTGCTTGGGGTGGCGCACGGTGATGCCGGTCTCGGCGAGGATCCACAGCACGTAGAGGCCCGCGAACAGGGCGGCCACCGCGTGCGGTCCCGCGGTGTCCGAGGTGAGCTGCAGCACGATGGCGAGGGCGAACAGGGCGCAGGTCAGCGGCAGCAGGGCGCGCAGGACGAGGACGACGAGGCGCTGGTTCATGCCGCCGCCCCGGCACCGGCGCGGAAGGCCCGGTAGGCCTCGGGGGTCAGGCCCTTGCTGACGTAGACGAGGCTGCCGATCCGGGTGCCCGGTCCATCGCCAGCTATCAGCTCGAAGGTGAGCCGGGCCTTGTCGTCGGACATGCGGGTCTGCCGCCAGCGCAGCGCCAGCGGGAGCGTGGCGGGCAGGTCGGCGGGCAGGTCGGCGGTGAGCCGCAGCCACAGCATCCGCACCTCGTCCGGCCAGCCGCCGACCCGGTGCGAGAGCCAGGTGGCGAACTGGCGGCCGGCCTCGACGACCGACTTCACCGAGCGCCGGCCCGGGCGCCAGCCGGCCAGGGTGTGCCCGGCCTCCGGTAACAGGACCGGAGCGGTGAACACGCCGTCGTCGGCGAGGGGTTCGCCGAGCATGACGTTCTCCGGGCGGGTGCGGTGCACCAGGAAGGCGCGGGCGGGCTCGGCGGCCGGGGCGGGCGGTAGGGCCGCCGCGCCGAGCCGGTCGCCCTCCGGATCGGTGGCGAGGGTGAACCAGCTGTCCGAGACGACGGTCGGGCCCTGGGTGACGCGCAGGGTGTGGCGGCCGTTCTCGGGCGGTGCCGCGTAGAGCACCAGGCGCGGGGTCAGCTCGGGCATCACCCGGAAGTTGACGACCCATTTCACGCGGGAGCCCGCCGGGACGTCGACGCGGTCGCTGACGGCGTCCGCCATGGCGCACACCAGGAGCATGCCGGGGACGTGGTCCAGCGGGTGGTCGTAGAAGAACGGGTCGCTCTGGTCGACGGTGAGGTCGGTGAGCCAGGAGTCGGCGTCGTAGCCCCGGGCCGCGGGGCGCGGTGCCCCGGCCGGGCCGTGGCCGGTCTGCTGAACGCGTGTCTGGGCTCGGGTCGTTGGCGTGGTCATCCGTCTTCCTCGATTCCTGACTGTGCTGTCGCTCGGCTCGGGCCGGCCCGCGGCGTCGGTTCCCGCGCTCGCGGTGGCGGCACGCCGCCCGGCCCCCGGTCCACCACGTGGGGCGCGTTCGCGGCGCCGGGCCCGGTGGCCGGCCGCATCGGTGCGGGCCGTCGTCGGCCCGGTGTTCGCGGCAGTCTTGACGAGCCACCTGACATGCCGCTGACCCCTGCCGGTGGCAGCGGCGTCCGGCATGACAGCGTTGTCCGCGTGTCAGCGGCGGGTCAGCGGCCCGGACCACGATCGGTCATCCGTTCACTTTTCGAGGGACCGGACGCGGTCGCCGGCCGTGTCGCGGCCGGCCGTGTCCGGTCCCGGTGGTCCGGCTGGGGAGGTCTCCGCATGATTCTGGTGACGGGCGCGACCGGTGTGGTGGGCGGCGAGGTGGCGCGGACGCTGGCGTCGGGCGGCCCGGTGCGCGTGTTCTGCCGAGACCCGGCCCGGCTGCCGGTGCTCGGCCCGGGCGGTGAGGTGGCCGTCGGCTCGTACCAGGACCACGGCTCCCTGCTGCGCGCGCTCGCGGGGGTGGACCGGGCGTTCCTGGTCACCCGCGATCCCGGCGGCGACAGCGACGCGCGTTTCCTGCGGGCCGCTGAGGCGGCCGGGGTGCGGCACGTGGTGAAGCTGTCCGCGTACGCGGCCGGTGAGGACGACGCCGACGACCTGATCACGCGCTGGCAGCGGGACTGCGAGGACCTCCTGCGCTCCTGCGGCCTGGAGTGGACGCTGCTGCGCCCGCGCGCGTTCATGTCGAACACGCTGGCGTGGGCGGGCTCGATCCGCGCCGAGGGCGTGGTGCACGCCCTTCACCCCGAGGCGCCGAGCGCCTGCGTCGATCCCCGTGACATCGCCGAGGTCGCGGTGGCCGCGCTGACCTCACCCGGTCACGAGGGCCGGATCCACGCGCTCACCGGCCCGGAGGCGATCTCCGCCGTGGGGCAGACCCGGGAGCTGTCCAGGGTGCTCGGCCGCCCGTTGGTGTGCCGCGGACTGACGGCGGAGCAGGCCGCGGCCCGCTGGTCGCGCCGTCATCCGCCGCATGTGGTCGAGGCCCTGCTGCGCGGCGCCGAACGGCAGTCGAGGGGCCGCAAGACCGCGGTGGACCCGTCCTTCACCCGCCTCACCGGCCGTGCGGCCCGGTCGTACGCGCGGTGGGCGGCGGATCACCGGGAGGCGTTCGGACCGGTGCCCGCGGCCGCGGTGCTCTCCGGGCCCGCGCGGGTCTAGGGCCTGTCCTCGACAGGCCCTAGAACTCCTCGTTCCGCTGCCGTCCCTGGTTCCGGCTCCGCCACAGGACCACACCGGCCACCAGTAGCACCGCGCCGGTGCCGCCCGCGAGCGGGCCCGCCCAGCCGGCCGTGGTGCCGGTGGCCCTGGGGGTGTCCGGGCCGGGGCCGAAGTACTTCTCCCCGTACGACGCCGGGCGCAGGCTCCGGGGTTCGAGGCGGGCAGCGGCCTTCAGGGCCGCCGCGGGGTCGATCATGCCGAAGCCGCGGGAGTCGTCCCGGCCGCCCAGCGGGGCGTTGCGGGCGGTGTCCTCCAGGAGCTTCTTGACCTGGGCCGGGGTGAGCCCCGGATGGGCCGCCTTGACCAGTGCCGCCGCGCCCGAGACGTAAGCGGCGGCGGCCGAGGTGCCCCAGCCCTCGTAGTACTTGTGGTCGGGGTCGGCGATCACGACGTTCACGCCGGGTGCGCTGACCGCGGCGTACCAGCGGCGGGTGGAGAAGGAGGCGCGGGTGCCGTAGCGGTCGACGGCGGTGGCGGCGATGACGCCCGGGTAGGCGGCCGGGTAGGAGACGTGGTCGCCCTTGGCGCCGCCGTTGCCCGCGGAGGCCACGACCACCACGCCCTTCTTCAGGGCGTACTGCACGGCCTCGTCCTCGCTCGGCTCCGGATGGGCGGAGTCGGAGTCGTCGCCGAGGGAGAGGTTGATGACGTCGGCGCCGTGGTCGGCGGCCCAGCGGATGCCGTCGGCGAGGGCGTTGCCCCGGTTGGTGCGGGCCTTGCCGCGGGCGGAGTCGCCGTCCTCGAGGATGACCCGCACGGGCAGGATCTTCGCCTCGGGGGCGACGCCCATGACGCCGGCGGTGCGTCCGGTGCCGTGGCCGTGTCCGGCGATGATGCCGGCCATGGCGGTGCCGTGCCGGGCCCAGTCGCGGTCGCCGGGGCCGGCACCGAAACCGATCATGTCCTTGGCGTCCAGGACGTTGCCGGCGAGGTCGGGGTGGTCGGCCTCCACCCCGGTGTCCAGCACGGCGACGGTGACGCCCCGGCCCCTGGTGGTCTGCCAGGCCTCGTCCAGGCGCAGGGCGGACAGGCTCCACTGCTGAGCGCGGATGCCGTCGGCGTGGGCGGCGGCGGACGGCAGCAGGACGAGGGAGCCGGCGAGCAGCAGGCTCACCGCGGACCCGGTCCCGCGCGGGCGGCGGCCGCGGCGCGCCGTTCGCCTCATGAGGGGCTCTCCGTGGCCGGTCCGGCGGTCTGGCGCAGCCGGCGTTCGACGCGGTCGGCCAGGCCCTGCGCCTCCTGGCCGAGGCCGGCCTGGGCGGGTGCCGAGCCGGCGCCGGACCGTACGGCGTCCGCGGCGGCCTGCGGCGAGTCGACCGTACGGCCGTCGGCCCAGCCGGATACCGCGTAGGCGACGACGGGGGCGTCGGTGAGGACGGAGACGGTCCAGGTGGCGCGCTGCCCGTCGCCGAAGCGGGCCGCGGCGGTGCCCTTGGCGGCGTACGGCCGGGGCATCAGGTCGGCGCGCCGGTCCAGGTGCTCGTCGCGGAAGCGGGCCGCGAGCGCGGACATGGCGGCGAGGTCGCCCTTGGTGAACAGCAGGCCCACGGTGGTGACATGGCTCTGGGTGGCGTCGGTGTAGGTGGCACGCAGGAGCCGCCGGCAGCCGACCGGGGCGAGGACCTTGCGCAGCAGCGGGTCGAAGGCGTCGGCGCAGCCGCTGTCCGGGGCGACGGCGATCCGCGTCCAGGTCCGGTCGGCGCCGCCGGGGCCGGCGCCGGTGCCCTGGACGGTGGGCGGGAACAGCCGGTCCACGGGCACGCTGTGCCACAGCGTCCCGGCCGCGCTGAACCCGGTGCCGGCCTTGCCGTCGGAACCGTCGCCGGTGAGCCAACTCCCGGTCACCGCACCGCCGATGAGGCCGAGACCGAGGACCAGGCAGGCGGCGGCAGCGGCCGTGCGGGGCCGCAGCCACGCCGGGGTGCGGGTGCGCGGCCGTTGACCGTACTCGGGCTCCCCGAACGACACGACGGGCCGGGCGGCCCCACCCGCGCTCCAGGACAGGACGGGGTCCGGCGACACCGGCGCGGGACTCACGGGGTACGCGGGGTCGCCCGGACTCCACGCGGGCCGCCCGTCACGCGCGCGGAATCCGGACGGCGACGCCGGGGACGACGGGGTCGCGGCGCCGGGTGCCGGGGCGGGCTGCCGCGCGGCGCCCGGGCGGGTGGGAGCGGTCGGCTGCGTAGGGGCCGGGTGGGCGGGAGCGGCGGACCGCGCGGGGACCGGGCGGTCGGAGCCGGACGCCGAGACCGAGCCTCCACGGACCGGGGCGGACCCGGATGCGGAGCCGGAGCGGCGCTGCTCGGGCGCGGACGGGACCGGCCGCAGCCGCGTCGTCGTCTCCGAGGCGGACTCGGCGGGAGCACCGGGCCGCGCCGCCGCCGAGGCGGCGGAACCGGAACGACGCTGCTCCGGCGCCGAGCGGATCGGCCGCAGCCGCGTCGTCGTCTCCGACGCGGACTCCGCCGGAGCGCCCGGCCGGCGGGGCGGCGCCCCCGCGCGTGCCGCGTTCGGCGGGGCGTCGGGGAAACGGGCGGAGGCCGGCGGCGGAGGCGGGCCCATCGGGTCGGTGTCACCGGGCACGGCGGCGGAAGGAAAAGCGGGGAAGCGGGGGCCGTCGGCCCCGCTCGCGGCACCTGACCTCTCGCCGCCCTGCCGCGTCTCCCCCAGCGCCCGGCCGGCCGGATTACGCGCGGCTCGCGGTGCGAAGACCGAGGGCTCCTCGTCGTCGGCGTCGTCGCCCGACGAGGAGACGGGCACGGCAGCGGTGGCAACCGCCTCGGGACGACGCGCGCCCGGCTGGGCGGCGGATACGGCTGTGGCGCGGCTCGTCCCCTGGCCGCCGTGGCCGCCCGGCTCCGCGTTGTCGCCCGGCGGGGTGGACGCCGGACCGGTCGTGCGGGGCTGCGGTGCCGTCGGGCCGCTGTCCGCGGGGCCGGCCGTCGGGGTACCCGCTCGGGTGCCCGGGGGCGCCGCAGCGGTGTCCGGGGCGTGACCCTGAGGCTGGGTGGCGGGGCGGGGCGGGATCGGGGCGCGGCGCGCTTCCGTGCTCATGCACCCCCCGTTTCCTCGTGCCCGGGCCGTCTTCCGCAAGCGGGCCGCTGTGCTCCTCGGCCGTGCCCGGTGCGAAGCTCCGTCCGGGCACGCATACCCGTACGGCTGGACCGGCATCCCGGTTCAGGTGATGCGGCCGGGAGCGTTCCGCCGTCGTGCGCGTCACTCTACGGGTTGTCCGGGAGAGAACGAGAACCAGTCCGCGAGCCGGTGGCATCTGCCCGTATCGTCCCCCTACCCTGCGGTAATCCTGTCTGGCACGCTTCCGTCATGACTGCGCGCGCCGCCGACCGGGCCCGTTACGACCGGGCCACCGCCCATCTCGACGCCCCTCTCGCGATCGTGGACCTGGAGGCGTTCGACGCGAACGCCGACGACCTCCTGCGCCGGGCCGGCGGCAAGCCGGTCCGGGTCGCCAGCAAGTCCGTGCGCTGCCGGGCCCTGCTGGAGCGGATCCTGGCCAGGGACGGTTTTCAGGGCATCATGTCGTTCACCCTCGCCGAGTCCCTGTGGCTGGCCCGCTCCGGGTTCGACGACGTCCTCCTCGCCTATCCGTCCGCCGACCGGACGGGTTTCGCGGAGCTGGCCGCCGATCCCAAGCTCGCCGGCGCGGTCACCGTGATGGTGGACGACGTGGCCCAGCTCGACCTGATCGACGCGGCCCGTGACGGCGGCCGTGAAGTGGTGCGCGTCTGCCTGGAGTTGGACACCTCGCTGCGGCTGCTGGGCGGCCGGATGCGGGTCGGGGCCCGGCGCTCGCCGCTGCACTCCCCCGCCCAACTCGCCGAGCTGGCACGGACGGTGGCACGGCGGCCGGGCTTCCGGCTGGTGGGGATCATGGCGTACGAGGGCCATGTCGCCGGGGTCGGGGACGCGGTGGCCGGGCGGCCGCTGCGCTCGCGGGCGATCCGGCTGATGCAGGCCGCCGCGCGGCGGGAGCTGGCCGAGCGGCGCGGGGCGGTGGTGCGGGCGGTACGCGCCGTGGCGCCCGCCCTGGAGTTCGTCAACGGCGGCGGGACGGGCAGTGTGCAGCACACCGCCGCCGAGGACGCGGTCACCGAGATCGCCGCCGGTTCGGGGCTCTACGTGCCCCGGCTCTTCGACAACTACACGTCCTTCACCGGGCGTCCGGCCGCGCTGTTCGCACAGCCCGTCGTGCGCCGGCCCGGCGTGGGTGTCGTCACCGTGCTGGGCGGCGGCTATCCGGCCTCCGGCGCCGCCGGCCCCGACCGACTGCCGGTGCCGTACCTGCCGGAGGGGCTGGAGTACGACCCGCAGGAGGGTCCGGGCGAGGTGCAGACCCCGCTGCTCGGCTCGCCCGCCGACGACCTGCTGATCGGCGACAAGGTGTGGTTCCGGCACGCCAAGGCGGGCGAGCTGTGCGAGCGGTTCGACGTCCTGCACCTGGTCGAGGGCGACACGGTCACGGCCGCCGTGCCCACCTATCGCGGTGAGGGCCACACCTTCCTGTGAGCCACGCCCGTGAACGACGCCCTGAGCCGCGCCCGTCGGACGCTCAGGGAATCCGGTCGGCCTGGTCCGGCACCACCGAGCCGTCGGCGCGCCGGAGCGGTCCGGGCGTGCCGTCGGGCGCGGTGTAGGCGGTGGTCGAGCACGGGTACGGCTCGGTCCGGCGCGGCAGCGGGTCGATGAACATGGGGTTCACCAGCCAGCGCCGGTCGGCGTCGTCGTAGGCCCGGCACATCAGTTCCGGCTTGTCGCGGTCGATCACGAGGTGGGCGCCGGTGGCGTCGCCGACGAAGGTGACGTCGGTGTCGGCGTCGCCGGCCGCGAGGGCGGGCCGCCGCTGCCAGGGCTGCCGCTGCCAGGCCGCGGCGCCCCGAACGCCGTAGACCTCCTGGTTGATCCAGCAGCGTTTGCCGTCGATGTAGGGGATCACCGCTCCCCGGGTCGCCGGGACGCCGCCGCAGCCCTCGTTCCGGGTGGTGATCCGGCCCCGGCGGTCCAGGACCGGGCGGATGGCGATCGTGTGCGCCGCGTCCACGCCGACGCCCCTCGACCACACCTCGGTGATGGGCTCGGCGCCCGCCGAGACGACGTAGACCCGGAATCCGGCCCGGTGCAGGGTGCGGATGAGGTCGCGCTGCTGGGCGTAGTGCCGGACGTAGGCGGGGACGGTGCGGGTGCCGAGGGTGCGGGTCGCGCCGATCGGCGCGGCCAGGGCCTCGCGGCGGGCGGCGCGGGCGTAGGAGGCGAGTTCGGCGGGGGTGCGGCCGGCGAAGAGCTGCGGGATCCAGGCGTACTGCGGGACCGTGCGGCGGCGGTTCCAGTGGCCCGCGAAGGCGCGGGCGCCGCTCGTGGTGGTGGCGTTCTCGCGGATCTGGAGGATCTCGTCCGTGCAGCGCGGCTCCGCCGAGGTCCTCAGGGGTGCGCCCGCCCCGGTGCCGCAGGCGGCCGTCAGGGCCAGGTCGGCGGCCTCGGTCAGCCAGGCGCTGGTGTCCTTCCAGCGGGCGGGACGCGGCAGGCGGTCGTGGCGCAGGGCCCAGGAGAGGGTGGCGTCGGTGACGTCGTTCTTGGTGACCGTGTTGTCCCAGTCGAACGCGGCGACCGCGCCGGTGTGCCCGGAGCAGGTGCCGCGGGCGTCGATGACGCGTTGCAGACGGGCCCGGTTGTCGCCGTGCCAGGAGGTGGTCAGCCGGGGGCAGCCGGGCCGCGCCGCCGGCGCGGTGGGCGCGGCCGCCAGGGCGGCGGCCGCTGCCAGGGTCCACGCGAGAAGTAGTCGCATATGCGCGGACCGTACACCTTTGCCCCTTATAGGGGAGTGACGTACGCGCCCGAGATCCCGCCGTCCACCAGGAAGTCGGTGGCGTTGACGAAGGAGGAGTCGTCGCTGGCCAGGAAGGCGACGGCGGCGGCGATCTCCTCGGCCCGGGCGAACCGTCCGACCGGGATGTGCACCAGGCGGCGCGCCGCGCGCTCCGGGTCCTTGGCGAACAGCTCCCGCAGCAGCGGGGTGTCGACCGGGCCCGGGCACAGGGCGTTGACCCTGATCCCCTCCCGGGCGAACTGCACGCCCAGCTCACGGGACATCGCGAGCACGCCGCCCTTGGAGGCGGTGTACGAGATCTGCGAGGTGGCCGCTCCCATCCGGGCCACGAAGGAGGCCGTGTTGATGATGGAGCCCCGGCCCTGGCGCCGCATGTACGGGATGGCGGCCTTGCAGCACAGGTAGACGGAGGTGAGGTTGACCTCCTGGACGCGCTTCCAGGCCTCCAGGCCGGTGTCCAGGATGGAGTCGTCGTCGGGCGGGGAGATGCCGGCGTTGTTGAAGGCGACGTCGACGCTGCCGTAGGTGTCGTGGGCCGCCGCGAACAACGCCTCGACCTGCCCGGGGTCGGTGACGTCGACCTTCACGAAGAGCCCGCCGGTCTCGTCGGCGGCGGCCTTGCCGCGCGCCTCGTCTACGTCGCCGCAGACGACGTGGGCACCTTCGGAGGCGAGCCGGCGGGCGCTGGCGAGGCCGATGCCGCTGCCGGCTCCGGTGACGACGGCGGTACGGCCGACCAGGCGGCGGCAGACGTGTTCTGCGTTCACTGTGCGGGGCCCTCCGTGCTGATGAAGACGTTCTTGGTCTCGGTGAAGGCGGTCAGGGCGTCGGGGCCGAGTTCGCGGCCGAGTCCGGACTGCTTGAAGCCGCCGAACGGGGTCCAGTAGCGGACGCTGGAGTGGGAGTTGACGGACAGGTTGCCCGCGCGGACGGCCCGTGAGACGCGCAGGGCGCGGCCGATGTCCCGGGTCCAGAGGGAGCCGGACAGGCCGTAGGGGGTGTCGTTGGCGAGGCGGACCGCGTCCTCCTCGTCGGTGAAGGGCAGCAGGACGGCGACCGGCCCGAAGATCTCCTCGCGGGCCGCCGGGGAATCGGGCCGTTCGCCGGTGAGCACGGTCGGCGGGAACCAGAAGCCGGGGCCGTCGGGGGCGACGCCGCGCAGCGCGGGGGCGTCCTCGGGGACGTACGACCGTACGCGGTCGAGTTGCCGGCGGGAGATCAGCGGGCCCATCCGGGTCTTCTCGTCGGCCGGGTCGCCCACGACCACGGAGGCCAGCGCGCCGGCCAGGAGGTCACGGGCCTCCTCGTACACCGATTCCTGGACCAGGACGCGGGTGCGGGCGCAGCAGTCCTGGCCGGCGTTGTCCAGGAAGGAGAAGGGGTCGAGGGCGGCCTCGAGGTCGGCGTCGGCGAAGACGACGTTCGGGCTTTTGCCGCCGAGTTCCAGGGTGACCGGCTTGACCAGCCGGGCGCAGCGCTCCATGACCTCACGGCCGGTGTCGGTGGAGCCGGTGAACACGATCTTGGCGACGTCCGGGTGGTCGACCAGTGCGCGTCCGGCGGTGTGGCCGTGACCGGGCAGCACCTGGAAGAGGTACTCGGGAAGGCCCGCCTCCAGGGCGAGTTCGGCGAGGCGGAGGGCGGTGAGCGGGGTGGTCTCGGCGGGCTTGAGGACGACGGCGTTGCCCGCGGCGAGCGCCGGGAAGGAGCCCCAGGCGGCGATGGGCATGGGGAAGTTCCAGGGGGCGATCACCCCGATGACGCCGAGGGGTTCGTGGAAGGTGACGTTCCAGCCGCCGGGCGCCGGGATCTGGCTGCCGAGGAGGCGCTCGGTGCCGCCGGCCGCGTACAGCAGCAGGTCGCGGGCGTTGCCGGCCTCCCAGCGGGCATTTCCGATGGTGTGCCCGGCCTCGCGGACCTCCAGCCGGGCCAGTTCCTCGATGTGGCCGTCCACGGTGTCGGCGAAGCGGCGCAGCAGCCGGGCCCGGTCGGCGGGCGGGAGCGCGGCCCACTTCGGCTGGACGCGCGCGGCCCGTTCGACGGCGGCGTCCACGTCCGGCGCGCCGGCGGCGGGGACGGTGGCGACGACCTCTTCGGTGGCGGGGTTGAGGACCTTCAGCTCGTGCGGGTCGGACACGTGAGGACCTTTCACAGGCGTTCGAAGGAGCGGCGCAGTTCCCAGTCGGTGACCGCGGCGTCGAAGGCGGCCAGTTCGACGCGGGCCATGTTCAGGTAGTGAGCCACGACCTCGTCGCCGAAGGCGGCCTTGGCCACGGGGCTGTTCTCCCAGAGCTCGGCGGCCTCGCGCAGGGTGGTCGGCACGTGCTCGAAGTCCGCGGCGTAGGCGTTGCCGGGGCAGGGCTCGGGCAGTTCGAGACGCTGCTCGACGCCGTACAGGCCGGCCGCGACCAGTCCGGCGACGGCGAGGTAGGGGTTGACGTCGCCGCCGGGGAGGCGGTTCTCGAAGCGCAGGGAGCGGCCGTGGCCGACCACGCGCAGGGCGCAGGTGCGGTTGTCGTGACCCCAGGCGACGGCGGTCGGGGCGAAGGAGCCGGGCTGGAACCGCTTGTAGGAGTTGATGTTGGGGGCGTAGAGGAGGGAGAAGTCGCGCAGGGCGGCGAGTTGCCCGGCGAGGAAGTACCGCATCACGTCGGACATTCCGTCCGGGCCGGCCATGGCGTTGTTCCCGTCGGCGTCGGCGAGCGAGAGATGGATGTGGCAGGAGTTGCCCTCGCGCTCGTCGTACTTGGCCATGAAGGTGATCGAGACGCCTTCCTGGGCGGCGATCTCCTTGGCCCCGGTCTTGTACAGGGCGTGCTGGTCGCAGGTGACGAGGGCCTCGTCGTAGCGGAAGGCGATCTCGTGCTGGCCCGGGTTGCACTCGCCCTTGGCGGACTCCACGGTGAGGCCGGCGCCCGCCATGTCGTTGCGCAGGCGGCGCAGCAGGGGCTCGACGCGCCCGGTGCCGAGGATGGAGTAGTCGACGTTGTACTGGTTGGCCGGGGTGAGGCCCTGGTAGTTCGCGTCCCAGGCCTGTTCGTAGCTGTCCTTGAAGACGATGAACTCCAGCTCGGTGCCGACCTGGGCGGTGTGGCCGAGCTCGGCGAGCCGCTCGAGCTGGCGGCGCAGGACCTGGCGGGGCGCGGCGACGACCGGGGCGCCGTCGTTCCAGGCGAGGTCGGCGACGAGCAGGGCGGTGCCGGGGTGCCAGGGGACGCGGCGCAGGGTGGCGAGGTCCGGGTGCATGGCGAAGTCGCCGTAGCCGCGGTCCCAGGAGGACATCGCGTAGCCGTCGACCGTGTTCATCTCGGTGTCCACGGCGAGGAGGTAGTTGCAGCCCTCGGTGCCGTGGTGCAGGACCTCGTCGAGGAAGAAGCGGGCGGCGAACCGCTTGCCCTGCAGCCGCCCCTGCATGTCGGGGAAGGCCAGGACGACCGTGTCGATCTCACCGCCGGCGACGAGTGCGCGCAGCTCCTCGACGCTCAGTGGGGGTGTGCGGTCTGCCACGGGAGATCCTCCTTCGGCTGTTCGGCACTTTTTCGGCCGGACCGGGAGCCATAAGGTATTGCGCAGAACCATTGCCTGGGAAGGGGGCACGACCGGATGCCGCGGGAAACGGACGCACGGGGGGAACAGGCGCGGGCGGCGGACGACCTGCTCGCTCCGGTGCTGCGGCCGGTGCGGGCGGGCAACGGCTTCGAGGAGGCGCTGGAGCAGATCCTCCAGGTGGTACGGCTCGGCCTGGTGCCGGGCGGTGAGCGGCTGCCCGCCGAACGGGAGCTGGCGGAGCGGCTCGGCATCAGCCGGGTGACGCTGCGCGAGGTGCTGAAGGTGCTGCAGGACCAGGGACTCGTGGAGTCGCGGCGCGGACGGTACGGCGGGACGTTCGTGCTGCCGCGCGCGGACGCGGGCGGCGGGGACGAGCTGCGGCGGCGGATCGCCGAGGTGGACATCGAGGACGTGCTGCGCTTCCGCGAGGTGCTGGAGGTGGGCGCGGCGGGGCTGTGCGCGGCGCACGGACTGACCCCGGAGCAGGCCGGGCGGCTGCGCGAGGACCTGCACCGCACCCACGAGGCCCCGCTCGCCGACTACCGGCGGCGGGACACACTGCTGCACCTCACGCTGGCCGAGCTGTGCGGTTCCCCGTCGCTGGCCGCCCGGTACGCGGCGGTGCGGGCGAGCGTCAACGAACTGCTGGACTGCATCCCGCTGCTGGTGCGCAACCTGGAGCACTCGCAGCGGCAGCACACCGCGCTGGTCGAGGCGGTGCTGGACGGGGACGCGGACGGGGCGCGGGAGATGATGCGCGAGCACTGCGCGGGCACGGCGGCGCTGCTGCGGGGGTTTCTGGCATGACCGGGCTCTGCAAAGGTACGCGGGTGGACCTTTGCGCTTCGGGAAGGGCGGTGGGACGGTGCGGCCGCTGATCGGTGTGAGTACGTATCTGGAGCCGGGTGCGCGGTGGGGGGTGTGGGAACTGACGGCCGCGCTGCTGCCGGCCGCGTATCCGCGGCTGGTGCAGCGGGCCGGCGCTCTGGCCGCCATGCTGCCGCCGGACGAGCCCGCGCGGGCCGCCGGCCTGGTGGCCCGGCTGGACGGGCTGGTCGTCGCGGGCGGCCCGGACGTCGACCCGGCGTGCTACGGCGCCGAGCGGTCCCCCCGTACGGGGCCGCCCGCGCCGGAACGGGACGCCTGGGAACTGGCCCTGATCGAGGCGGCGTTGGCCGCCCGGGTGCCGCTGCTGGGGATCTGCCGGGGCATGCAGCTCCTGAACGTCGCCCGCGGCGGCACGCTCGTGCAGCACCTGGACGGGCACGCGGAGCTGGTCGGCGTCTTCGGGGGGCATCCGGTGAAGCCCGTGCCGGGGACCCTGTACGCCGGGATCGTCCCGGAGGAGGTGACCGTGCCGACGTACCACCATCAGGCGGTGGAGCGGCTCGGTGAGGGGTTGCTGCCCTCCGCGCACGCGGCGGACGGGACCGTGGAGGCGCTCGAGCTGCCGCCGCAGGAGGGGTGGGTGCTCGGGGTCCAGTGGCATCCGGAGATGGGGGACGACACCCGGGTCATGCGGGCGCTGGTACGGGCCGCCACGTCCTGAGCCCGCCCGGCCCGAGCCGAACGGAAGACCCTAGCCCCGCGTCAGCGACAGCAGTTCCCGTGCCGGTCCGGTGGGCCGGTGTCCCGTCGGCCATACCGCGCGCAGGTCGCGGCGCAGGGCGACGCCCTCGACCGGGATGCGCACCAGGCGCCGCATCGCCAGCTCCTCCCCCACCGCCAGTTCGCTCAGCACCGACGGGCCGGCGCCGCTCACCGCCGAGGCCTTCACCGCCGTGGTGGAGGAGAGCTCGATCAGCGGCCGGGCGAGGCCGCCGAGTGCCGTGTCCAGCACCTGACGGGTGCCGGAGCCGCGTTCGCGCAGGATCAGCGGGGTGGCCGCCAGTTCCGAGGGGGTGACCGGACGCCGGCGGCGGGCCCAGGGGTGGCCGGGTGCCGTGACGACGATCAGACGGTCCCGGGCGATCACCGCCGAGTCCAGGCCCGCGGGAATCGTCAGGCCCTCCACGAAGCCCAGGTCCGCCTCGCCGTCGAGGAGGAGTTCCGCGACCTTCGCCGAGTTGCCCGCGAGCAGGGACACCGCGGTGTCGGGCCGCTCGGCGTGCAGGGCGAGCAGCCAGCCCGGGAGCAGGTACTCGGCGATGGTCATGCTCGCCGCGACCCGCAGCCGGGAGTCCCGCCGGTCGCGCAGCGCCCGCGCGCCCGCGTCGAAGGCCGCCGCCGCCTCCACCACCCGCCGGGCCCAGTCCGTCACCAGGGCGCCCGCGTCCGTGAGCCGGGAACCGCGCGGTGAGCGGTCGACCAGGGCCACGCCGAGCTGCCGCTCCATGGAGCGCAGACGGCTGCTGGCGGCCGGCTGGGTGATGCCCACCTCCCGTGCCGCCGCGCCGAGGCTGCCCAGCCGCGCCACGGCCAGCAGCAGCTCCAGCGCGCCGAGGTCGGGCACCCGGTGCGCCAGCGAGCCGCCGGGCAGGCCGTCGTCCGTCGCGTTCCGCTCGCTCATAAGACCAGCTTATGCCCCCATACACCCGGACTCCCTGGTCGGCCGGGGCCGGCGGCGGGATCGTTCGGTCATGGTCATCGCAGCCCACCCCCTGCCCACCGCGCGTGCCGTCAGGGTCCGGCACCTCGGCCCCAACTGGTACTCCTCCGTCATGGGAACCTCGGTCGTCGGCACGGCCGGTGCCGCGCTCCCCGTGCACGTCCCCGGGCTGCGCGGCGTGTGCACCGCGTGGTGGGCGCTGTCCCTCGTCCTGCTGGTGGCCCTGCTGGCCGCCCGCGCCCGGCACTGGACGCACCACCGCGACCGGGCCCGCGCCCACCTCCTGGACCCGGCCGTGGCTCCGTTCTACGGGTGTCTGTCCATGGCCCTGCTGGCGGTGGGCGGCGGTGCGGCGACGGTCGGCCGGGACTGGATCGGCACCGGCCCCGCGCTCACGCTCGACGCGGTCCTGTTCACCACCGGTACGGCGGTGGGGCTCGCCGCCGCCGTCGCCGTGCCGTACCTGATGGCCGCGCACCACCGGGGCGATCCCCGCGAGGCCGGCCCGGTCTGGCTGCTGCCGCTCGTCGCGCCGATGGTCTCCGCCGCCGTCGGCCCGCGGCTCGTGCCGCTGCTGCCGCCGGGGCAGCCGCGGGAGACCCTGCTGCTGGGGTGCTTCGCGATGTTCGGGCTGAGCCTGCTGGCGACGCTGGCGACACTGCCGCTGGTCTTCGCCCGGCCGCTCGTCTCCGGCCCGCTGCCGCTCGCGCTCACCCCGGGCCTGTTCCTGGTCCTCGGCCCGCTCGGGCAGTCCACCACCGCCGTCGGCCTGATCGCGGACGCGGCCCCCGGGGTCGTACCGGCGCCCTACGACCGTGGCCTCGGTGTGTTCGCCGTGCTGTACGGGGTGCCGGTCATGGGGTTCGCGCTGCTGTGGCTGGCGCTCGCCTCGGCGCACGTGGTGCGGGCCCGGCGGCGGGGCATGGGCTTCTCGATGACCTGGTGGGCGTTCACCTTCCCGGTGGGCACCTGCGTCACCGGCGCCGCCTCCCTCGCGGGGCACACCGGGCTCGGGGTCTACGACGCGCTGGCCACCGGTCTTTACGGCCTGCTGGCCGTCGCGTGGCTGGCGGCCGCGTCGGGGACGGTACGGGGGCTGCTCAGCGGTGAGCTGCCCGAAGCGCCCCGCCCAGTACCCGCGGCGCCTCGGCCAGCGACGGCCCGTACCAGGTCAGATGGCGTCCGCTGACCAGTGCGCAGCGCAGGCCCGGAAAGGCCTCGGGGCCGTCCCCGGCGGTGAAGCGGTAGGGCTCGTCCGGCAGGACGACCAGGTCCGGGTCCGCCGCCAGCAGCTCCACCAGGGGAACCCGGGGGTAGCGGTCGGGGTGGCCGACGTACAGGTGGTGCACGCCGAGGCGGGCCAGCACGTCGCCCGCGAAGGTGTCCCGGCCCAGCACCATCCAGGGGCGGCGCCAGACGGGCACGACCGCCGTCGTCCGGGCCGGGGGTTCGGGCAGGTCCGCCCAGGCCGCCTCCGCCTCGTCCAGCCAGCCGGGCCGGGCCGGGGCGCCGCACGCCGTCAGCACCCGGTCCAGCTCGCGGAACGCCTGGGGCACCGTCCGCACCTCGGTGACCAGCACCTCGAGACCCGCCGTGCGCAGGGCGTCCAGGTCGGGGGCGCGGTTCTCCTCCTCGTTGGCGATCACCAGGTCGGGGGCGAGGGCGAGGATCCGCTCGACGGCCGGGTTCTTGGTGCCGCCGATCCGGACGGCGCCGAGATCCGGCGGGTGAGTGCACCAGTCGGTGACGCCGGCGAGCACCCCGGGCAGCGTCCCGGCCACCGCCTCGGTCAGCGAGGGCACCAGGGAGACCACGCGCACCACGGGTCCTAGCGCGCCCGGTCCTGCACGGCCTCGATGTGCTCGGCGACCGCCACCACGATCACCCGGGTGTCCGGGACCGTCGCGCGCCAGCGGTGGCGGACCCCACCGGTCAGGTACAGGGTGTCGCCGCGGCCCAGGCGGTAGGCGCGGCCCTCGGCCTCGATCTCGACGGCGCCGTCGGCGACGTACATCAACTCGTCGTTGCGGTGCTGGAACTCGCGCCCGGCTTCGTGGTCGCCGGTGAACTCCGAGGCGTGCAACTGGTGGTGGCCGCGCACCAGGGAGCGGGTACGGGGCAGGAGGTCCGACTCGGTGACGGGCTCGGCGCGTACGACGTCCACGCTGGCCGCCGGGTCGGCGGCGGCGAGGAGTTCCACCGCCGTGGTGCGCAGGGCGTCGGCCAGCTTCTCCAGGGAGCCGCGGCTCGGGCGGGCCTTGTCGTTCTCTACCTGGCTGAGGAAGGGCACCGAGAGGCCGGTGCGCTCGGCCACGACGGCGAGGGTGAGCTCCAGCGTGCGACGCCGCCGCCGTACGGCCGCGCCCACCCGCACGGGCTGCTGCTCTTTGTGGTCGCCCATCGCTCCGGCTCCCTCCTTCACTCGTCGTGCCGCCGGCCGGACGCCCGTCGCCGGGCGGTCCCCTGAGGAGTTGTCTGCACCCTACGCATGTTCGGCAAACCGTTTCACGCGCCTGTCACATCCCCGACACGCCGGTGGGCCCGCACCCCCACGGTTCACGCCAGTGCGACGGCTCGCGGTGCGGGAGGGGTCTCCCTTGTTGCAAGGCCCGGACGGCCCCCGATGTTCCGCCGGAGCGACCTTCGTGACTCTCCGTGGTTGGCCGGATCCTTACCGTGGATGATCCGGGGAGCGTCCGGGAAGCCACGAAGCCGCGCCGGACCCGGGAACGCCGCGAGGGGCGGTCGGGACGGTCAGGTCACCCGGCCGCCTGGCTCTCGTGGCCCTTGCGGTCGATCGGCGCCCACTTGTCGGCCTGGCCCGGGTGCTGCTTCAGCCAGGTGCGGACGGCGTCCTGCTCCTTGCCCTTGCCGGACTGCTGGATCTGCGCCTCCAGCCCGGTGAGCTGCTTCTCGGTCATCGAGAAGTTCTTGAGCCAGGCGCCGACCTCGGGGTTGTCGGCGGCGAAGCCCTTGCGGGCCAGAGTGTGCACCCCGTCGCCCTTGCCCCAGGCGCCCGCGGGGTCCTTGAGCTTCTTCAGGTCGTAGTCGCTGTACGCCCAGTGCGGCGACCACAGGGTGACGACGACCGGCTGCTTCTTGGCGTAGGCGCGCTTGAGCTCGGCGAGCATCGCGGGCGTGGAGCCGTCGATGACCTCGTACTCCCCCTGCAGGCCGTACTGCTTGAGGACCTTGTCCTTGAGCAGGCCCATCATGCCGGCGCTGGGCTCGATGCCGACGATCTTGCCGCCGAACTCGGAGGCGTGGTCCTTCAGGTCCGCCAGGGAGTTCACGCCCTTCACGTAGGACGGGACGGACAACTCGAGGGAGGTGGGGCCGTACCACTTGCCGAGGTCGTCCAGCTTGTCGCCGTACTTCTTCCAGTACTCGGCGTGCGTGGTGGGCAGCCAGGAGTCGGTCTCGAAGTCGAGCTGGCCGGTGGCGAGACCGGTGTAGAGGGGGCCGGCCGCGTACTGGGTGGTGTTCACCTTGAAGCCGCGCTGCTCCAGGAGCTCCTTCCACAGGAACGTGGAGGCGATGCCCTCGTCCCAGGGGATGTAGCCGATGGTGATCTCCTTGCCCCGGCCGATGTCGGTGCCGGAGGCCTCGGAGGTGCCGGAGGAGCCGAAGACGCCCAGACCGCCCGCGACGAGCGCGAGAGCGACCACACCGGCGACGGCGACCACCGGGCGCGGACGGTACGACCAGGTCGTCGTCCGGGTCTTGGCGGCGGCCCTGCGGCCGAGCGGGGAGAGCTGGGTGCCGAGGGCGCTGGTGACCCGGTCCAGGTAGATGGCGAGGACGACGATGCCGACGCCCGCCTCGAAGCCGTAGCCGATGTCGAGCTGGCCGATGGCCTCGTTGACCGCGCCGCCGAGGCCGCCGGTGCCGACCATGCCGGCGATGACGACCATGGACAGACCCAGCATGATCACCTGGTTGACGCCGGCCATGATGGTCGGCAGGGCCAGCGGCAGCTGCACGCGCCACAGGATGTCGCGCGGCGTGGTGCCGAACGCCTCCGCGGCCTCGACCAGTTCGGCGTCGACCTGCCGGATGCCCAGCTCGGTCATGCGGACGCCGGGGGCGAGCGCGAAGATCAGGGTGGCGACGACACCCGCGGCGGTGCCGAGGCCGAAGAAGAGCATCGCGGGGATCAGCAGGACCATCGACGGCATCGTCTGGAGCAGGTCCAGGACGGGCCGCACGGCCGCGCTGACCGCCTTGGAGCGGGCGGCCCAGATGCCCAGCGGGATGGAGATCACCAGGGCGATCACCGTCGCCACCAGGACGAGGGCCAGCGTGGACATGGCCCGGTCCCACAGGTCCAGCGAGTCGACCAGCGCGAACCCGGCGAAGGCGAGGACGCCGCCGAGCAGACCGCGCAGCCACCAGGCGATCACCCCGAGGATGCCGGCCATGAGCAGCGGCTCGGGGGCGGCGAGGACGGCGTCGATGCCGTCGTACATGCCCTCCATGACCGCGCGGATCGCGTCGAAGAGCCAGGACAGGTGGTCGACGAGCCAGTTGACACCGGAGTCGACCCAGTCGCCGAGAGGGATCCTAGGCACGGGCGATCACCTTTCCGCCGTTGTCGTTGTCGCAGGCGGTGGGGTCGCCCTGTTCGTCGCCGAGGAGGCCGACCAGGCGCTGCCGCGGCACGACGCCGACGAGCTCGCGGCCGGCGTCCAGGACGGCGACGGGGTGGCTGAGCCGGGCGCTGATCGCGCAGAGCTCGGTGAAGGGCGTGTCGGGGGCGGCCGTCTCGCAGCCGCAGTCGGCCTCGTCGCCGCGGACGTCGGTGTCCATCACCGCGGCGGCGGTCAGCACGCGGGAGCGGTCGACGTCCTTGATGAAGGAGGCGACGTAGTCGTCCGCCGGGCGCAGCAGGATGTCCTCGGCGGTGCCGGTCTGGACGATCCGGCCGTCGCGCATGACGGCGATGCGGTCGCCGAGGCGCATG
The DNA here is from genome assembly GCF_042884245.1 of Streptomyces sp. NPDC058145. Lineage (NCBI taxonomy): Bacteria > Bacillati > Actinomycetota > Actinomycetes > Kitasatosporales > Streptomycetaceae > Streptomyces > Streptomyces sp. NPDC058145. The sequence continues at coordinate 160,375 of NZ_JBHVUH010000008.1, read as the reverse complement.
GCCTCGTTGAGGTCGTGGGTGATGAAGACGATGGTCTTCTTCAGGGTCTTCTGCAGCTCCAGCAGCTGGTCCTGCATGTCGCGGCGGATCAGCGGGTCCAGGGCGCTGAAGGACTCGTCCATCAGCAGCAGGTCCGCGTCGGTGGCCAGGGCGCGGGCGAGGCCGACGCGCTGCTGCATGCCGCCGGACAGCTCGTCGGGCCAGGAGTCCTCCCAGCCGGCCAGACCGCACAGGGCGAGCGCCTCGTCGGCGCGACGCTCGCGCTCGGCGCGGGGCACGCCCTGCACGGACAGGCCGTAGGCGGCGTTGTCACGGACGCTGCGGTGCGGGAAGAGCGCGAAGTGCTGGAAGACCATGCTGATCTTCTTCGAGCGCAGTTCGCGCAGTTCACGGTCGCTGAGCCCGGTCAGGTCCTGGCCGTCGAAGCGGACGCGGCCGGCGGTCGGCTCGAGCAGGCCGTTGAGCATCCGCAGCAGGGTGGACTTGCCGGAGCCCGACAGACCCATGACGACGAATATCTCGCCCGCCTCGACCCGGAAGGAGGCGTCGATCACGGCGGCGGTGGTGCCGTCGGCGCGCAGTTCCTCCCGGTCGGTGCTCTTGCGCAGCTTCTCCACTGCCTGGTCCGGTCGTCTGCCGAACACCTTGAACAGGTGCTCGGCCTCAAGCCTTGGTTGCACGCGTGCCTCTCGTCTCGGCCGTACATGACAGAAGCCGCGCCTCCCCAGATCCTCATTGGTCAAACTTTTAAGTGTCTTACGTCACAACAAGGGCCGTGTCAGTGCCGTACGGCATGATGCGAGCGTGACCGGACGACTCATGCTTCTCGACACCGCCTCGCTCTACTTCCGTGCCTACTTCGGCGTGCCGGACTCCGTGAAGGCACCGGACGGCACCCCGGTGAACGCGGTGCGCGGGCTGCTGGACTTCATCGACCGGCTGGTGAAGGACCACCGGCCGGGGCGGCTGGTGGCCTGCATGGACGCCGACTGGCGGCCGCAGTGGCGGGTGGACCTGATCCCGACGTACAAGGCGCACCGGGTCGCCGCGGAGCACGAGGGCGCGCCGGACGAGGAGGAGGTGCCGGACACGCTCTCCCCGCAGGTGCCGGTCATCGAGGCGGTGCTGGACGCCATCGGCATCGCCCGGGTGGGGGTCGCGGGGTACGAGGCGGACGACGTGATCGGCACGTTCACCGCGCGGGCCGGCGGCTCCGTGGACATCGTCACCGGCGACCGCGACCTGTACCAGCTCGTCGACGACGAGCGCGGCATCCGGGTGCTCTACCCACTGAAGGGCGTCGGCACGCTGCAGCTGACCGACGAGGCGGTGCTGCGCGAGAAGTATGGGGTCGACGGGCGCGGGTACGCGGATCTGGCGCTGCTGCGCGGCGACCCGAGCGACGGCCTGCCGGGCGTGCCCGGGATCGGCGAGAAGACGGCCGCCAAACTGCTCGCCGAGTTCGGCGACCTGGCGGGGATCATGGCGGCGGTCGACGACCCGCGGGCGAGGCTCACGCCGTCGCAGCGCAAGCGGCTGACCGAGGCCCGGCCCTATGTCGCCGTCGCGCCGAAGGTGGTGCGGGTGGCCGGTGACGTCCCGCTGCCGGACGTCGAGACCGCCCTGCCGCGCACCCCGCGCGATCCGGCCGGTCTGGAGGCGCTGGCGGTGCGCTGGGGACTGGGCGGCTCCCTCGGGCGACTGCTGACGACGCTCGGTACGTGATGCTAACTTAGGTAAACCTAACCAATGCAGCAGGAGGCCGTGATGGCAGAGCGTCCGGGACGAAAGCCGCGCAAGCCCTATACCGCCCAGGTGGTGCGGACCGAGCGGCTGACCCCGCACATGCAGCGCGTGGTGCTCGGCGGCGAGGGCCTCGCCGGATTCGCCGCGGACACCTGCACCGACCACTATGTGAAGCTGCTGTTCGGCCCCGAGGGCGTCACCTATCCCGAGCCCTTCGACCTGGAGCGCGTCCGGGCGGAGTTCCCGCGTGAGCAGTGGCCGGTGACCCGGACGTACACCGTGCGCGCCTGGGATCCCGAACACCGGGAGCTGACACTGGACTTCGTGATCCACGGCGACGAGGGGCTGGCCGGACCCTGGGCCACGCGGACGCGCCCCGGTGAGACCGTGCGCTTCATCGGTCCCGGTGGCGCCTACGCCCCGGCCCCGAGTGCCGACTGGCATCTGCTCGCCGGCGACGAGAGCGCGCTGCCCGCGATCGCCCGTGCCCTGGAGACACTGCCGGCCGGCGCCCGGGCACACGCCTTCGTGGAGGTGTCGGGCCCCGAGGAGGAGCAGAAGATCGACTCCGACGTGGAGGTCGTCTGGCTGCACCGCGGGAACCGGCCGGTGGGCCAGGCACTGCTCGAGGCCGTACGGGCGCTGGAGTTCCCCGAGGGCCGGCCGCACGCGTTCGTGCACGGCGAGGCGGCGTTCGTGAAGGAACTGCGCCGGATGCTCCGGATCGAGCTGCGGATCCCGCGCGAGGATCTGTCGATCTCCGGCTACTGGCGCCTCGGCCACAACGAGGACGGCTGGCAGGCCGCCAAGCGGGAGTGGAACGCCCGGATCGAGGCCGAGCAGGAGAGCGGCGACGCGGCGGCCGCCTGAGCCCGGCCCCGCGGCGGCGGCCGGCCCCCGGCCCCAACTCCCCCGCCCATGGCCGGCCTCGCCGGGCCTTCCGGCGCGCTCGTACCCTTGACCTCGTGAGACGCCGTACCCCTCCCCCGCCCGCCCCGCTCCCCCAGCGCCACGGTGTCGACCCGGTGCGGGTGCGGTTGCCGTACGGCGGGGCGTGGGCGACCGTGCGGGAACATCTCGTGGCACGGCTGACGGGCGCCGGGCCCGGAGCGGTCGAGGCGATGTTCGACGCGGGGCTCTTCGTGGGCGCCGACGGGCGGGCGGTCGAGCCGGAAGCGCCCTACCGGCCGGGGATGTTCGTGTGGTTCCACCGCGAGCTGCCCGCCGAGGTGCCGGTGCCCTTCCCGCTGGAGGTGGTGCACCGGGACGAGCACATCGTCGTGGCCGACAAACCGCACTTCCTCGCGACGACCCCGCGCGGTTCGCACGTCACCCAGACCGCCCTGGCCCGGCTCCGCGACGAGCTGGGCGTGCCGGCGCTGACCGCCGCGCACCGGCTGGACCGGCTCACCGCCGGTCTGGTGCTGTTCACGGTGCGGCCCGAGGAGCGCGGCGCCTACCAGACGCTGTTCCGGGACCGGCGGGTGCGCAAGGAGTACGAGGCCGTGGCGCCGTACGATCCGGCGCTCGCCCTGCCCCGCACCGTGCGCAGCCGGATCGTGAAGGAGCGCGGGGTGCAGGCCGCGCGTGAGGTCGAGGGCGAGCCGAACGCGGTGACCCGGGTGGAGCTGGCCGAGCACCGGGACGGTCTTGGCCGGTACCGGCTCCTGCCGGAGACCGGGCAGACCCATCAGCTCCGGGTGCATCTGAACACGCTGGGCGTGCCCATCCTCGGCGACCCGCTGTACCCGGAGGTGACCGGCCCCGTAGCGCCCGGTGACTTCCGGCGCCCGCTGCAACTGCTGGCCCGGAGGCTGGAGTTCACCGACCCCGTCACCGGGGCGCGGCATGCCTTCGTCAGCGGGCGGACTCTGCGGGCCTGGTCCTGCCCGGCCGGATGGGCCGGGCAGGAGCTGTAGCCGTCTCGCTCACTCCCCGTGAGACCCGTCGCTCACTCCCCGCGCCACCAGCGCAGCAGCCGCTGCCACACGCTCTCGCGGCGGGACGGTTCCGGCGCCGCGGGGACGGAGACGGGAACGGGGGCGGAGACCGGGGCGGGAACCGGCGGCCGGGGTTTCGCGGCGGGGGCCGGTTCGACGTGCGCGGTGACGGCCGGCGGGCCGGAACGCTGCGGCGGGACGGTCGACGGGCTGGGCGGCAGGCTCGCGTCCTGCTGGGCCTTGGGCTCGAAGCGCACCGGCAGCGACACGAGGTGCCGGGAGGCGATCGACGAGCGCCAGCGCAGCTCCTCCTCGGCGCAGTCCAGCTGGATGTCGGGCAGCCGCATCAGCAGCGCGTCCACGCCGACGTCGGCGATGGCCCGGCCGATGTCCTGGCCGGGGCACTCGTGCGGGCCGCCGCCGAACGCCAGGTGGGACCGGTTGCCCTGCATGCCGGCGGAGAGGTCGGGGCGCACTCGGGGGTCGACGTTGCCCGGGGCGGGCGCGAAGAGCAGCCCGTCGCCCCGGCGGATGCGCCGCCCGCCCAGCTCCGTGTCCTGCTTGGCGAAGTAGCCGAGGACGGTGCTGAACGGCGGCTCGTCCCACAGCGACTGCTCGATGGCCTCCGGCACCGTCATCTGGCCACCGTTGAGCTGGGCGCGGAAGCCAGGCTCGGTCAGCACCATGCGCAGCGCGTTGGCGAGGAGGTTGACGGTGGCCTCGTAGGCCGCGAACAGGACGAGCCGCAGGTGCTCGCGGACCTCGTCGTCGGTCAGCCCCGCCGGGTGGCCGATGAGGTGACTGGTGAAGTCGTCCTCGGGGCGGGCCCGGCGGCGGGTGGTTAGCCGGCCGAGCGCCTCCATGACGTAGGCGTGGCTCCGGATGGCGGTCTCGGTGCCCTTGAGCGCGTCGCGGGCGGCCTGCACCATCCGGTCGTCGTACTCCTCGGGCATGCCGAGGATCTCGCACATCACGGCCATCGGCAGGTGCTCGGCGAACTGGGAGACCAGGTCGGCCCGGCCGCGCTCGCAGAAGTCGTTGACCAGGGCCTGGGTGGAGCGGCCGATGTGGCGGCGCAGGCCGCGGTGGTCGATGGGGGCCATGGCGCCGGTGACCGCCGCGCGCAGCCGCTGGTGCTCGTCGCCCTCGGCGTGCGAGCAGATGGGCTGCCAGGCGATGTGCGGCATGAGCGGGTGGTCGGGCTTGACCCGGTCCTGGAGCAGCGGGGACCAGATCCGGCTGTCGCGGGTGTACTGGGAGGGGCTGCGCACCAGTTGCAGGTTCTCGGCGTGGCCGAGGACCACCCACATCGGTACGTCGTCGTGGAGCAGTACGGGCGCCACGGCGCCGTGCCGCTCCCGCAGATGCTCGTAGAGGTGGCCCAGGTCCTCGGCGTCGGGGCCGTGGATCCGGTGCGCCTCGCCGGGGCCGAGGCCGTGCGCCGGGCAGCCGGGCGGCGGACCGGGGGTGGGTTCGGTGCCGGTAAGGGACTGGGGTTCAGACGTCACGGTGCAGCTCCGGAACGGATGGTGTGGAGTCGGTCGGACACGGGTCAGCGGAGGGCGCCGGACAGGGCCAGGGAGTGCAGGAAGCGCATCAGGGTCATCAGCACGTCCTTGCTGGAGGCCCGGCGGCGCACGTCGCAGTCGATGATCGGGATCTCCGGGGCCAGGTCCAGCGCGGTGCGCAGTTCCTCGATCGGGTAACGGGGCGCGTCCGGGAAGGTGTTGACGGCGACGACGAAGGGCACGCCGCGTTCCTCGAGCCGTCCCATGACGTCGAAGCTCACTTCCAGGCGCCGGGTGTCGACCAGGACGACGGCGCCGAGCGCGCCTTCGAACAGGCCGTTCCACAGGAACCAGAAGCGCTCCTGGCCGGGGGTGCCGAACAGGTACAGCACCAGCTTGTCGGTGATGCCGATGCGGCCGAAGTCCATCGCCACGGTGGTGGCCGTCTTGGTGTCGGAGCCGTAGTTGTCGTCGACCCCGATGCCGGCCTGGGTCATGGTCTCCTCGGTGGTCAGCGGCCTGATGTCGCTGACGGAGCCGACCATGGTGGTCTTGCCGACACCGAAACCGCCCACGATCACGATCTTCACCGCGGCCTGGGCCGTCTGCGGCAGATGGTCCTCGGTGCGCGGGCCGGGGATGGTGTCAGAGCCGTTGAAGTCCATGCATCACCGCTTCGAGGAGTGAACGGTCGGGGAGCGCCTGGCGGACGATCGGGGCGCGCGCCTGCACCAGTTCGGCCGTGATCAGCTCGGTGAGCAGGACGGTCGTCGCGCTGAACGGCAGGTTGAGGTAGGCCGAGAGTTCGGCCACGGACAGCGGCGCGGTGCAGAGCCGGAGCACCGCCGCCTGCTCGGGGGAGGCGGACGGTGTCGGCGCGGAGTGCGCCACGATCAGCGTCACCAGGTCGAGTTCGGCCCGGGCGCCGTCGGCGGAGCCGGCGATGGTGTACAGCCGCTCGGGGTTGCGGGGCCGCTCGGGGCCGTCCGCCGCCTTCGCGGGCGGCGGGGGCGGGGGTGTCGGCAGTTGCGGTGGCCGCCGGCGTTTGCGTCGCGGCGGAGTCATACGGTCTGCCCGTTCCGCCGGGGCGGGCTCGTCAGGTGGGTGCCGATCCGGACGACGAGGTCGCGCATCATGCCGCTCATCCGGCCCGGTTCGCAGGTCACGTCGGCGAGCACCGCGAGGAAGGCGTTGGCGCCGGCGTTCATGAGGTAGAAGTAGCCGCCGTCGATCTCGATGACGACGAGCTTCATGTCACCGCTGCCTTCGATCTCCTGGGTGATGGCACTGGCCAGGCTCTGCATGCCCGCGCAGGCGGCGGCCACCCGGTCGGCGGCGTCGGGGTCGCCGCCGTGGCGGGCGATGCGCAGTCCGTCGGCGGAGAGGACCACGATCATCTGGATGCCCGGGACGCCGTCGTTGAGCTGCTTGAGCATCCAGTCGATGTTGCCTCGCTGCTGGATCACTTGAGGTTCCCCTCGTCGTCGGCCTCGGTGGGGCCTGCCGAATCGTCGATCAGGTGCAGGTAAGCGGTCGGGTTCCGGGTGAAGTCGGTCAGCTCGGCCGCGGTGGCGCCCTCGGGCATGCCCTTCTTCAGGCCGTCCCAGAAGGCGTCGACCCACATGCCCGGTGGCCGGTCCTTCAGCTTCTGGAGCTCGGGGTCGATCTCGGGCTCGGGTTCCGGTTCGGGCGCCGGCTGGGACCAGACGGTGGGCCTGCCCTCGCGCTCGGCGCGCTCGATGGCGGCCTGCTCGGCGATCCGTTGGCTGAGCGGGGTCTTCACCCGGCTGCGGCGCTGCGGCAGGCCGCCCGCCGTCCACTCGGTGACCTCGGGGACGTCGTCCTCCATGGAGATCCCGGCGGGGATGCGGGGGCTGGTGGGGCGGCGTTTCTTGGGCGGGCGCTTGGGGCCCTCCACCGCGCCGAGTTCGGGCATGGGCACGGCGGTGGCACCGATGCCGTGGGCGGCACCGACCCCGGGCTCCGTGGTGGTCATCACGCGCGGCACGACGAGGATCGCGCGGACGCCGCCGTAGGCCGAGGCGCGCAACGAGACCTGCATGTCGAACGCCTTGCAGAGCCGGCCGACGACGGCGAGACCGAGGCGCGGGCTCTCGCCCAGGTTGTGGGCGTCGTCGGCCGCCATGGCGTCGGTGATCGCCTTCTCGATGCGGGCCCGGGACTCCTCGCTGAGGCTGACGCCGGCGTCCTCGATCTCGATGGCGAGGCCGGTCTGCACCTCGACGGCGGTGACGTGCACCTTGGTCGACGGCGGCGAGTAGCGGGTGGCGTTGTCGAGCAGTTCGGCGGCGGCGTGGATGATGGGCTCCACGGCGGTGCCCTTGATGTTGATGTTGACGATGGAGCTCAGGTCGATACGCCGGTACTCCAGGATCCGGGACATCGCGCCGCGCATGACGCTGTACAGCGACACGGGCAGGGGCCACTGGCGGCCGGGGCGGCCACCGCCGAGCACGGAGATGGAGTCGGCGAGACGGCCGATCAGCGCGGTGCCGTGGTCGATGCGCAGCAGGTCGTCGAAGACCTCGGGGTTGCGGCCGTGATCCTCCTCCATCTCGCGCAGTTCGCTGGCCTGCTGGTGGACGATGGCCTGGACGCGGCGGGCGATGCTGACGAAGGAGCGCTCGGTGGCGTCCCGCATCGAGATCTCGTGGTCGGCGCCGCGCAGCGCCGTGTGCAGCAGCATGCGCTGCGAGTCGGGCAGGTGGCGCAGTTCGGGGTCGTTGTCGACGACCTTGCGCATCACCTCCCGGAGCGGTTCTCCGGCGCGCAGGTGGAGCAGCGCGGTGGGCAGGACCTGGGTGCCGAGCCGGACGATCTCCGCGTCGTGGGTGGCGAGGCGGTGCTCCAGATACGCGGTGTGACGGGCGTGCTCGGCCCGTGTCTCGCGGAGCCCGCGGCTGCGGCGGACGATCTCCGCGGCCAGGGCGAGGATCAGCAGCAGGGCCACGGTCCCGCACCCGACGACGGCGATCCGGGCGGAGGCCGGGACCAGGGCGGCGGCGGCCCCGGTCGCCCCTGCCATCACTATGGCCGGCGGCAACAGCACGCGCGCGAAGGGAAGTTCATGGCCACCGGGAGGCTTTCGAACACTCACCATGGATGCCTTCTGAGACGAGTCGGCTGGGGTTCGGGGGAGCTTGCGCGGGGAAGATTCACGGAACTATGGGGATCTTCGGGATGTTTGGGGACATGCGCACGAATTGGCTCAACTTGGTGCGTCGCGGGCGAGCTTAGTCCGACCGGATCATCGCCGTGTCATATTCGGCAAGCACCTGAATTCACCCACGCCACAGGAGTACGCTCGGCTCCATTTACACGCTGTGCGTTTGTTCGAACACCATCCGTGACGGCGTACACGCATGCGAAACTCACTCACCGTGATGAGTGAATGGGGGGGGCGGCGCCGGACGCGACCGGCCGGGGCCGGTCGCGTCCGCGCGGGCGGGCTCAGCCCACCGACGAGTAGGCCACCACGCCTCGCAGCAGCTGGTCCACGGCCTTGCGCGCGGCCTTCGCCACGGTCGACCCCTCGGCGGAGGCGGCGGGCGCGGCGGCGGAGATCTGGCCGAGCACGTCGATCACCTGCTTGCACCAGCGCACGAAGTCGCCCGCCGGCATCTCCGCCTCGCGCAGCACCTCGTCGAGGCCCTTGCCGGAGGCCCACATGTACGCGGCCCAGGCGAAGCCGAGGTCCGGCTCGCGCTGGCCGACGCCCTCGGTCTGGCTGATCCGGAACTCCTCCTCGACGGCGTCCAGCCGGCCCCAGATCCGGACCATCTCGCCGAGGGCGGCCTTCGCCCTGCCCGAGGGCAGCTTGGGCGCCATCGCGTCGTCGCTGACCCGGGCCTCGTACACCAGCGCCGAGACGCAGGCTGCGAGTTCGGCCGGGGCGAGGTCCTCCCAGACGCCCTCGCGCAGGCATTCGCTGGCCAGCAGGTCCAGTTCGCCGTAGAGCCGGGCGAGTCGCCTGCCGTGCTCGGTGACCTCGTCGCCGCGCAGGTAGTCCAGCTCGGTGAGCAGCGCCACGATCCGGTCGAAGGTCCGCGCGATGGTGTTCGTACGGCCCTCGATCCGGCGCTCGAGCTGCGAGGTGTCGCGCAGCAGGCGGTGGTAGCGCTCGGCCCAGCGGGCGTGGTCCTCGCGGTCGTCGCAGCCGTGGCAGGGGTGGGCGCGGATCGCCGTGCGCAGCTGGGCGATCTCCCGGTCGTCGGCGGCCTGCGAACGCTTCTTGCGGGCCCGCTCCGGCGGGATGTGCCCGGCCTTGGTGCGCAGCGCCGAGGCGAGGTCCCGGCGGGACTGCGGGGAGCGCGGGTTGAAGGACTTGGGGATCCGCATCCGGTCCAGCGGCTCGACCGGCACCGGGAAGTCCATCGACGCCAGCCGCTTGACCTGCCGTTCGGCCGTCAGCACCAGTGGGCGCGGACCGTCGTAGTGGTCGAAGCCGCGATGGCCGTCGGAACGCCCGGCGGGCAGGCCCGGGTCCAGCACCAGGGCGAGGCCCGCGTACTTGCCGGTGGGCACGTGGATGACGTCACCCGGCTTGAGCCTCTCCAGGGCGACGGCGGCCTCGGCGCGCCGCTGGCTGGCGCCCTGCCGGGCCAGTTCGGTCTCCCGGTCCTTCAGCTCGCGGCGCAGCCGCGCGTACTCCTCGAAGTCTCCGAGGTGGCAGGTCATGGAGGCCTTGTAGCCGTCCAGGCCCTCCTCGTTGCGCTGCACCTGCCGGGAGATCCCGACGACCGACTTGTCGGCCTGGAACTGCGCGAAGGAGGTCTCCAGCAGCTCGCGGGAGCGGTGCCGGCCGAACTGCTCGACCAGGTTGACCGCCATGTTGTACGACGGCTTGAAGCTGGAGCGCAGCGGGTACGTACGCGTGCCGGCGAGACCGGCCAGGTGCTCGGGGCTCATCCCCCGCTGCCACAGCACGACCGCGTGGCCCTCGACGTCGATGCCCCGGCGGCCGGCCCGGCCGGTCAGCTGCGTGTACTCGCCGGGGGTGATGTCGGCGTGCTGCTCGCCGTTCCACTTGACGAGCTTCTCCAGCACCACCGAACGGGCGGGCATGTTGATGCCGAGCGCGAGCGTCTCGGTCGCGAACACGGCCTTGACCAGCCCGCGTACGAACAGCTCCTCCACGACCTCCTTGAAGGTCGGCAGCATGCCCGCGTGGTGGGCGGCGATACCGCGCTCAAGACCCTCCAGCCACTCGTAGTACCCGAGGACGTGGAGGTCCTCCGGCGGAATGGCGGCGGTGCGCTCCTCGACGAGGGCCCGCACCTGTTCCCGGGACTCGTCGTCGTTGAGCCTGAGGCCCGCGTACAGGCACTGCTGGACGGCGGCCTCGCAGCCGGCCCGGCTGAAGATGAAGGTGATGGCGGGCAGCAGGCCCTCGGCGTCGAGGCGCTCGATGACCTCGGGCCGGCCAGGCGTCCACACCCGGGAGCGCTGTCTGCGCTCCCGCTCCCGGTCGGCCTCGCGCATCGCGCGCCCGCGCCGCCGGTCCTGGTACGAGGGCCGGCTCGCCTCCATGCGGGCGAGCCGGGCGAGGTCGGGGTTGACGGCCTTCCTGTGGCCCTCGCCCTCCTCGAACAGGTCGTACATCCGGCGCCCGGCGAGTACGTGCTGGAACAGCGGCACGGGCCGGTGCTCGGAGACGATCACCTCGGTGTCGCCGCGGACGGTGTCCAGCCAGTCACCGAACTCCTCGGCGTTGGACACGGTCGCCGACAGCGACACCAGGGTCACCGACTCGGGCAGGTGGATGATCACTTCCTCCCAGACGGCGCCACGGAAGCGGTCGGAGAGGTAGTGCACCTCGTCCATGACCACGTAGCCGAGGCCGAGGAGGGTCTGCGAGCCGGCGTACAGCATGTTCCGCAGCACCTCGGTGGTCATCACGATCACCGGGGCGTCGGAGTTCACGCTGTTGTCGCCGGTGAGCAGGCCGACCTTGGCCGCGCCGTAGCGGCGGCACAGGTCGGCGTACTTCTGGTTGGACAGCGCCTTGATGGGGGTGGTGTAGAAGCACTTCTTGCCCTGCAGCAGGGCGAGGTGGACGGCGAACTCGCCCACGATCGTCTTGCCCGAGCCGGTGGGGGCGGCCACGAGCACGCCCTTCCCCGCCTCGAGCGCCTGGCAGGCCTCGATCTGGAAGGGGTCGAGGCCGAAGTCGTACATCTCGCGGAAGGCCGCGAGCGCGGTGGCCTGCTCGGCTGCCCGCAGGCGGGCGGCCGTGTACCGCTCGGCCGGTGAGAGGTCCTCTGTCATCGTGCTTTCGAGCGTACCGGGCCCCACTGACAACAGGACGATCATTATCCGGATCGTGGGCTGAGCGGCAGCGGATCCCGGGGCGAGCGCGAACGACGAGTGCCCCCGTCCTCGGGGACGGGGGCACCGGCGGCGCTGCGGCCGAGGGGTCAGGTCACGTCGTCGTAGCCGTTGACCCGCTCCGGGCTCGTCTGCTCGGGCACCGTGCGGGCGGCCGGGACGGGCTGGACCTCGCCGATGTCCTCGGGGGTCAGGTCCAGCTCGGAGGCCTCGTCGTCGGCGGGTCCCGCGGCCTCGCGGCGGCGCCTGCGCTTGTCGTTGAGCAGGGAGAAGCCGACCGCGCCGAAGTACAGCACGCAGATCGGTCCGGCGAGGGCCAGCATGGAGAGCGGGTCGGTACTCGGCGTGGCGACGGCCGCGAAGACCGTGATGCCGAGGATCATCGCGCGCCACCAGCCGAGCATCCGCCTGCCGCCCAGCACCCCGGTGAGGTTGAGCATGACCAGCAGCAGGGGCAGCTCGAAGGAGAGGCCGAAGACGATCACCATGCGGGTGACCAGCTGGAGCAGGTCGTCCAGCGGCAGGAGGTTCCTGATGGCGCCGTTCGGTGTGAAGTCGATCAGCACCTTGGCGGTGGTGGGCAGCACCTTGTACGCGAAGAACGCGCCGGCGAAGAACAGCGGGGCGCCGGTGAAGACGAACGCGTAGGCGTACTTCTTCTCGTGCCGGTGCAGACCGGGCGCGACGAAGGCCCACAGCTGGTAGAGCCAGACCGGCGAGGCGAGCACGACGCCCGCCATCAGCGAGACCTGCAGTGCCAAAGTGAACGGGGCGAGAAGCCCGTTGATGGTGATCTCCGCGCACTGGTGCCTGACCGGGGACTTCGCCAGTTGCTCGAAGCTCTCCTGACAGCCCACCGAGTCGAGGATCGGCTTGGTCAGGAAGTTGATGATGTCGTTGTAGAAGAAGGCGGCGACGATCGTCACGACGACGATGGCCAGCATGGCCTTCGCGAGCCGGTTGCGGAGCTCACGAAGATGATCCGCGAGAGGCATCCGCCCCTCGGGATCCGTCTCCTTCTTGCGGGCAGACTTGAGCAACCCACGTCCTCATCTCGTGCGGCGGGCCGGAGTGCTCCGGCCCTGCGTCAGCGCTGGGTGGTGTCCGACGGCTCGTTGACCGGCCGGGAGCTGGTCACGTCGCCGGGGGCCGCCTGGATGGTGCGCTGGGACGGAGGCTGCTCGTCGGAGCCGGGCGCCGGGGCGGAGGTGTTGCCCTCGTCCTTCATCGCCTTGGCCTCGCTCTTGAGGATGCGCGCGGACTTGCCGAGCGAGCGCGCCATGTCCGGAAGCTTCTTCGCGCCGAACAGCAGGACGATGACGACGAGGATGAGAATGATCTCGGGGGCTCCGAGCCTTCCGAACATAAGTCTTTACCTTCTCACCGAGGCGACTGGGTGGGTGCTGTCCGACCAGTCGGACACATGTCCGAGCGATCGTGCTGCCAGCGATCGTAACGCTCAGGGGTGAACGTGAGGCAATCCCCTTGCGTACGCCCGGTCCGCGGCACGCGCCTCGTTCTTCGCGCCGCGATCAGCAGCGTACCTGCCCCGCCACCCAGCATGACAGGGCGAAGTGCCCCAAACCGTGACCCTTACCGGACTCTCGGGGTCGTGACTTCACAGCGTGTCCACGGCGCGGGCCGCGCTCACCGCCGCCCGCTCCAGGTCCTCGGCGGCCCGGTTGATGCGGCGCGCGGAGTCGGCGACCTGCTGCCCCAGGCGGCGTGCCTCGAGGAACACCCGCACGGCGAGCACCCCCAGCACGGCGAGCGTCAGAAAACCCACGGCTACCGCGAACATCGGCCAGAACATGACGTCGACCTTAGACGGTCCTACACCGTGGAGTGCAGCCGCAGGGTGCGGACACCACCGCCGGTGAGCAGTTCGACGATCCGCTCCCCGGCGGGCTTGCGCACCGAGGAACCGCACTCGGGGCAGGTGAAGGAGTAGAACGTCGTCCGGCTCGTGGCGCCTATGGCCAGGCGCAGGGCGCCCGCGGCGAGTTCGAAGCGGCCCCGGCAGTCCGGGCAGCCGGCCCGGAACAGCACCGGGACCGCTCTTCTCATCCCGGCGAAGGCGGACGCCACCGTCAGCTGGCCGCCGGCCTCCCTCGTGGCTTGGTTCGCACCGGACACCGGAGACTCGCTCAACGCTCTCGCTCCTGCCTGTCGTCACGCCGGTCATCGGCACCACCGCGCACCGGCGGGGTGTCCGTGTCGTACGCCGCCAGTGCCTCGCGGGCCGCCGATCGGGCACTGTCGGCCAGCTCGGGCGGCGAGACGATCCGGCCGTCACGGCCGAGGCGCAGGGCCAGCCGTCTCAGCGAGGCCGGATCGGGGGTACGCAGAGAGATACGCAGCCCGCCGTCGGGAAGCTCATCGGCGCTGTCGTGCGGGTAGTACTCGGCCACCCAGCGGCCGCCGGGGCCGACCTCGATGACCACCTCCGGGTCCTCGGCGGCCGGCTGCACCAGGGCCTCGGACAGGTCCCGCAGCTCCATCTCGGGCGGCGCCGACGGCTCGTCCAGGACCCTGATCTCGGCGACCCGGTCCAGCCGGAAGGTGCGGCGCGCCTCGGAGCGGCGGCACCATGCCTCCACATAGGTGTGGCCGACGCTGACCAGGCGGATGGGGTCGATCTCCCGCTCGGTGATCTCGTCGCGCGCGGGTGAGTAGTAGCGGATCCACAGCCGGCGGCGCTCGGAGATCGCGCGGTCGACGTCGGCGAAGACCCCGCCCTCGGACTCGAAGGTCACCGAGAGCCGGGCGCTGGCGCCGGCCGCCTCACCGGCCGCCGTCTCCACCTTGGCCGTCGCCCGCAGCAGCGCCTGGCGGTCGCTCTCTCTGAGGCCCGGCAGGGTGGACACCGCGCGGGCGGCCACCAGCAGGGCCGTGGCCTCGTCGGCGGCGAGCCGGAGCGGCTCGGCCGCCTCCTCGCCGAGGGCTGCCGGGTTGTGCCACCAGATGCGCTCGCCGTCGGTGTCGATGTCCAGCAGGTCGCCGCCGCGGAAGCTGGTGCCGCACATGGGCAGCAGATCGAGGTCGGAGACCAGCTCGTCCTCGGTGATGCCGAAGGCGCGCGCCACGTCCGCGATCCTGGCGCCGGGACGCTCTCTCAGGTAGGTGACCAGGGAGAGCATCCGCCGGGTCTGGTCGATGGCGTTCACGGGCCTGACCGGTTTGCCTGCCATGGTTGTGCTCCGTCCCCCTCAGCCCTTGGCCACGGCACGCAGCCGGTCCACCACGTCCGTGCGCAGCTCGGCCGGCTCCACGACCACCACGTCCGGCCCGAACTCCACCAGCCAGGCGTCCAATCCGTGCCCGTACGGAATTTCCAACTCGTCCCAGCCGTCGCCGAGTTCCCGGACCGCGGTGGCCTTCGCCCGAAGGGGGTAACCGGAGCCGGAGCGCAGCCGGATCAGCGCCGAGCGGTCGGCGATCTCGCCGGCCCAGCTCGCGACGGTCTCGCGCACGGTGACCACGTCGGGCACGGGCGCGGTCAAGCCGGTACCGCGGGAGCGCACCCGGCCGGTGATCCGGGAGAGCCGGAAGACGCGTTCGGCGCCCCGGTCCCGGTCGAAGCCCGCCAGGTACCAGTGGCCGCGCCAGCACTCCAGCGCCCAGGGCTCGACGTGCCTGGGCTCGGGACGGGCGGCGGAGGCCTTGCGGTAGTCGAAGACCACGGGGCGGCGGTCGCGGCAGGCCAGCATCAGCGGTTCGAAGGCGGCCTCGTGCACCGGGATGCGCGGCTCCAGGGCGCCGTGCGCCTCGTAGGGGTCGACGTCCTCCGGAAGGCCGGCGGCGCGCAGCTTCTGCAGGGCACCGCTGGCCGCGCCGGCCAGGCGGGCCTGCTGCCAGACCTTGGCCGCGAGGCCCAGGGCGGCGGCCTCCTCGGCGTCCAGGGTGATGGCGGGCAGGCGGTTGCTGTCGCGGCGGGCGAGGTAGCCGACCTCGCCGTCGATGTTCTCCACGGTCTCGATGACCAGGCCCAGCTCGCGCAGGTCGTCCTTGTCCCGCTCGAACATGCGGTTGAAGGAGTCGTCGCTGCCCGCCGCGCCCCGCTCCGGCCTGGACGCCTCGACGTACGCCTCGATGGAGTCGCGCAGCTCGCGCTTGCTGAGCGGCCGGCGGGTGCCGAGCAGGCACAGCGCGAGGTTCATCAGCCGCTCGGCCTTGGCAATGGCCATCGACGCCCTTCGCCTTTCCTATGGTGCTTCCGACCGATGACCGTACCGCCCCGGGGTGTCGGGGCAAAGCCGGAGCGGGGAAGCGGAGACGTCCTGAACAGCGGCGGTCACGCGAGGAGGGCCCGTGCGGACAGCACGGGCCCTCCTTCGACCAGGTTCGGTCAGCGCTTGGCAACGCCCACGAGGTCGCAGACGAAGATCAGCGTCTCGCCCGGGGCGATCCGGCCGCCACCGGCGCCGCGGTCGCCGTACGCGAGGTGCGCGGGGATGGTCAGCTGGCGGCGGCCGCCGGCCTTCATGCCCTGGACGCCCTTGTCCCAGCCCTGGATGACCTGGCCGACGCCGAGCTGGAAGTCCAGCGGGGTGCCGCGGTTCCAGGAGGCGTCGAACTCCTCGCCGGAGGAGAAGGCGACGCCCACGTAGTGGACCTTGACGATGTCGCCCGCTTCCGCGACCTCGCCGTCCCCTTCCCAGATGTCCTTGATCTCGAGGTCCGCCGGCGGCTCGCCGCCCGGGAAGTCGATCTCGGGCTTCTCGATGCTCACGTCAAAAGCTCCTGCTTGTGTACGACACGAAACACGGACAGTCTGTCATCCCCGCTGGTCTGCCGCCTGCCACGGCGCCACGGCGGGGCCTGGTCACATCGCGGCGAGGATGTCCACCGAGAACACCAGCGTGGCGCCCTTCTTGATGCCGCTGCCGCTCGGCGGGGTGTCGCCGTAGCCCAGGTCAGGCGGTACGACGATCAGGACCCTGCTGCCCACCTTCTTGCCGGTCAGTCCCTGCGCCAGCCCCTTGACGACCTGCTGCATCTGCTCCAGCGAGAACTGGCTGAGCCGCCCGGAGTCGTACGTCTGCTGGAACGCCTTGTCGGTGCCCCAGACCACGCCCTTGAACTGGCACAGCACCGCCTGGTTCGCCTGGACCTCGGGGCCCTCTCCCTCCAGGACGTAGGCGGAGGCCAGCTTCTTCGGCGGGGTGCTCTGCTTGGCCGGCTTGATCTCGGGCGCCTTGCCGTCGGTGTTGGTGCCGACCGTCGGCAGCGCGGGGTCGTCCTGCGGGACCGGCTTGCCGTGGGCGGAGCTCTTGGAGTTGAAGGAGTCGACCACGTCGATGACGAAGACCAGGGTGTCGGTGCCCTTGATGCCCGCCTGCGCGTTGCCCGACTTGCCGTAGCCCCAGGTGGGCGGGACGGCGATGAGCACGCGGCTGCCGGTCTTCTTGCCCTGCAGGGCATACCGCCAGCCGTCGATGAGGTTGCCCTGGGCGAGCTGCATGACCAGCGGGCGGTGGCGGTCGTAGGAGTTGTCGAAGACCTTCGCGGTGCTCCAGATCTGGCCCAGGTAGTTCGCCTCGATGAAGTCGTTCTCCGCGACCGTGCGTCCGCTGCCCGCGATGACCGTCTTGACCGCGAGATCCTCCGACGGGTCGCCCGGCCCCTTGGCGACGGTCGGCTTCTCGCCGAACTTCGTGCCCGCCGTGATCGCCGGCAGCGGCCCGTCCACGATCTTGGGCGGGGGTACGGAGGACGCCGAGCCCGACGGTGTCGGTGACGCGCCGGCCTTGCTGGACTTGGACTTGTCGTCGCCGCATCCGGCGAGCGTGACCAGTCCTGCGGGTACGGCTGCGAGGAGGAGTGAGCGTCGGCGCACGGGAAGGGCCTCGTAATCGGTCGATCTTGCGGATTGGCGTGCGCGCAACTCTACGACGCGAGGCGGGCGCCGTACGGAAAACGTACGGCGCCCGTGTGGCGTTCCGGCACTTGGGCTCGGTGACGCTCGACTCGCGTGCGGTGTCACATTCCGGCGATGAGCTTCTCCACGCGGTCGTCCACCGAACGGAACGGGTCCTTGCACAACACCGTGCGCTGTGCCTGGTCGTTGAGCTTGAGGTGCACCCAGTCGACGGTGAAGTCGCGACGCTGTTCCTGTGCCCGGCGGATGAAGTCGCCGCGCAGCCGGGCCCGAGTGGTCTGCGGGGGGACCGATTTGCCCTCGAAGATCTTCAAGTCGTTGCAGATCCGGGTGGCTTGGCCCTTCTTCTCCAGCAGGTAGTAAAGACCCCGGCGACGGTGGATGTCGTGGTAGGCGAGGTCTATCTGGGCGACCCGCGGGTGCGACATGGTCATGTTGTGCTTGGCCCGGTACCGCTCGATGAGCTTGTACTTCATGACCCAGTCGATCTCGGTGCCGATGCGGTCCAGTTCCTCGGTCTCGATGGCGTCGAGAGTGCGGCCCCACAGCTCCAGGACCTGCGCGACCGTGCCGGTGCGGATGCCGCGGCGGTCGCAGAAGTCGACGGCCTTGTCGAAGTACTCGCGCTGCACCTCCAGCGCGGAGGCCTCCCGGCCGCTGGCCAGGCGCACCTTGCGCCGGCCGGTGATGTCGTGGCTGACCTCGCGGATCGCCCGGATCGGGTTCTCCAGGGTGAGGTCGCGCATCACGGTGCCCGCCTCGATCATGCGCAGCACCAGGTCGGTCGCGCCGACCTTGAGCAGCATGGTCGTCTCGGACATGTTCGAGTCGCCGACGATGACGTGCAGCCGGCGGTAGCGCTCGGCGTCCGCGTGCGGTTCGTCGCGGGTGTTGATGATGGGCCTGGAGCGGGTCGTCGCCGAGGAGACTCCCTCCCAGATGTGCTCGGCACGCTGGCTGACGCAGTACACCGCTCCGCGCGGGGTCTGCAAAACCTTGCCCGCGCCGCACAGCAGCTGCCTGGTCACCAGGAACGGGATGAGGATGTCCGCGAGCCGGGAGAACTCCCCGTGCCGGGCCACCAGATAGTTCTCGTGGCAGCCGTAGGAGTTGCCCGCCGAGTCGGTGTTGTTCTTGAAGAGGTAGACGTCGCCCGCGATTCCCTCCTCGTGCAGGCGTCGTTCCGCGTCCACCAGGAGTCCTTCGAGAATGCGCTCGCCGGCTTTGTCGTGGGTGACCAGTTCGGTCACGTTGTCACATTCGGGTGTGGCGTATTCCGGATGTGACCCCACGTCCAGATAGAGCCGGGCGCCGTTTCGCAGAAAGACATTGCTGCTGCGGCCCCATGACACGACACGGCGGAAGAGGTACCGCGCCACCTCGTCAGGAGACAGGCGGCGCTGTCCCCTGAACGTGCACGTGACGCCGTACTCGTTCTCCAGCCCGAAAATGCGGCGGTCCATGACTGAACATTACGCCCGATCCCCCGAGCTGAAACGGGGTTCGGCAGCACGATTTGGATCATTTTCCGATGAAGCCGCAACAACCCCGCTCCGCGCGGGAGCTGCGAGGACCCGCCCGGTGGCGAGCAGGACCAGCAGGGACACGGCTCCCGCGGCGCCGGGGACGGCGTATCCCCACAGCGGGCCGCCGGCCTGGACCACCGGGCCCGCCAGGCCCGTTCCCACCGAGGCTCCCACGGTGAACGTCGTCACCAGCCAGGAGAACGCCTCGGTGACGGTGCCGCTCGGCGCGTGCCGGTCGACGATGATGAACGCGCAGGCGATGCAGGGGGCGAGGAACACCCCGGAGACCAGGCTGAGCAGCACCATGGCGGCCGCGCCCGGCATCAGCATCAGCGGCAGGTAACAGACCGCCAGAAGGGCTACGAGAACCCGCAGTCGCCGCTCGGGCGCGCCGCTCCAGGCGCGCGCGCCGTACACGGTGCCGCCGATGAGCGCCCCGAGGCCGAGAGCGGCCATCAGCCAGCCGTAGACCGCGTCGCCGCCGTGCTCGTCGGCGTACGGCACCGAGGCCACGGTGATGGAGCCGAGCGCGATGCCGACGAACAGGAAGGCGCCGAGCAGCACGAGCAGGCCGGGCGAGCGCAGGGCGCCCAGCCAGTGCGCGTCGCGCGGCGCCGAGCGCCACGCGCGCGAGGGCGGCGAGAGGACCACCGAGAGCGCGCCGAGGACACCGACGGCGTTCAGCACCAGCAGCGCCGCCCGCTCCGACCAGAGCGACACGCACAGCGTCACCAGCAACGGGCCCACGGTGAACATGACTTCCTGGGCGACGGCGTCCATGGCGTACGCGGTGTGCACCTGCTCCTCGCGGCGCAGCACGGAGGGCCACAGGGCCCGCAGACCGCCCTCGAGCGGCGGGGTGAACAGGCCGGCGGCGGCCACGGCGGCGCAGGCGAGGAGCAGCGGGTCGGTGCCGGAGAACGCGAAGACGGCCATCGCCAGCGCCGACAGGACGGCCGCGGGCAACTGGACGCGCGGCTGGCCGTGCAGGTCCACCAGGCGGCCCAGCACGGGCTGGCCGACGGCGTTGGCGACGCCGTACACGGCCGCGAGGGCGCCCGCCAGGCCGTACGTGCCGCCCTCGGCGCGGACGAACAGCACCAGCGCGATCGCGGCGGTCGCGTTGGGCAGCCGGCCCACCAGGGTGCCGGTCAGCAGCCGGGCCGCGTGTCTCGCCCTGAGGATCTCCAGGTATCCCGCGGCCATGTCCCGCCTCCAAGTGTTACGTATAACCCCGCCTGTCATACGTACCATGTGCGCTGTTCACCCGTCCAGACGACCGGACGTGAGCCGGCGGGCCGCGGAGCCCGGAGGCGAACGACCGCCAGAACAGGAGCAGCCCCGCGGTGGCACCCAGCAGCGCCCGCCCGACCAGCCGTGACGTCGCACAGGCGGCCGGGGTCTCCCAGGCGGCCGTCTCCCTCGTGCTCGGCGACAAATGGCGCGGCCGGGTCTCCGCGGCCACCGCCGACCGGGTCCGGGAAGCCGCCCGCGACCTCGGCTACCGGCCCAACCTCGCCGCCCGAAACCTGCGCCTCGGCCGCACCCGTACCGTCCTGCTCGTCGTCCCCGCGCTCACCACCGAGTTCTTCGCGGGCGTCTACACCGGCGCCGCGCGCGTCGCCGCCCGGCACGGCTTGGGCGTCGTGCTGTACCCCTCCCCCGAGGGCATCGGCCCCGCCCGCGACCCCTTCGCCTCCGCACAGTCCGCCCTGGACGGCGTCATCGCCTCCTCCATGGCCGCCGACGCCCTCACCGCCATCCGCGGCGACCAGCTCCCCCTCGTCATGCTCGACAGCGACCCGGACGGCAGCCTCGGCGCCGCCACCGTGAACCTCGACATCGCCGACGGCGTACGGCAGGTCGCCGAACACCTGCTGGCCCTCGGCCACCGCCACTTCCTGCACCTCGCCGCCGACGTGCCTTCCTGGACCTTCGAGATGCGCGCCCGGGAACTCGCCGCCCGCCTCGCCGCCGTACCCGGCACGGAGATCCGGACCGCCCCCGCACCGATCTCCATCGACGGCGCCCGCACCGCCACCGAGGCCGCGCTGGCCGCCTCCGGCCCCCGTCCGACCGCCGTGGTGTGCGACGACGACAAACTGGCCGCCGGGGCCTACAAGGCCCTGCGCCGCCTGGGCCTGCGCGTCCCCGACGACGTGTCCGTCACCGGCCTGGACGACCTGGCCCTCGCCACCGCGCTCGACCCCGAACTCACCACCGTCCGGCTCGACGCCGAACTGTTCGGGCAACGCGGCATGGAAGCCCTGCTCGCCGTCCTGGACGGCCGGGAACCGCCCGGCGGGGACATCCCCGTCGAACTCGTCGTACGCGGCTCCACGGCCCCGGCAGCACCCCACCGGGCCTAGGGCCTGTCGTCAAATTCCCGTCTGCCCCGCGACGCCTGGCACGCTCCCCCAGAGGGGGCACCCCCACTCGCCGCGCCGGGCGAAAGCCCAAGTACGTCCAGTACGAGGACTTCCGCCCGGCACGCCGAGAGCACGCACCAGACGCCGCAGGGCCGCCCTTCGGGCGACGACGGGAATTTGACGACAGGCCCTAGCGCGGCTCCACGGCCCCCGGCAACACCCCACCCGGCCCTGGCACGCCTGCACGGCCCGCCGTACCGCCCTGCCGACCCCAACGCGGCCTCACGAGCCCCGCACCGCCCCGCCGACCCGAGCGTGGGTTCGCCACCCCGCACCCACCCCGCCGATCCCAACGCGTGCCCCACAGCCCCGCACCACCCACCGCCCCGCCAGGCCCTAGCCGGCGGTGGGCAGCAGACGGGTCACCGTCTCCTCCAGCCGTGGCAGCACCCGCTGCCCCGCCAGCGCCACCGCGATGCCCGCCACCACTCCGGCCCAGCCCACCGGCCCCAGCGGGGTGCAGCCGACCGCCCGGCTCACCACCGGCACCTGGATCAGGGCGACCAGGGCCGCCGCCGAACCCAGCGACGTCACCCGCACCAGCGGGCTGTCCCGGCGGTCCAGCAACGTCTGCGCCAGCTGGGTGCCGACCACCCCGCAGAGCGCCATCGTGCTCGAACGGCGTGCCGTACCCGGCGTGAAACGGCCGATCAGCCACGCCGTCATCGCCCCCAGGCACGTGGTCAGCGCCCGATGCCGGATCAGACGGATCAACGGCTCCCCCAGCACGCCGCCCGCCGCGTCCTCCGGCGACCGCGGCCCCGACCGCTCCGCGGCCTCCGCCCCGGCCTTCGGCGTCACCGCCACCGCCATCGCCGGGAACAGATCCGTGAACAGGTTCACCAGCAGCATCTGCCGCGTCGACAACGGCGCCCGGCCCGACACCAGCGTGCCCAGCAGACCGAAACCCACCTCACCGGCGTTGCCGCCGATCAGGATCGCGATCGCGTCGGCCACGCTGTGCCACAGCGCACGCCCCTCGACGACCGCGTCGATCAGCACCGTCAGATCGTCGTCCGTCAGCACGATGTCCGCGGCGTTGCGCGCCGCCGCCGAACCCCGGGTGTTGATCCCCACACCGATGTCGGCCGCCCGGATCGCCGCCGCGTCGTTGGCACCGTCACCCACCATCCCCACCACCCGGCCCGCATCCCGCAACGCCTCCACCACCTGGAGCTTCTGCTCCGGAGCCACCCGTGCCACCACACCCGCGTCCCGCAGCATCCGGGCCCGCCCCGAACGGTCCGCCGCACCCAGCTCGTCCCCCGTCACCACCACCGGTTCCTCCGGCCACCCCAGCTCCCGGGCGATCGCCCGGGCCGTCTGCGGATGGTCCCCGGTCAGCATCACCGGCCGCACCCCGGCCTCGTACAGACCCCGCACCAACGCCGTCGACGTCCCCCGCGGCACATCCGAGAGCGCCAGCAGACCCGTGAAACCCAGCTCCCGCAGCGGCTCCTCGAGCACCCCGGCCGCCTCCTCGCCCTCCGCCAGCCGGCGTTCGGCCACCGCCAGCACCCGCAGCCCGTCACCCGCCAGCACATGCGCACCCTCCCAGGCGTGCGACGGCAGATCCCGGCAGGCCGGGAGCACCGTCTCCGGAGCCCCCTTCACCACCAGCACCCGCGCCCCGTCGCCCGTCCGGCCGACCGCCGCCGCATACCCGCGAGCGGCCTCGAACAGCCGCCCCTCCAACTGGGTCCACCCCGGATCGTCCCCGGCCGCGTCCAGCACCGCCTCGTCCGTCGCGTGCACCGGCCGCTCCGACCCCCCGTTCAGCCGCGGACACGCACGCGCCGCCGACCGCACCGTCTCCGCCGCCGCCACCTCGTCCGCGGCGCACACCCGACCCCCGGCGTCCCACACCCGCACCAGCCGCAGCCGGTTCTCCGTCAGCGTGCCCGTCTTGTCGAAACAGACGGTGTCCATCCGCCCCAGCGCCTCCAGCGTGCGCGGCGTACGCACCAGCACCCCGTCACGGCTCAGCCGCCGCGCCGCCGCCAACTGCGCCACCGTCGCCACCAGCGGCAACCCCTCCGGCACCGCCGCCACGGCGACCGCCACCCCGCCACTGACCGCATCCCGGACCGGCGTCCCCCGCAGCAACGCCAGACCCGTCACCGCCGCCCCGCCCCCCAGCGTCCAGGGCAGCGCCTGGCGCGTCAGCGCCTGCAGCCTCGCCTGCACCCCGCCCGCCGGCGGCGTACGAGCGGCCAGATGAACCGCCCGCGCCGCCTCCGTACGGTCACCGGTGTCCACCACCACGGCCCGGGCCGTCCCCGCCACCACCGTCGTCCCCTCGAACACCATGCACCGCCGGTCGGCCACCACCGCGTGCGGCGTCCGGTCCGTCTGCTTCTGGACCGGCAGCGACTCCCCCGTCAACGCCGACTCGTCGACCTCCAGACCCTCCTCCCACAACAACCGGGCATCCGCCGGCACCACGTCGTCCCCGGCCAGTTCGATCACATCCCCGGGCCGCAGCCCACCCGCGTCCACCGTGCGCGTACCACCCGCCGGCGCCTCCTCGTCCGACGGCGCCACCCGCGCCTTCCGCTGCTGATCCGCCAGCAGCCCCGACAACGCCCGCTCCGCACGCAACCGCTGCACACCACCCACCAGCGCGTTCAGATCCAGCGCCCCCACCACCAGCAGCGCGTCCACCACCGAACCCAAAATCGCCGACGCCGCCGAACCCACCGCCAGCACCGGGGTCAGCGGATCATGCAGCTCACCGCTGACCGCCCGGCCCAGCCGCACACTCCAGCGCACCGGACCCACCGCCGGATGCCCGGCCACCGCACCCGCGGCCCCACGCACCCCGGCCGTCACCCGGCCCAGCCCGCTCACCTCGGCAGCCGGCTCCCGGCCCAGCCGCTCCCGCGCCTCCTCCGCGTCCAGCTCATGCCAGTGCACCCGCGGACGCGGACGCGGAGCCGAAGCCGCCGCCACCGCCAGCCCAGCCCGCACCCCCGAGAACAGCGCACCCGCCGCCGCCACGTCCACCGGCACATGCCGCATCCCCGGCAGCACCGCCAGCCGCCCACGCCCACCCCTGGACTCCCCCACCGCCACCAACAGCCCCGAAAGCGCGGCACCCGACCGCGCCAGCGTCTGCGACCGACCACTCACCGCACGCGCCGCCGGAACCGCCGTCAGCACCCGCCACACATCCGGCAGACCACGCCGGGCCAGCACATCCGCACCCCACACCACCGCGCCGTCCCCGTCCACCAGGGCCACCGCCAGATCACCGGCCCGCAACCCCGCAAGCACCTCACCGTCGTCCGCCGAACCCAGCCGGGCGACCGTGATCACGGTCCCCCCGTCACCGCGCATCTCGCACACCACGTCGTCCAGCGGCCGCCGCGCGTCCACCACCACATCCGCCAGACCCGCGAAATCCTCCAGCACCGGGTCGTCCACCACCACGACCCGCAGCCCCGCCCGCCGCGCCGCGTCCAGCACCGGCTCCGTCCACGGATCCACCGAGCCGTCCGCCGCACGCAGCGCACTCGGATGCAGCACCACCGTCCCTGCCAGCTCCAGCTGCCACAACCGCTCCGGCGCCCGCACCAGCGCCCCCACCCGCGCCAGCGCACCACCCAGCACGGCATGGAAAACCGCCGGACCGTACCGCGCCGCCTTCGGCGAACCGGCGAGCACCGCCTCCGCCGCCTCCGCACCGTCATGCTTCACCAGCAACGTCGCCAGCGCGCCGATCACACTTCCCGCCGCCGCATGGGCCGCGTACTCCTGCGCCGGAGTCGCCCGCAACGGCGGCCGCTCCCACCCCCGGCCACCCACACTCACCCGCTCCGGAGCACACAACTCGTCATGCACCGTGTCGAACGCGGCAGCCTGCGCCACCGCCTCCGCCAGCTGACACCCCCGCAACGCCCCGTCCAGCACCAGCGAAGCCGGACTCTGCCCCGCCCCGTGCGCCACCGCGTTCGCACCCGCCAGCACCAGATCCATGCCCGGCCCGCCCAGCCGCCGGCGCAACACCGCACGCACCCGAGGGTTCTCCCGCAGAAGCGTGACCGCCGCCGTCACCGTCCGGGGCGACGGCGGCAACCGCCACGCATACGCCGCCAACGCCGCACCCGCACCCACCACGTCGGCCGCGAGCGCCGCCGCCGCGACCCGCACCGCCACCGGATCCGCCGGATGCGACAACTCCTCCGGATCGCCACCCAGCTCCAGACCATGGCGCGCCGCCACATCCGCCACATGGTCAAGCACCCGGTCCGTCAGCCCGTCCTCGACCGCCGTCACCACCAACCGGGCCAACCCCCCGTCCCAGTAGGCCAGCAGCACATCAGGGTGCTCCGCCACCGCGGCGGCCACCCGACGCCCCAGACGCTCCGTGCCGTGCCGTGCCGCCTCCTCATCCGCCGGCCGCAACGCCACATGCTGCCGGGCACCCGCACGCCACCGTCCCGCACCACCCGGCAGCGCGTTACCCGCGACCCGGGCCACCCGCACCGCGGCGTCCGCGCCACGCACCCCGGCACGCGCCGTACCCGCCACCGCCCCCGCCGCCGCACCCACCACCGGAACGGCCACCCGCGCCAGCAACCGCGGCGCCGCCGGCACCAGCCGGGCGGCGGCCGACGGAACCGTCAGCAAGGAGAACACCATCGGACGTCCTCAGCGCGTCGTACGGCCCGGCCGCGCCGTGGGCCCAAGACGCCCACCATGCGCGCCATGCCCACTGTGCGCGGCAGAGCCGCCGTGCTCACCGGACCCACCGTGCCGCTGCCCCGGCCGCTCCACGGCCGGCGCCGTCCGATGCGTCGCCGCCCACGCCATCGCCTCGTCGTCCGGCTCGGCCCCCACCGGCTCGTCCGGCACGTCCACCACGTCCGCACGCTCCACCGGCTCACCGTCCTCCACCGGCGCACCGAGTCGCCCCACCCCGGCCTCCGCCCGGCCAGCGGCCCCGACGCCGGGCCGCGGCTGGGTCAGCCACGCCACCGCCGCGCCCGTCAACGCCACCGGCCACTCCACCACCCCCGCCACCCCCAGCACCCCGGCCCCCGTGTACACCGCCAGCCGCCGGCTCCTCGGCGACACCGCGCCCACCTTGTTCAGCGTGCCCTCCGCGACCCTGCTCACCATCCCGGCACCGGGCAACCGCCCCAGCACCGAGGCCGCGCCCCGCACCGGTGCGGTGAGCACCGAGGACGACCTCTGCTCCGCCATGACTCCTCCACCTCCGCACAGTCCTGCCGTGCCCCTCCGAGTTCCCCGACACGGCCGGTCATCCCACAGGTCAGCGGCGAACACCGCCCACACCTCCAGGTTCCGGTTCCCCGGCGCGAGCCGCACGCGGAACAGCCCCCGGCCGACCGCGGAACGCACCGTGCCCCGGCCGAAACGGCCGGGGCACGACAGGGGTGAAGGTCGCGGCGAAGCCGCCGCGGACGGGCCTACTCCTCTTCCTCCTCGGAGCTCTCCGCCTCCGTGGCCGCACCGTCCGCCTCCAGAAGGCGCGACAGCTGACGGCCCACGATCCGCCTGAACTT
Organism: Streptomyces sp. NPDC058145; assembly: GCF_042884245.1. Taxonomy (NCBI): domain Bacteria; kingdom Bacillati; phylum Actinomycetota; class Actinomycetes; order Kitasatosporales; family Streptomycetaceae; genus Streptomyces; species Streptomyces sp. NPDC058145. The sequence goes on along the minus strand of NZ_JBHVUH010000008.1, from coordinate 133,466 downwards.
GCGCGCCTGCGGACGCGTACGATCCAGCAGCGCGACCTCCAGACGCTCCGCCGGAATCTCCCGCTCACTGCCATTGGTGTCACGGGACAGCGCCTGCACGGCCAGCTTCAACGCCTCGGCCAACGACATGCCGTCACGATGACGCTGATCCAGGAAACCGCTGATCTGCTCCGCGTTGCCACCCACCGCCACCGAGCCGTGCTCGTCCACGATGGAACCGTCATGCGGCAGCCGGTAGATCTGGTCACCCTCGGGCGTCGCCCCGACCTCGGCCACGACCAGCTCCACCTCGTACGGCTTCTCCGCCGCCGAAGAGAAGATCGTGCCCAGCGTCTGCGCGTACACGTTCGCCAGACCCCGGGCCGTCACATCGTCACGGTCATAGGTGTAGCCACGAAGATCCGCGTACCGCACACCACCGATCCGCAGATTCTCGTACTCGTTGTACTTGCCGGCGGCCGCGAAACCGATCCGGTCATAGATCTCGCTGAACTTGTGCAGCGCACGGGACGGATTCTCGCCGACGAACACGATGCCATCGGCATACTGCATGACCACCAGGCTGCGGCCACGCGCGATGCCCTTCCGGGCGTACTCCGCCCGGTCGGCCATCGCCTGCTGGGGTGAGACATAGAACGGCGTCGACACCGGTTATCCGTCCCTTTCTGTCATGGTCACTGGATCACCTCGAAAACAGCCGGCCCACACTCAGAGCAGAGCGGCCTTCGGACCGTCCGGCTCCTCCAGACGCCGCTGGAGCACCGCACGGGACAGCCCCGAGGCCTCGTCCTCGGTGAGCCGACGGAAACCGTCCTCGGTGATCACGGTGATGATCGGATAGATCCGGCGGGCGACATCGGGACCACCGGTCGCCGAGTCGTCGTCAGCCGCGTCGTACAGAGCCTGGACCACCAGCGTCGTGGCCTGCTCCTCGGACAGGTCCTCCCGGTACAGCTTCTTCATCGCACCACGCGCGAAGATCGAACCCGAACCCGTCGCCGCGAAGTTGTGCTCCTCGGAACGGCCGCCCGTCACGTCGTACGAGAAGATCCGCCCCCGCTCCCGGTCCACGTCGTACCCGGCGAACAGCGGCACCACGGCCAGCCCCTGCATCGCCATACCGAGGTTGGACCGGATCATCGTCGACAGCCGGTTCGCCTTGCCCTCCAGCGAGAGCTGCGCACCCTCGACCTTCTCGAAGTGCTCCAGCTCCAGCTGGAAGAGCTTCACCATCTCCACGGCGAGACCGGCGGTGCCGGCGATGCCGACGGCCGAGTACTCGTCCGCCGGGAACACCTTCTCGATGTCGCGCTGGGCGATCATGTTGCCCATGGTGGCCCGGCGGTCACCGGCGAGCACGACGCCTCCGGGGAACGTGACGGCGACGATCGTCGTCCCGTGCGGTGCCTCGATCACACCCTGGGTGGGCGGCAGCTGCCGCTTGCCGGGCAGCAGCTCCGGCTGGTGCTCGGAGAGGAAGTCCATGAAGGAGGAGGACCCAGGCGTCAGGAAGGCAGCTGGTAGACGCCCGGTGCTACGAGTGTTGGCTTCCACACGTTTCCTTCCACGTATGCTGCAGCCCGCCTTATGACCTCGGGCTGATCCTTGAACTGCCCCAGTGCGGCATTGCAGCTGAAGCACAGTACGCCACGGACCCTACCCGTCCCATGGCAGTGATCCACATGCATGGCCGGAGCGTCCAAACAGATCGCACAGAGCCCTCGCTGGGTGGCGACCATCGCATCACGCTCGGCCTCTGTGAGGCCATAGTTGCGCTTCAGGTGCTGTGCTCGTCCCTGCGCCGCCTTGCAGGCCTTGCAGAGGGTTGCCAAGCCGTCCGAGGCGCTGCGATTCCGCGTCCAGTCGCTGTGAGGCTTGATCTCACCGCACGTACGGCAGAACTTGTGCCCTGCCGGCACAGCGACCCTCGGCCGAACACCGCGCCCTTTGGCCACCTGACGCTGTTGGTGATACTCGGCGGCGCACTCTCTGCAGTAGGCCTGCAGCCCGTCACGCATCGCCTTGTTCTGCGCGAACGCTGCCCGCGGCTTGTGCTCCTTACACCGCGAGCAGCGCTTTACGCTTTCTTCGCTCCCCAACCTCGGCTCCCCCGCTACCTTCAATTCGAAGGAAAAATGGGGCTACTGTCCACCCTTTTGAACGAAGGACCGAACGAAATCCTCTGCGTTCTCCTCCAAGACATCGTCGATCTCGTCCAGGACGGAGTCCACGTCGTCGCTCAGCTTCTCGTGCCGCTCCTTGAGGTCCTCGGAGCCCTGCGCGTCCTGCGCCTGCTCCTCGACCTCCTCGGTGGAGCGCGTGGCCTTCTGCTGGCCGCCGCCGGTGTCCTTGGTTGCCATATCCCTCACCCCGCTCTGTTCGCCCGACATGGTCGACGGGTCGGCATTCCTGCCGATCGGTGATGATCAGACCCTACAAGCCCGGTCCGACATCGGCCCCGCAGTTTCGGCAACGTACGGGGGCCATCTCGATGATTCCCGGACGGTGGGGTTTCCACCCCGGCCGCCCGGGCGGGTCCGCGTACCCCGCGGATCCCGCTCAGCCGCCGGACAGGACCCTGACCAGGTCTTCCGCCGTGCGGCAACGGTCCAGCAGCTCCTTGACGTGATTTCGCGTTCCGCGAAGCGGTTCGAGGGTTGGAACGCGCTGCAGCGAATCCCGGCCCGGCAGGTCGAAGATGACCGAGTCCCAGCTCGCCGCGGCCACGTCGTCGGCGTACTGCTCGAGGCAGCGGCCGCGGAAGTAGGCGCGGGTGTCCTCCGGCGGCGTCGTGCGGGCCTTGTCGACCTCGGTCTCGTCCAGGAGGCGCTTCATGCGTCCGCGGGCCGCGAGACGGTTGTAGAGGCCCTTCTCGGCGCGTACGTCGGCGTACTGGAGGTCGAGGAGGTGGAGCTTGGCGGCGTCCCAGTCGAGGCCGTCGCGGCGGCGGTAGCCCTCCATGAGTTCGCGCTTGGCGACCCAGTCGAGTTCGCCGGCCAGGCTCATCGGGTCGTTCTCGAGCCGGTTGAGGGTGTCCTCCCAGCGGGAGAGGACGTCCATGGTCTGGTCGTCGGCGTCGGCTCCGAAGCGTTCCTCGACGTACTTGCGGGACAGCTCGTAGTACTCCATCTGCAGTTGGACCGCGGTGAGCGTGCGGCCGCTGCGGAGGGTGACGAGGCGCTTGAGGCCGGGGTCGTGGGAGACCTGGTGGAGGGTCCGTACGGGCTGGTCGACGGCCAGGTCGACCGCGATGAAGCCGTCCTCGATCATGGACAGGACCAGGGAGGTCGTGCCCAGCTTGAGGTAGGTGGAGATCTCGGAGAGGTTGGCGTCGCCGATGATGACGTGCAGGCGGCGGTACTTCTCCGCGTCGGCGTGCGGTTCGTCGCGGGTGTTGATGATGGGCCGCTTCAGCGTGGTCTCCAGGCCGACCTCGACCTCGAAGTAGTCGGCGCGTTGGCTGAGCTGGAAGCCGTGTTCGTGGCCGTCCTGGCCGATGCCGACGCGGCCGGCTCCGGTGAAGACCTGGCGGGAGACGAAGAAGGGCGTGAGGTGGCGCACGATGTCCGAGAACGGGGTTTCCCGCTTCATCAGGTAGTTCTCGTGCGTGCCGTAGGAGGCGCCCTTGTTGTCGGTGTTGTTCTTGTAGAGGTGGATGGGCTGGGCGCCGGGGAGCTGTGCGGCCCGTTCGGCCGCCTCGGCCATGATGCGTTCGCCGGCCTTGTCCCAGAGGACGGCGTCGCGTGGGTTGGTGACTTCGGGGGCGCTGTATTCGGGGTGGGCGTGGTCGACGTAGAGGCGCGCACCGTTGGTGAGGATGACGTTGGCGAGGCCGATGTCCTCGTCGGTGAGCTGGCTGGAGTCGGCGGCATCGCGGGCGAGGTCGAAGCCCCGGGCGTCCCGCAGCGGGTTTTCCTCCTCGAAGTCCCAGCGGGCCCGGCGGGCCCGGTGCATCGCCGCGGCGTACGCGTTGACGATCTGGGATGAGGTGAGCATGGCATTGGCGTTGGGGTGGCCGGGGACGGAGATCCCGTACTCCGTCTCGATGCCCATTACTCGCCGTACGGTCATGCGGCCCTCCTTGCCCGGCGGCACCCTCGGTCGTGGGTGCCGCTCGCGTACCGCCGGCGCTCCGGTGCGTGTGCGGTGCCCGTCCCAGCACTGTGCGACTCGGCGGTAGGAAAGAGCCTAGAACGCCTTTGCGCTGGTGGGGAGATCATTTGCGTCATTGGCTGCTCCGGTCGTGGCCTGAAAAGCAGTCGGCTGCGGGTACCCGTGGTGGGCACCCGCAGCCGCCCTGGTTTTACAGGTACTGACCGGTGTTCGCCACCGTGTCGATGGAGCGTCCGGTGTCGGCGCCCTGCTTTCCGGTGATGAGGGTGCGGATGTAGACGATCCGTTCGCCCTTCTTTCCGGAGATGCGGGCCCAGTCGTCCGGGTTGGTGGTGTTGGGCAGGTCCTCGTTCTCCTTGAACTCGTCCACGCAGGCCTGGAGGATGTGGGAGACGCGGAGGCCCTTCTGGCTCTTCTCGAGGAAGTCCTTGATCGCCATTTTCTTGGCGCGGCCGACGATGTTCTCGATCATGGCGCCGGAGTTGAAGTCCTTGAAATAGAGGACTTCCTTGTCGCCGTTGGCGTAGGTGACTTCCAGGAAGCGGTTCTCCTCGGTTTCGGCGTACATGTGCTCGACCGCCGTCTGGATCATGCTCTGGACGGTGGTGACCTTGTCGCCCTCGTGCTCTCCGAGGTCGTCCGCGTGGAGCGGGAGGCGCTCGGTGAGGTACTTGCCGAAGATGTCCTTGGCGGCCTCGGCGTCGGGCCGCTCGATCTTGATCTTCACGTCCAGGCGGCCGGGGCGCAGGATGGCGGGGTCGATCATGTCCTCGCGGTTGGAGGCGCCGATGACGACCACGTTCTGCAGGCCTTCCACGCCGTCGATCTCGGCGAGGAGCTGCGGGACGATGGTGTTCTCCACGTCGGAGCTGACGCCGGAGCCGCGGGTGCGGAAGAGGGATTCCATCTCGTCGAAGAAGACGATGACGGGGGTGCCCTCGCTGGCCTTCTCGCGGGCTCGCTGGAAGACGAGGCGGATCTGCCGCTCGGTTTCGCCGACGTACTTGTTGAGGAGCTCGGGGCCCTTGATGTTGAGGAAGAAGCTCTTGCCGGCGGCCTGTCCGGTGACCTCGGCCACCTTCTTGGCGAGCGAGTTGGCGACGGCCTTGGCGATGAGCGTCTTGCCGCATCCGGGCGGCCCGTAGAGCAGGACGCCCTTGGGCGGGCGCAGCTCGTGCTCCTTGAAGAGGTCGGGGTAGAGGTAGGGCAACTCGACGGCGTCGCGGATCGCCTCGATCTGGTTGCCGAGGCCGCCGATCTGTTCGTAGCCGATGTCGGGGACTTCTTCGAGGACGAGCTCCTCGACCTCGCTCTTGGGGACGACCTCGTAGACGTAGCCGGAGCGGGGTTCGAGCAGGAGGGCGTCGCCCGGGCGGATGGTGACGTCGAGGAGGGGTTCGGCGAGCCGTACCACTCGTTCTTCGTCGGTGTGCCCGAGGACGAGGGCGCGCTCGCCGTCCTCGAGGATCTCCTTGAGGGTGACGATGTCGCCGACGCGCTCGAACTCCATGACGTCGACCACGTTGAGCGCCTCGTTGAGCATGACCTCCTGGCCGCGCCTGAGGTCGTCGAGTTCGACGCTCGGGCTGACGTTCACGCGGAGCTTGCGGCCGCCGGTGAAGATGTCCGCGGTGCCGTCCTCGTTGGCCTGCAGGAAGACGCCGAAGCCGGCGGGCGGCTGGGCGAGCCGGTCGACCTCTTCCTTGAGGGCCACGATCTGGTCGCGGGCTTCGCGGAGTGTGTTGGCCAGGCGCTCGTTCTGGGCGGAGACGCCGGCCAGGTTGGTCTGCAACTCGACGATCCGCTCTTCGAGAATCCTCGTGTGCCGCGGAGAGTCGGCGAGCTTGCGTCGCAGGACGGCGATCTCCTGCTCAAGGTAGGCGATCTGCCCGGCGGGGTCGTCGGACCCTCGTCCCGGGCGGATGCCGCGGTTCATGTCGTCGTCGTGGGCTGCCACGGTCCTCACCTCCTCCAAGGGGAGCTGGACGCTTCCAGACCCTACCTGGGTGGGTGTCGATTGAAACCCCTAGATCACAAAGACTGTCAAGGTGTGTCGTCGGTCACCCGGTGCGCTCCCTCTCGCACGGAGGGGATACCCACTCAACGTGATTCGGAAGCCGCTTGTTCCTGGTCCGTGGTGGTCAATACCCGGCGTGAGTGGCCGGAGTTGTCCGTTCCGGGCCGGTCGGCCGGTTCCGGGGCATGCTTCGGTGCGCTCGTGCGGTCATCACGCAGAGCGACGGTTGGGTCGGTCGTGGTCATCGTCGGGGCGGCTGGAAGTGTTCGCCCGGTTCCGGGGCTCCCTTTCCCGGTCGGGCGCTCGTACCCGAGGGCCCGTCGAGGGAAACCCGATACCCGTGGAATCGGGAGGGTATGCGGGCGGGGGTAGGGTCGGGGTGTTCAACAGCCGCTGGTGCGGACCTCGCTGGCCGTCGGGCCGGGGGTGCCGTCCGGCGATTCGACGGCAGGAGAGGTGACCGTGCAGCAGGAGGCCCCGGACGGCGAGGCGCTGGAGGTCTGGATCGACCAGGCTCTGTGTACCGGCGACGGGATCTGCGCCCAGTACGCGCCCGAGGTGTTCGAGCTGGACATCGACGGGCTGGCCTACGTGAAGGGCGCGGACGACGAGCTGCTGCAGGCCGAGGGCGCCACGGTGCCGGTGCCGCTGCCGCTGCTCACGGATGTGGTGGACTCGGCGAAGGAGTGTCCCGGGGAGTGCATCCATGTGCGCCGGGTTCTGGACAAGGTCGAGGTCCACGGTCCGGACGCGGAGTGAGGCCCGGCCGGTGACCGGCTTTGGCGTGCGCGCGCGTGAGTCGTCTTCGGGCGGGTCGCGCGCGTGCGGCGTGTTCGGGTCAGGTGTGCGCGTGGGGGGTGCGGCCGGGGTGTGTCACACGCTGTGGGCCGCGGTGGGTGTGGAGCGGATGAACGCCTTTCCGTTCCAGTGCCAACTGGTGGGGGTTTTCAGGTCGGGGCAGCAACTGGGTATGTCGGCCGAGGAGTAGCCGAGCAGGGTGGCGGTGACGGTGCCGGCGTCGAAGGCGAAGTCGGTGACGGTGCGCCGGTCCTTGGGGTCGACGAGGGTGGCGACCACGCGGGCGGTGCCGCCGGCGGTGCCCCGGGTGAGGACGTAGACGCCGTCGGGCGGGGTGCCCATGGGGGCGTCGCAGTGCACGACCGCGACGGTTTCCGGTGCGCCGTCGCCGTCCAGGTCGCCGGTGACCTTCTTGACCACGACCGCTTTCACGGGCCCGCAGGTGAGCGGGAAGTGCACGCCGCTGGTGCCGGGTGGTGCGGCGGCCGCGGGGGCGGTCTTGGCCTCGGTGCTCGTGGTGGACTGGGCGGCCGTGGCCGATCCGGGCTGTACGGCGGAGGACAGGGCGACGACGCCGGCTATCGCGGTGGCGGTGGCGACCCAGTGGATGGGCCGGGTGTGCGTGTGGGCGAGCTCCGGAACGGCGGATGGCTGCACTAGGAGTGTCTCCTGTGAGGGCTGTGCCGGTGGGGGGGTGGCCAGCATGGTGCCACACGTCACAGTGCGTGGGAACGGCGGGGTCGGTACGGGATTCTCGCGGGCGAGGTGTACGCGCGCGGGGGGTCGTGCGCGACCTGGTGCCGTGTCAACGCGTGGGCGCCGTGGCCGGGTTCCCGGGTGTGGTGGGGAACTCGGCCACGGCGCCTTCGCGTTGTGCCCGTCGGGAGGGGCCGGTCAGCGGCCGGTGCCGCCGTCGGCGTTGGGGCCGGCGTAGTCCTCGCCGTAGGCGCCCTTGGCGGGGCGGCGGCGGCGCATGGGCGGCTCGACGCCGTCGGCGAGCCGGCGGGCGGTGAGCAGGAAGCCGGTGTGGCCGATCATCCGGTGGTCGGGCCGGACGGCGAGGCCTTCGATGTGCCAGTTGCGGATCATGGTCTCCCAGGCGGTCGGCTCGTTGAAGCAGCCGATCTCCCGGATGGACTCCACGGTCCGGGCGAGCTGGGTGGTGGTGGCCACGTAGCAGCACAGGATGCCGCCGGGGACGAGTGCCTTGGAGACGGCCTCCAGGCATTCCCACGGGGCGAGCATGTCGAGGATGACGCGGTCGACGTCGGTGTCGGACAGGTTGTCCTGGAGGTCGCCGACGGTGAGCTGCCAGGCGGGGTGGGAGCCGCCGAAGTAGCGCTCGACGTTCGCCTGCGCGATCTCGGCGAAGTCCTCGCGGCGCTCGTAGGAGTGCAGCATGCCCTGGTCGCCGATGGCGCGCAGCAGGAAGCTGCTGAGCGAGCCGGAGCCGACCCCGGCCTCGACGACGCGGGCGCCGGGGAAGATGTCGGCGAAGGCGAGGATCTGCCCCGCGTCCTTGGGGTAGACGACGGCTGCCCCGCGGGGCATGGACAGGACGTAGTCGGGGAGCAGGGGGCGCAGCGCGAGGTAGGCGACGTTGCCGGTGGTGCGGACAACACTGCCTTCGGGAGCGCCGATCAGTTCGTCGTGCGGGAAGGAGCCCTTGTGGGTGTGGAAGTTCTTCCCGGCTTCGAGCGTGAACGTGTAGTGGCGGCCCTTGGGGTCGGTCAGCTGAACCTGGTCCCCGACCTTGAAGGGCCCGCGCCTGCGGGCGGCACCGGTCGGTTCGGACATGTGACCAGCCTACCGGCGTTTGCGGGGGCCGCCGACCACGGGCGGGCGGGCTGTCAGGGGCGGGCCATGGCCTTGACGAAGGCGCGCTCGACGTCGGCGGCGGAGAGGACGCCGTAGATCTCGCCGGTCTCCTCGACGACGAGGTATTCGGTGGCGGGGGTGGCCCGGAGGGTGTCGAGGAGTTCCTCTCCGGCCAGTTCGGCGGAGACCCGCATGCCGTCGGTGAGGTCCTGGGCGAGGCCGCTGACGGCTACCCAGGGGCGGCGGTGTTCGGGTACGCCGACGATGGCGGCCTCACGGACCAGGGAGAGGGGGTTGCCTTCGGGGTCGACGACGACGAGGGCGCGGGCGCCCGCGGCGTTGGCGCGGCGGAGGGCTTCGGACAGGGGGGTGTCGCTCTCGACGGGGACGGCTCGCCGGGTGAGGGCGCGGGCCTTGAGCTCGGGGAGGTGTTCGCGCAGGCGGGCCATGCGCAGGCTGTTGCCGGCGCCGGTCCAGATGATCGCGGCGAGGATGGCGGCGAGCAGGGCGTCGGTGACGGTGTCCATGCCGCCCATGTCCTGGTTGCCGCCGCCGAAGGCGCCGGACTGGTTGAGCAGCGGCAGGCCGACGAGGACGGAGATGGCGAGGGCGCGGCCGACCCAGGCGGCGGCGACGGTGCCGCTCATGGGTTTGCCGGTGATCTTCCAGACGACGGCGCGGAGCATGCGGCCGCCGTCGAGGGGCAGGCCGGGCAGCAGGTTGAAGGCGGCGACGATGAGGTTGGAGATCATCAGGCCGGCGAGCAGGACGCCCGGGACGCTGTCCGGCTGTACGGGCTTCATGGCCAGGTAGAACAGGCCGGCCAGGACCAGGGAGAGCAGGGGTCCGACGAAGGCGAGGACGAACTCGCGCCCCGGGGTCTCGGCCTCCTTCTCGATCTCGGAGACGCCGCCGAAGAACTGGAGCTGGATGCGGCGGACGGGGAGTTTGAAGCGGATCGCGGCGACCGTGTGGGCCAGTTCGTGGACGAGGACGGAGGCGTAGAAGGCGACGGCGAAGAAGAGGGAGACCAGGTAGCGGGCGGCTCCGAGTTCGGGCAGCACCCGGTCGAGCTGGCCGCCGAAGACCCAGGTGATCAGGGCGGCCACGAGGAACCAGCTGGGGGCCACGTAGACGGGGACGCCGAAGGGGCGGCCCATGAGCAGTCCGCCGCCGGGTTCCTTGGGCCGCGGCTGCGGGGGTTCGCCCTTGGCGATGCCGGAGTGGGCGAGGGAGCGGTGTTCGGCGGGGTGGGTGCCGGTGTCGGCCGCGGGGGTTTCGTCGCCGGTGCCGGGGCCGGTGGTCTCGCCGGTTTCGGGGCTCGCGCTCGGGCTCGGGCTCACGGCCCGGGTTTCCTTCGGGGTGTCCGCGTCGGGGTGCTCGTCCCGGCCGGGGCGGTCCTGGCGGTCGCCCGGGTCATGGGAGCCTCCGGGGCCCTCGCGCTCCTCCCGGTCGGGGCGCGGGGTGCCGGCGGGCTCGGGGGCGTCGTCGGGCTCCGGGCCGGGGTGGTGACCGCTGGGTCCGGTAGCCGGGACCGTAGGGCCCGCGGGGTGCTCGGCCGGCTCGTCGTTGCCGGACCGCGGCTGCCCGCTCCCGCCGCTCACGTCCACGCTGTCCCCTCGTTCGAAGCGTCTTCCGCGCCATGCGGGCGGAAGGTCTCGGGTCGATGGTATGCGGCCGTGGTGGTCCGTTCCGCCCCGGCACCCCTTGTGTTTGCCCCGCTGTCGCGCGGCCTAACGCGGCCCGCAGCCGGGTCGCTGTCAGTGCCGGCCCGTATGGTCTGGGGTCATGGACAGCAGCATCGAGGACGCGGGGGCCCTGCCGGGTCCGGCCGGGGAGAACGTACCGGCGGCGGGAGCGGCGGAACCCTCGCCGGACGCGGCGGCGGAGCCGGTGGCGTCCGGTGGGGAGCCGGTGGCGTCCGGTAACGGTGCGGCCGGACCGGCGCAGGAGCGTGTGGCCGTCGCGCCGTCCTCGTTGTCGCCGTCCCGGGCCGGTGACTTCATGCAGTGTCCGCTGCTGTACCGGTTCCGGGTGATCGACCGGTTGCCGGAGAAGCCGAGTGAGGCCGCGACGCGGGGAACGCTCGTGCACGCCGTGCTGGAGCGGCTGTTCGACGCGCCCGCCGCGGAGCGGACGGCGCCGCGGGCGAAGGCACTGATCCCCGGGCAGTGGGACCGGTTGCGGGAGAGCCGGCCGGAGGTCGGGGAGCTGTTCGCCGAGGATCCGGAGGGCGAGCGGCTGGCCCGCTGGCTGGGTGAGGCCGAGCGGCTGGTGGAGCGGTGGTTCACGCTGGAGGACCCCGCCCGGCTGGAGCCGGCCGAGCGGGAGCTGTTCGTGGAGGCCGAGCTGGAGTCGGGGCTGCGGCTGCGCGGGATCATCGACCGTGTCGACGTGGCGCCCACCGGCGAGGTGCGGATCGTGGACTACAAGACGGGGAAGGCGCCACGGCCGGAGTACGCCGAGAGCGCGCTGTTCCAGATGAAGTTCTACGCGCTGGTGGTGTGGCGGCTGAAGAGGGTCGTCCCACGCCGGTTGCAGCTGGTGTATCTCGGCAGCGGTGACGTGCTGACCTACGATCCCGTCCTGGCCGACCTGGAGCGGGTGGAGCGCAAGCTGCTGGCGCTGTGGGAGGCGATCAGGCAGGCCACGGAGACCGGCGAGTGGCGTGCCCGGCCGACGAAGCTGTGCGGCTGGTGCGATCACCGGTCGCACTGCCCGGAGTTCGGCGGTACTCCCCCGCCCTATCCCCTGCAGGTGCGGTCCGCCGCGGCCGGCGAGTAGCGGCCGGCGGCTGCCTCGAGGGTGCCGACGGTGGCTTGCCGGGGGCAGGGCAGAATGGGTGCGGACTAGCGAAGGAGTGTCACGTGGCCATCCGCGTCCTACTGGTCGACGACCAGCCCCTGCTGCGTACCGGTTTCCGGATGATCCTGGAGGCCGAGCAGGACATCGCGGTCGTGGGCGAGGCCGGTGACGGCCTGCAGGCCCTCGATCAGGTACGGGCCCTGCAGCCGGATGTCGTGCTGATGGACATCCGGATGCCGCGGATGGACGGTGTGGAGGCCACCCGGCAGATCACCGGTCCGGGGCGGGACGGCCCGGCGAAGGTGCTGGTGCTGACCACGTTCGATCTGGACGAGTACGTGGTGGAGGCGCTGCGCGCCGGGGCGAGCGGGTTCCTGCTGAAGGACGCGCCCGCCAACGAGCTGGTGCAGGCGATCCGGGTGGTGGCCGCGGGGGAGGCGATGCTGGCGCCGAGCATCACGCGCCGCCTGCTGGACAAGTACGCCACGCATCTGCCGTCCGGTGAGGAGTCCGTGCCGGACACCCTGCACACGCTCACCGACCGTGAGATGGAGGTGCTGAAGCTGGTGGCGCGCGGACTGTCCAACGCGGAGATCGCCGCGGATCTGTTCGTCAGCGAGACGACGGTCAAGACGCACGTGGGGCATGTGCTGACCAAGCTGGGGCTGCGGGACCGGGTGCAGGCCGCGGTGTACGCGTACGAGAGCGGACTGGTGCGGCCCGGCGCGAACTGAGCCGGGCCCCCGGAGCGACGACGAGGGCGCCCCTTCCCGTGCGGGAAGGGGCGCCCTCGGTGTTGCTCCGGGGGGCGGCTCAGCCGCTCACACCGCGGCCGAGCTCCCAGAGCTGGAGCGACGCGACGGAGTTGAGGGCGTAGGAGACGCCCGTGACGGTGTCGCGTGCGGCGACGTACTGCTTGCCCTGCCACAGCGGCAGCACGGGGACGTCCTCGGCGACCGTGTCCTGGATCGCGGTGAGGGTCTTGACCGCGTTGAGGCGGTCGGCCTCACGCCGGGACTCGGGGATCAGCGTGCGCTGGATGGTGCCGTTGGAGTAGGGCGAGCCGAGGAAGTTGCCCTTGTCGAGGAAGGGCGCGACGAAGTTGTCGGCGTCGGGGAAGTCGGGGAACCAGCCCATGCCGTAGACGTCGTACTGACCCTTCTGCTCGGCGGGCCGGAAGGTCGCCCAGGGGTGGCCCTGGATGCTGACGTCGAACAGCCCGCTGCCGTTGAGCTGCTTCTGCAGGATCTGGAACTCCTGCTTGGTGGCCGAGCCGTAGTGGTCGGTGGTGTAGTGCAGCGTCAGCTTCACCGGGGTGGTGATGCCGGCCTTCTCGAGCAGGCTCTTGGCCTTGGTGACGCTGGGGTCGCCGTACTTGTTGAAGAACGAGTTCGAGTGGCCGGTGAGGGTGGCCGGGACCAGCGAGTACAGCGGCTCGGCCTGGGTGCCGTAGACCTTGGAGACGAGCTCGCCGCGGTTGATGACCTGGGCCATGGCCTGGCGGACGGCCTTGGTCTTCACGGTGGGCGCGTCGGTGTTGAAGGCCAGGTAGCGGATCTCGAGGCCCGGCATGTCGACGAGGTCGACGTTGGCCTGGGAGCCGGCGTCCAGCTTGTCGATCTGGGACGGCGACATGGTGCGCGTCATCATGTCGATGTCGCCCTTTTGGATGGCCTGGCCCATGGCGTCGGCGTCGTCGAAGGAGCGCATCTCGACCTCGTCGTTGTTCACCGTCACGCTGCCCTTGTAGGAGGGGTTCTTGGTGAAGGTGGCCGTGACGATCGCGTTGTCCTTGACGTCGGCCTTGAGGGTGTAGGGGCCGGAGCCGTCGACGTCGAAGCCGTCGCGCAGCTTGCCCTTGGCGTAGTCCTTCGGGTTGACGATGCCCGCGACCGGGGTCGACAGCTTGTACGGGAACGTGGCGTCGGCCGTCTTGAGGTGGAAGATCACCTCGCGGTCGCCCTGGGTCTCGATCGTGTCGACCGTGTTGAGCAGGGTGGCGACACCGCTGTCCGCGTTGATGCGCAGGGCACGCTCGATGGAGTACTTCACGTCGGCGGCCGTGATCTTGTCGCCGTCGGAGAACTGCAGGCCCTCGCGCAGCTTGCAGGCGTAGCGCTCGTTGCCGCTGTCGGTGAAGGAGCAGCTCTCGGCGGCCTCCGGGACGGGGTTGCCCTCGCCCTTGGGCTGGGTCATCAGGGTCTGAACCGTCTGGCGCAGGATGTTCCAGGTGCCGACGTCGTAGGCGTAGGCGGGGTCGAGAGGCGCCGGGGCGTCGCTGGTGGCCTCGAACCGGTCCGTGGTGCCGACCACGATGGCGTCCCCGCTCTTGCTCCCGCTGTCGGATCCGCCGCACGCGGCGAGAACCGGCGTCAGCAGGCCGGCCACCGCCGGCAGCACCAAAATCTTGCGGTTCATGCGGGAGTTTCTCCAGAGCTGTTCGAGTCCATGTACTCGGCATGCATGGGTGGTGCGGCGAGCCACGGGGGTTGCTTCGATGTTCTCGCGATGAGATTAGTCCGCGCCCGCACGGGGGTTCACTGGCGCGCGAGTTGAGCGTCCATCACGGAGTGAAACCGGGTGTGGACACACCGAAAACCCGACAGCGGCAGGATTAGTGCAGCGTCTCCCCAATCGGGACACAAGGGCACGCCGTCACGTCCCGGATCGGGACGGTCTGCACACTTGGGCAACGTTGTCGAGGACTCGACGCGTGGGGAACGTCACATGCGCGACCCAGGGTTGCCGGTTACCGGAATTCGACCGGCGGCCCGCCCGGAATTCAGCCCTCGGTGTACTTCCCCGGAAATTTGTCCAACACGCCCATCGGACTTGGCACTCGGCCGGCTCCGGGCCCGGGAGTACCCCGAGTGAACGGCTAGCGCATGTGCGTCATCAGGCCGCGCAGGAATGGCAGGTCGACCTCTTCCAGGGAGGACACGACGGTGCGCCGTTCGGCCGGGGCGATGGGGGCGATGGAGGGGACGGCAACCACCTGGCAGCCGGCGGCCTCCGCGGCGGCGACGCCGGTGGCGGTGTCCTCGACGACGGCGCACCGGGCCGGGTCGACGCCGAGTCCGGCGGCGGCGAGCAGATAGGGGTCGGGGTAGGGCTTGGTGCGCGAGACCTCGTCGCCGGCGATGGAGAGGCCGAAGTGGTGGGGGCCCAGCACGCTCAGCACACGGTCGATGATGCGCCGGTGGGAGGCGGATACCAGGGCGGTGGGGATGCCGTGCTCGTGGAGTTCGGCGAGCAGCCGGGCGGCGCCGGGCATCAGCGGCAGGGATCGGCCGATGCGGGTCTCGAAACCGTCGTTGAGCAGCACCGCGACTTCGGCGAAGGTGATGGCCGCACCGGTGGCCTCGATGAGGAAGCCGGCGCTGCGGGCCATGGGACCGCCGACGACGACGTGCCGCCAGGACTCGTCGAGGACGTGGCCGAGGGCGGCGAAGACCTCCACCTCGACGTCCCACCAGAAGCCCTCGGTGTCCACCAGGGTGCCGTCCATGTCGAGGAGGACCGCCTGCAGGGCGGAGCCTTCGGCCGTACGGGTTCCGAGCGCTGGGACAGTGCTGGTCATCCGGGCGCACCTCCTTGAGGGACGACCAGGCCGGTTCCCATGCGGGGAACCGGCCTGCGGTGGACCGACCAGTGTACGACTCCGGCGCCCGAAGCGCCTCGTTTATCACTCCGGGTCCGGGGTAGCTCTGAAACACCCCCGTGCAGGCCAGGAGGCCCTTCGGGATGCCCGGACGCGGGGGCCGGCGGGTGCGTCAGCGGGCGTTGAAGTACTTGGCCTCCGGGTGGTGGATCACGATCGCGTCGGTGGACTGCTCGGGGTGCAGCTGGAACTCCTCGGACAGCTGGACGCCGATCCGCTCGGGCCGCAGCAGCTCGGCGATCTTGGCGCGGTCCTCCAGGTCGGGGCAGGCACCGTAGCCGAGGGAGAAGCGGGCGCCCCGGTACCTCAGGGCGAACATGTCCTCCATGGCGGCGGGGTCCTCGCCGCCGAAGCCGAGTTCGGCGCGCACCCGCGCGTGCCAGTACTCGGCGAGCGCCTCGGCCAGCTGTACGGACAGGCCGTGCAGTTCGAGGTAGTCGCGGTAGGCGTTGGACTCGAAGAGCCTCGCGGTCTGCTCGCCGATCCGGGAGCCGACGGTGACGACCTGGAATCCGACGACGTCGGTCTCGCCGGACTCCTCCGGGCGGAAGAAGTCGGCGAGGCACAGGCGGCGGCCGCGGCGCTGGCGCGGGAAGGTGAACCGGGTGCGTTCGTTGCCCCGCTCGTCCAGGATGATCAGGTCGTCGTCCTTGGAGACGCACGGGAAGTAGCCGTAGACGACGGCCGCCTCCAGCAGGTTCTCCGTCTGGAGCTGGTCCAGGAGGCCGCGCAGGCGGGGGCGGCCCTCGGTCTCCACCAGCTCCTCGTAGGTCGGGCCGTCGCCGGCGCGGGCCTGCTTCAGACCCCACTGGCCCTTGAAGAGCGCGCCCTCGTCCAGCCAGCTCGCGTACTCCTTGAGCTGGATGCCCTTGATGACGCGGGTGTCCCAGAACGGCGGGGCGGGCACGGGGTTGTCGGTGGCGACGTCGGAGCGGACGTGCCCCGCCTCCGGGCGCTCCTCGATCTCCACGGCGGCCGTGGCGCGGACCCGGCGCTGCCTCAGCTCGGGCAGCTTGGCGCCGGGCACGCCCCGCTTGACGCCGATGAGGGCGTCCATCAGGCGCAGGCCCTCGAAGGCGTCGCGGGCGTAGCGGACCTCGCCGTCGTAGATCTCGTGCAGGTCCTGCTCGACGTAGGCGCGGGTGAGGGCGGCGCCGCCGAGGATGACCGGGAAGCGGGCGCCGAGGCCGCGCTGGTTCAGCTCCTCCAGGTTCTCCTTCATGATCACGGTGGACTTCACCAGGAGGCCGGACATGCCGATGACGTCGGCGCGGTGCTCCTCGGCGGCGTCCAGGATCGCGGAGACGGGCTGCTTGATGCCCAGGTTGACGACGTTGTAGCCGTTGTTGGAGAGGATGATGTCGACGAGGTTCTTGCCGATGTCGTGGACGTCGCCGCGCACGGTGGCCAGCACGATGGTGCCCTTGCCCTCGGCGTCCGACTTCTCCATGTGCGGTTCGAGGTGGGCGACGGCCGTCTTCATGACCTCGGCGGACTGGAGCACGAACGGCAGTTGCATCTGGCCGGAGCCGAACAGTTCGCCGACGACCTTCATGCCGTCCAGCAGGGTGTCGTTGACGATCTCCAGGGCGGGCCGGTCCTGGAGGGCCTCGTCGAGGTCGGCCTCAAGGCCGTTGCGCTCGCCGTCGATGATGCGCCGCTTGAGCCGCTCCTCCAGAGGCAGTGCGGCCAGTTCCTCGGCCTTGCCGGCCTTCAGGGACTTGGCGGTGGCGCCCTCGAAGAGCCGCATCAGCTTCTGCAGCGGGTCGTAGCCCTCGGCGCGGCGGTCGTGGATGAGGTCGAGGGCCGTCCGGACCTCTTCCTCGCTGAACCTGGCGATCGGGAGGATCTTGGAGGCGTGCACGATCGCCGAGTCCAGGCCCGCCTTGACGCACTCGTCGAGGAAGACGGAGTTCAGCAGGATGCGGGCGGCCGGGTTCAGGCCGAAGGAGATGTTGGACAGGCCCAGGGTGGTCTGGACGGCCGGGTGGCGGCGCTTGAGCTCGCGGATCGCCTCGATGGTGGCGAGGCCGTCCTTGCGGGACTCCTCCTGACCGGTGCAGATGGTGAAGGTCAGGGTGTCGATGAGGATGTCGTCCTCACGGATGCCCCAGTTCCCGGTCAGGTCGTCGATGAGCCGTTCGGCGATCTCGACCTTCTTCTCCGGGGTGCGGGCCTGGCCCTCCTCGTCGATGGTCAGCGCGATCAGCGCGGCGCCGTGCTCCCGGGCCAGCTCGGTGACCTTCGCGAAGCGGGAACCGGGTCCGGCGCCGTCCTCGTAGTTCACGGAGTTGATCACGGCGCGGCCGCCGAGCTTCTCCAGGCCCGCCTCGATGACGTCGACCTCGGTGGAGTCGAGGACGATCGGCAGGGTGGAGGCGGTGGCGAAGCGGCCGGCGAGTTCCTCCATGTCGGCGACGCCGTCGCGGCCGACGTAGTCGACGCACAGGTCGAGCATGTGCGCGCCCTCGCGGATCTGGTCGCGGGCCATCTCCACGCAGTCGTCCCAGCGGCCCCCGAGCATGGCCTCGCGGAACTTCTTGGACCCGTTGGCGTTGGTGCGCTCGCCGATGGCGAGGTAGGAGGTGTCCTGGCGGAAGGGCACGCTCTGGTAGAGGGAGGCGGCGCCGGGCTCGGGGCGCGGGTCGCGGGTGCGCGGGGTGAGGCCCTCGACGCGTTCGACGACCTGACGCAGGTGCTCGGGGGTGGTGCCGCAGCAGCCGCCGACGAGCGAGAGGCCGTACTCGCGGACGAAGGTCTCCTGGGCGTCGGCCAGCTCCGGCGCGCTCAGCGGGTAGTGGGCGCCGTCCTTGCCGAGCACCGGCAGGCCCGCGTTGGGCATGCAGGACAGCGGGATGCGGGCGTTGCGGGCGAGATAGCGCAGGTGCTCGCTCATCTCGGCCGGGCCGGTGGCGCAGTTCAGGCCGATCATGTCGATGCCGAGCGGTTCGAGCGCGGTGAGGGCGGCGCCGATCTCGGAGCCGAGCAGCATGGTGCCGGTGGTCTCGACGGTCACGGACACGATCACCGGCAGGTCGAGGCCGAGGGCGTCGAGGCCGCGGCGGGCGCCGAGCACGGCGGCCTTGGTCTGCAGCAGGTCCTGGGTGGTCTCCACGAGCAGCGCGTCGGCGCCGCCGGTGACCAGGCCCTCGGCGTTGCGCTGGTAGGCGTCGCGCAGCGTGGCGTAGGGGGCGTGGCCGAGGGTGGGCAGCTTGGTGCCGGGGCCCATGGAGCCGAGGACCCAGCGGGGCCGGCCGTCCTTCGCGGTGAACTCGTCGGCGACCTCGCGGGCGACTCGGGCGCCCGACTCGGACAGTTCGTGCACGCGCTCGGGGATGTCGTACTCGCCGAGGGCGGAGTGGTTGGCCCCGAAGGTGTTGGTCTCGACGCAGTCGACGCCCACGGCGAAGTACGCCTCGTGGACGGAGCGGACGATGTCGGGGCGGGTGAGGTTGAGAATCTCGTTGCAGCCCTCGAGCTGCTGGAAGTCCTCGAGCGTCGGCTCCTGGGCCTGGAGCATCGTGCCCATCGCTCCGTCGGCGACCACCACACGGGTGGCGAGTGCCTCTCGGAGCGCGGACGCACGGGCCCGGCTGTCGGCGGAAGGGGTCGTTGGCAACGAGGCCATGAAGGGGCTCCCTGGAATGCGACGGCTGTCGGCTATGCGCCTTCCCCGGCGGGAACCGGGGCAGGGCACGGCGTCAGGGTAACCGGGAGTGGGCTTGGATGGGCACCGGCGTCCACGAGGCGGACGCGGGGCGCGCCGAGTGGCCGGATCGCCACCGGCGCGCCGCACGGGATGTAACAGGTGTCGACCGACCATTGGCGGGAGGTCGACATGGACCGGTAGTGTTCGACATTGCCGAACAGGGTGTTGCGCGCTGTTCGGCAATGGTCGAAGGGGACGGAGGGCAGGACGGCGATGGCACGGAACATCCAGTCGCTCGAACGGGCGGCGGCGATGCTGCGGCTGCTCGCGGGCGGCGAGCGGCGGCTCGGCCTCTCGGACATCGCCTCGTCACTGGGCCTCGCCAAGGGCACCGCCCACGGCATCCTGCGGACCCTGCAGCAGGAGGGGTTCGTCGAGCAGGACGGCGTCTCCGGCCGCTACCAGCTGGGCGCCGAGCTGCTGCGCCTTGGCACCACCTATCTGGACGTGCACGAGTTGCGGGCGCGGGCCCTGGTGTGGACCGACGACCTGGCCCGGTCCAGTGGGGAGAGCGTCTATCTGGGCGTCCTGCACCAGCAGGGCGTCCTGATCGTGCACCACGTCTTCCGGCCGGACGACAGCCGGCAGGTGCTGGAGATAGGGGCGATGCAGCCACTGCACTCCACGGCGCTGGGCAAGGTGCTCTCCGCCTGCGACCCGGTGGCGCACAGCGAGGCCATGGAGGCCGACCGCAAGCCGTTCACGGACCGCACGGTGTGCGAGCCGGAGGACTTCGAGCACCTGCTGGACCTCACACGCGCGCGTGGTTACGCGGCGGACGTGGAGGAGACCTGGGAGGGCGTGGCGTCGATCGCCGCGCCCATCCACGACCGGCGCCGGATGCCGGTGGGCGCGGTCGGCATCGCGGGCGCGGTGGAGCGGCTGTGCCGGGACGGCGAGGTGCGCCCCGAGCTGATCGCCGCGGTACGGGACTGTGCCCGCGCGGTGTCGCGGGACCTGGGCGCGGGGCGTTTCTGACCGGCGGCGATCCACTGCCGGGCGACGGCTGAACAAGGCCGGCCCGACGGACCAACCCGAGGACGACCGGGACGCGAGGCGGCGTTCCGGTTCTCGCCATACCCTGAAATGGACATATCGGGCGAGTAGGTACGTAAGGACAGGAAGAGCGATAACCGGCGGCGATCAATAACGATCCTGTTTTCGATAACAGAACCCTTGACGCATGCGTGGCGCCAAAGCAAGACTCCCGTCCACCGGTCGGCATTGTCGAACACCTAACGGCAATACGCGCTAGAGTGTGACAACGCCAAGGGCCGGCATCGCTCTCACCCCCGAGGGCGCCAGAACCCCCGGAGGGACCCGGGGTTCGGTTTCCCTGGAACGAAGGACAAAGGAGTCGCGGGTGTCCAGCTCCGACATCTTCATCGGCGAGACCATCGGTACCGCCATACTCATCCTGCTCGGCGGCGGCGTCTGCGCCGCTGTGACCCTGAAGGCCTCCAAGGCCCGTAACGCCGGCTGGCTCGCCATCACCTTCGGGTGGGGTTTCGCCGTACTGACGGCCGTCTACACCTCGGCGCCGCTCTCCGGCGCCCATCTGAACCCGGCCGTGACGCTCGCGCTCGCGATCAAGGACAAGGACTTCAGCAACCTGCCCGTCTACTGGGGCGGTCAGCTGCTCGGCGCCATGATCGGCGCGGCCCTGGTCTGGGCGGCCTACTACGGCCAGTTCCACGCGCACCTCACCGACAAGGAGATCGTCGGCGGTCCGGGCGCGCAGGCCACGACGGCCAAGGCCGTCGAGGCCCAGGAGAAGGGTGCCGGCCCGGTCCTGGGCGTCTTCTCCACCGGTCCGGAGATCCGGAACGCGGTGCAGAACCTCCTCACGGAGATCATCGGCACCATCGTGCTGGTGCTCGCCGTCCTCACACAGGGCCTGAACGACAAGGGCAACGGCCTGGGCCCCCTGGGCGCCCTGATCACCGCGCTCGTGGTCGTCTCCATCGGCCTCTCCCTCGGCGGCCCCACGGGTTACGCGATCAACCCGGCCCGTGACCTCGGCCCCCGCATCGTCCACGCCCTGCTGCCCCTGCCCAACAAGGGCGGTTCCGATTGGAGCTACGCCTGGGTCCCGGTGGTCGGTCCGCTGATCGGCGGCGCGATCGCCGCAGGCATCTACAACGTCGCCTTCGTCTAGGAAGCACCGAGCTTCCGCGCACGCGCCGTACGTAAAGCCCCATCACCACGGATCTTTCAGGAGCACACAGTGACCGACGCCCACACCACAGGCCCGTTCATCGCCGCGATCGACCAGGGCACCACCTCCTCGCGCTGCATCGTCTTCGACAAGGACGGCCGGATCGTCTCCGTCGACCAGAAGGAGCACGAGCAGATCTTCCCGAAGCCGGGCTGGGTCGAGCACAACGCCAACGAGATCTGGACCAACGTCCAGGAAGTCGTCGCCGGGGCCATCGAGAAGGCCGGCATCACCCGTGACGACATCAAGGCCATCGGCATCACCAACCAGCGCGAGACCACCGTGCTGTGGGACAAGAACACCGGTGAGCCCGTCCACAACGCCATCGTCTGGCAGGACACCCGCACCGACGCCCTCTGCCGGGATCTGGGCCGCAATGTCGGCCAGGACCGCTTCCGCCGCGAGACCGGCCTGCCGCTGGCCGCCTACTTCGCCGGGCCCAAGGCCCGCTGGCTGCTCGACAACGTCGAGGGCCTCAAGGAGCGCGCCGAGGCGGGCGACATCCTCTTCGGCACCATGGACAGCTGGGTCATCTGGAACCTGACCGGCGGTACCAACGGCGGCCGGCACGTCACCGACGTCACCAACGCCTCCCGCACCCTCCTCATGAACCTGCACACCATGCGGTGGGACGAGAAGATCGCCGAGTCCATCGGCGTCCCGCTGGCGATGCTGCCCGAGATCCGCCCCTCCGCCGAGGTGTACGGCGAGGTCACCGGCGGCAAGCTCGGCGATCTGCTCGGTGGCATCCCGGTCGCCTCGGCGCTCGGCGACCAGCAGGCGGCCCTGTTCGGCCAGACCTGTTTCTCCGAGGGCGAGACCAAGTCCACCTACGGCACCGGCACCTTCATGGTGATGAACACCGGTGACAAGATCATCAACTCCTACGCCGGTCTGCTGACCACCGTCGGCTACAAGATCGGCGAGCAGCCGACGGTCTACGCCCTCGAGGGCTCGATCGCCGTCACGGGCTCCCTGGTGCAGTGGATGCGCGACCAGATGGGCCTGATCTCCACCGCGGCCGAGATCGAGACGCTCGCGCTCTCGGTCGAGGACAACGGCGGCGCCTACTTCGTACCGGCCTTCTCCGGCCTGTTCGCCCCGCACTGGCGTTCCGACGCCCGCGGCGTGATCGCCGGGCTGACCCGCTACGTCACCAAGGCGCACCTCGCCCGCGCGGTCCTGGAGGCCACCGCCTGGCAGACGCGGGAGATCGCCGACGCCATGGTCAAGGACTCCGGCGACGAACTGGTGACCCTCAAGGTCGACGGCGGCATGACCTCCAACAACCTGCTGATGCAGACCCTCTCGGACGTCCTGGACGCACCCGTGGTGCGCCCGATGGTCGCCGAGACCACCTGCCTCGGCGCCGCCTACGCCGCCGGCCTCGCCGTCGGCTTCTGGTCCAGCACCGACGAACTGCGCGCCAACTGGCGCCGGGCCGCCGAATGGACCCCCCACATGGACGCGGAGACCCGCGACCGTGAGTACAAGAACTGGCTCAAGGCCGTCGACCGGACCATGGGCTGGATCGAGGACGAGAGCTGAGCTGAGTTCCGACAGCTCTGACGAGGAGTAAGTACCCGACATGACCAGTCAGTCCACCCTGCAGTCCGTGCCTGCCCTGGGGAAGCACCCGGCCTCCGGCTCCAACCCGAGCCGAGCCGAGACCAGGGAGCAACTCTCCAAGGCGTCGTACGACCTTCTTGTGATCGGCGGCGGCATCCTGGGCATCTCCACCGCCTGGCACGCCGCGCAGTCCGGACTCAGGGTGGCGCTGGTCGACGCCGGCGACTTCGCCGGTGCCACCTCCTCCGCCTCCTCCAAGCTGCTCCACGGCGGTCTGCGCTACCTGCAGACCGGCGCGGTGAAGCTGGTGGCGGAGAACCACTTCGAGCGCCGTGCGGTCTCCCGCCAGGTGGCCCCCCACCTGGCGAACCCGCTCACGTTCTACCTCCCCGTGTACAAGGGCGGGCCGCACGGCGCGGCGAAGCTCGGCGCGGGCGTCTTCGCCTACTCGGCGCTCTCCGCGTTCGGCGACGGCGTCGGCCACCTGCTCTCCCCCGCCAAGGCGGCGCAGGACGTGCCCGAGCTGCGCACCGACAACCTCAAGGCCGTGGCCGTGTACGGCGACGACCAGATGAACGACGCGCGCATGGCGCTGATGACGGTCCGGGCGGCCGTCGAGGCGGGCGCGGTCGTGCTCAACCACGCCGAGGTCACCGGGCTGCGCTTCACCAAGGGCCGGGTCACCGGCGCCGAGCTCAGGGACCGGATATCCGGCTCCGAGTTCGGGGTCAACGCCCGCCTGGTGCTGAACGCGACCGGCCCCTGGGTCGACCACCTGCGCCGGCTGGAGGACGCGAACGCGGCGCCCTCGATCCGCCTGTCCAAGGGTGCGCACCTGGTGCTGAAGCGCACCGCCCCCTGGAAGGCCGCGCTCGCCACCCCGATCGACAAGTACCGCATCACCTTCGCCCTCCCCTGGGAGGACATGCTGCTCCTCGGCACCACCGACGAGGAGTACGAGGGCGACCCGGCGGACGTCTCGGTCACCGAGAAGGACATAGCCCAGATCCTGGACGAGGCCGCGTTCTCCGTCCGGGACCAGCAGCTCCAGCGCGACCTGATGACCTACGCCTTCGCCGGTCTGCGGGTGCTGCCGGGCGGTCCCGGCAGCACCGCCAAGGCCAAGCGCGAGACGGTCGTGACCGAGGGCAAGGGCGGCATGCTGTCCGTCGCGGGCGGCAAGTGGACGACCTTCCGGCACATCGGCCGCACCGTGATGCAGAAGCTGGAGGAGCTGCCGGGTCACCCGCTCGGCGACGACTTCGAGCCGATCTCCTCGCTGCCGAAGAAGCTTCCGCTGCCCGGCGTCGCCAACCCGCGCGCGGTCGCCCACCGCCTGCTGGTGGACAACCCGGCGCCCGGCCCGCGCATGGCCGCCGACACGGCCAGGCACCTGGCCACCCACTACGGCTCCCTGGCCTTCGACATCGCCCGGCTGGCGAACGAGCACCCGGAACTGGCCGCGCGCGTCCACCCGGACGCCCCGGAGATCTGGGCGCAGGTCGTCTGGGCCCGCGACCACGAATGGGCCGAGACGCCGGACGACGTGCTGCGCCGCCGCACCACGCTGACCATCCGCGGCCTCGCGACCGACGAGGTCCGCGCCAAGGTCCAGGACCTGCTCGACGGGAAGTAGGCCCGGACGGCGGCCGGCCCCCTCCCTGACCAGGGCCGGCCGCCGTTGCCGCGCCGGAACCCGCCGCACCGGGTCCGGAAGGGCGGGAGGGGCGGCTCCACGCCGATGGAGCCGCCCCTTCCGGCTGCCCCTTCCGCCTGTCCGCCCGGCCGCCGCGGCAGCAACCCGGCGTGCCCCGGGCCACGTTGGGCACGGCCCCGTCGCGGGCCGGGCCGCCGGCGCAGCGGTGCCGTCCGGCGGGAGCGCGCCGGGTGTTCCGGCATGGCGAACGGGGCAGTGATCCGGGCAGCCCCCCGGTCAAGGGGGTCGCGGGCGCTCCCGCCGGACGCCGTAAGGTTGGGTGGTCAGGCGAGAGCACGTCGGAAGGAGGCACTGGGTGATCGAGCTGGAGGGGGTTCCCGAGCTGATCGACCCAGTCATGGTGGCCGCGTTCGAGGGCTGGAACGATGCAGGTGACGCCGCCTCCACGGCGGTCGCGCACCTGGAACGCGAGTGGAAGGGCGAGGTGTTCGCGGCGCTGGACGCCGAGGACTACTACGACTTCCAGGTGAACCGCCCCACGGTGTTCATGGACGGCGGGGTGCGAAAGATCACATGGCCGACGACCAGACTGTCGGTGGTGCGGGTCGGCGGGGAGAAGCCGCGCGACCTGGTGCTGGTCCGGGGCATCGAACCGTCCATGCGCTGGCGGTCGTTCTGCAACGAACTGCTCGGCTTCGCGCACGAGCTGGGCGTGGAGCTGGTGGTCGTCCTGGGCGCCCTGCTCGGCGACACCCCGCACACGCGTCCGGTGCCGGTCAGCGGGGTCACCTCCGACCCCGATCTGGCGCGCCGCATGGACCTGGAGGAGACCAAGTACGAGGGCCCGACGGGCATCGTCGGTGTCCTGCAGGAGGCCTGCACGCACGCGGGCGTGCCGGCGGTGTCGCTGTGGGCGGCGGTGCCGCACTACGTCTCCCAGCCGCCCAACCCCAAGGCCACGCTGGCCCTGCTCAACCGGCTGGAGGACCTGTTGGACCTGCGCATCCCGCAGGGCGAGCTGCCCGAGGACGCGCGCGCCTGGCAGGTGGGCGTGGACCAGCTGGCCGCCGAGGACAGTGAGGTCGCCGAGTACGTGCAGACGCTGGAGGAGGCCCGGGACACCGCCGAGCTGCCGGAGGCGTCCGGCGAGGCGATCGCCCGCGAGTTCGAGCGGTATCTGCGGCGCCGGGACGTCGGCCCGCCGGGCGGGCACGCCACGGCGGAGGGCGGTGAGGGCGGCTCCTTCCGGCGGGACACGTCCCGTGACACGCCCGGCGGGCGCAGCCGCCCGCCGAGGCCGGCCAAGCCCGACACGGACACCCCCGGCGACGCCGAGGGCGACGACGAGGACGGCGCCGAGGACTGAGCAGGGGCGGTACGCGAGTCGCGTACCGCCCCTTCGCCGTCAGGCCGGGTTCGCCCCCGGACCGGGCGGGTGCGTCACAGGGCCACGCCGAGCAGCGCGTCCACGGCCCGGGTGACCACACCGGAGGCACCGGTGTCGGTGCCGCCCTCCCGCTGCTGAAGGTCGGCCCAGCGGTCGACGGCGGCGAGCGCGGCGGGCGCGTCGAGGTCGTCGGCGAGGGCCGCGCGGATCTCCTCGACGAGCGCGTCGGCGGAGGGGCCGTCGGGCCGGGAGACGGCGGCCCGCCAGCGGCCGAGCCGGTCCTTCGCGTCGCGCAGGACCTGGTCGGTCCACTCCCAGTCGGAGCGGTAGTGGTGGGCGAGCAGGGTCAGCCGGATCGCGGCCGGGTCGACGCCGTCGCGGCGCAGCCCGGAGACGAAGACCAGGTTGCCCTTGGACTTCGACATCTTCTCGCCGTGCAGGGCGACCATCCCGGCGTGCACGTAGGCCTTGGCCATGGGGAACTCGCCGGTGAGCACCTGGGCGTGCGAGGCGCCCATCTCGTGGTGCGGGAAGGCCAGGTCGGAGCCGCCGCCCTGGACGTCGAAGCCCATGCCCAGGTGGTCGAGGGCGATCGCCACGCACTCGATGTGCCAGCCGGGGCGGCCGCGGCCGAGGGTGCCGCCGTCCCAGCTCGGCTCGCCCTCGCGGGCGGCCATCCACAGCATCGGGTCCAGCGGGTTCTTCTTGCCCGGCCGGTCCGGGTCGCCGCCGCGCTCGGCGGACAGCAGCCGCATCGCGGCCGCGTCCAGGTTCGAGACCTGCCCGAAGTGCGGGTCGGACTCGACGGAGAAGTAGACGTCGCCGTCGAGCTCGTAGGCCGCGCCGAGTTCACGCAGCCGCTCCACGAGCGGGACGATGCCGGGTATGGCCTCGACGGCGCCTATGTAGTGCTTGGGCGGGAGCATCCTGAGGGCGGTCATGTCCTCGCGGAAGAGGGTGGTCTCCTTCTCGGCGAGGGCGACCCAGTCGACGCCGTCCCGCTCCGCGCGCTCCAGCAGCGGATCGTCGACGTCGGTGACGTTCTGGACGTAGTGGACCTGCCGCTTGGTGTCGAGCCACACGCGCTGGACGAGGTCGAACGCGTTGTAGGTCGCCGCGTGACCCATGTGGGTCGCGTCGTACGGCGTGATGCCGCAGACGTAGATACGGGCGACGGGACCGGGGTCGAGGGTGACGAGGCCGCCGGTCGCGGTGTCGTGGATCCTCAGGTCGCGGCCCTGACCAGGCAGGGCGGGGACCTCGGAAGCGGGCCAGGCATGCATGTACATGAGCCTAACCGGCCGCGAGCTGCGGATACGAACGGGATCGGCCCGGATGGCCGGTTGTGCGTTCTTGCGCTTCAGGCCGTGATGTGCTCACACGGGCGGCCAGGGGATCGCCGGCCACTCCCCGCCCGGCTCCGGGTGGAGCCCGGTTCCGAGCAGCGCGTCGACACGCGCGCGCGTGGCGTCGATCTCGGCCGGGGTGATCAGCGGGGCCAGGCGCCCGGCCAGCTCACCGCCGCCGGCGAGGGACCCGCGCAGCGCCCGCAGCACCTCCACGGCCTCGGCCGTGAGCGGTTCCCCGGCCCAGCCCCACAGCAGGGTGCGCAGCTTGTCCTCGGTGTTGAAGGTGACCCCGTGGTCGATGCCGTAGAGCCGGCCGGCCACGGTGGGCAGCAGGTGGCCGCCCTTGCGGTCGGCGTTGTTGATCACGGCGTCGAGGACGGCCATGCGGCGCAGCCGCTCGTCGTCGGCGTGGACGAGCAGCGCGGTACGGCCCTCGCCGACGTCGGCGAGCCCGATCGCCTTCCAGCCGGGTTCCGGTTCCTCGGTGTCCACCAGGGCGAGCAGGTCCGCCTCGGCGGCGGCGTCGATCCACAGCTGGCACATGCCCTCGCCGTACGGGCCGTCGCGCAGCACGGTCGGCGGGACCAGTCCCCAGCCGGTGGCCACGGAGACCTCGTAGGCGGCCACCTCACGGCCGGCCAGGGTGCCGTCGGGGAAGTCCCACAGCGGGCGCTCCCCGGCCACCGGTTTGTATATGCAGGAGGCTTCCCGGCCGTCCAGGGCGACCGTGCAGAACAGCGCCGCGTTGGACGCCTCGCGGATGCGTCCGCGCACGGACAGCTCACCGCGCGCGAGCAGCTCGGCGGCGCCGTCGTCCGCGGCCGTCACGCTCCGCGGCGGTATCCGTTCTGGCGCGGACATACGTGTCCTTCCGGGTCGAGTGGGAGGCTGCACAGCGGGCACGGCGGCCGCCCGGCGTTGACGACGTCCAGGGCGCGCTTGGCGAAGGCCCTGGCCTGCGCGCCGGTCAGCCGGACCCGCAGCATCGGGGGCCCGTTCTCCTCGTCCTGGAGCAGCCGCTCCTCGGCCTCGGCGAGGTCCTCCTCGGTGTCGGCGTCCAGCTCCACCAGCGCCTGCGCCTCCACGATCATGCGCTGTTCCTCGCCGTCCCAGGCCAGGGCCATGGTGCCGACCCGGAACTCCTCCTCGATGGGGGTGTCCAGCGGGCCGGAGTCGGCGACCTCCGTGGGCGCCACGGCGGGGACGGCGGCGCTGCCGCCGCTGCGCCGTACGACCTCGTCCAGCAGCTCGTCCATGCGCTCGGCGAGCGCGGCGACCTGGGTCTTCTCCAGGGCCACGCTGGTCACCCGGGAGCCCGCGATGGCTTGGAGGAAGAACGTACGGCGTCCGGGCAGCCCGACCGTGCCCGCGACGAAGCGGTCCGGCGGGTCGAAGAGGAACACCTGACGTGACACGTCCTGTCTCCATTTGGATTCGGGGATTGCTGCGGTGCGGGCCATTGCGGGTGC
Source organism: Streptomyces sp. NPDC058145 (assembly GCF_042884245.1). Taxonomy (NCBI): domain Bacteria; kingdom Bacillati; phylum Actinomycetota; class Actinomycetes; order Kitasatosporales; family Streptomycetaceae; genus Streptomyces; species Streptomyces sp. NPDC058145. Next base: position 104,896 of record NZ_JBHVUH010000008.1, on the reverse strand, counting down.
GACGGGGTGGGTCGCTTCACCCTACTGCGGCCGACGATCACGGTGCGCCCGCACCACCACCGACCGGTGCGTCGCCCTCCCCGGGCTCCTCGCGCGGGGCGAGCGAAGCGAGGTCCCCGGTGTCGCCGAGGCGGACGAGGAACGGCCTGAGGCGGGTGTAACGGATCGCGGTGATGGAACACGGTTCCACGGAGATCCGCTGGAAGAGGTCGAGATGGAGTCCGAGGGCGTCGGCGACGAGCGACTTGATGATGTCGCCGTGCGAGCACATGAGGTAGACGGCGTCGGCGCCGTGGTCGCGCTCCACGCGCGCGTTCCACTCGCGTACGGCCTCGGCTGCGCGGGTCTGCATGGCCCGCATGGACTCGCCGCCCGGGAAGGCGGCGGCCGACGGGTGGGCCTGGACGACCTCCATCAGCGGCTCGTCCTTCAGTTCGGCGAGCTTGCGTCCGGACCAGTCGCCGTAGTGGCACTCACCGATGCGTTCGTCGGTGTGGGCGCGCAGTCCGGGCCGGGCGTCGAGCAGCGGCCGTACGGTCTCCTGGCAGCGTTGCAGGGGGCTCGCGACGACCTCGGCGAGCGGCAGCTCCGCAAGCCGTCCGGGCAGCGCGGCGGCCTGTGCGGCGCCGCGCTCGTCGAGGGCGACGCCTGGCGTCCACCCGGCGAGCACACCCGAGGTGTTGGCGGTCGACCGTCCGTGCCTGACGAGGATCAGCGTGGGCATGCGGCCCAGGGTAAGCGCATCAGTACATGCACTGGTGAACGGGCGAAGGGAGAATGCGCTCCGTGATCGTGGACTGCGCCGTGTACCGGCACGGGCTCCGTACCGAGGGCCCCGAGGACCTGTCCGACGCGCTGGACGAGGCGCGGGCGGCGGGCGGCTTCGTGTGGATCGGGCTGCACGAGCCGTCGGAACGGGAGTTCGACCTGGTCACCCGGGAGTTCGGACTGCATCCGCTGGCGGTCGAGGACGCCCTCAAGGCCCATCAGCGGCCCAAGCTGGAGGTGTACGACGACTCGCTCTTCATGGTCCTCAAGCCGGTGGTGTACGAGCCGGAGGGCGACACCGTCTCGGCCGGGGAGGTCATGGTGTTCGTCGGCGACGGCTTCGTGGTGACGGTCCGGCACGGGGTGGGGGCGCCGCTGGCGGCCGTACGGCGCCGTCTGGAGGAGGACCCGGAGATGCTCGGCACGGGCCCCACCTCGGTGCTGTACGCGATCTCCGACGCCGTCGTGGACCACTACCTGGAGGTGGCGACGGAGCTGCAGACCGACCTGGAGGAGCTGGAGGCGGAGGTGTTCGAGCCGGTGAGCGGCGGTTCGCGGCACACCGCGTCGCGGATCTACGGGTTCAAGCGGCAGGTCCTGGAGTTCCGCCGGGCGACCGGGCCGCTCGCGGTGCCGCTGACCCGGCTGGCCGGCACCGGACCGCTCGGCGGGGGCGGCGGGGTGCGGTTCGTGGACGACAAGGCACGGCCCTTCTTCCGGGACGTGAGCGACCACCTCACGCGCGTGAACGAGTCCGTGGAAAGCCTGGACCGGCTGGTGTCGGACATCCTGTCGGCGCACCTGGCGCAGACGAGCGTGCGGCAGAACGACGACATGCGGAAGATCTCCGCCTGGGCGGCGATGGCCGCGGTGCCGACGATGATCGCGGGCGTGTACGGCATGAACTTCGACCACATGCCCGAGCTGCACTGGCTGTGGTCGTATCCGGTGGTGGTCGTGCTGATGGCCGTGCTGGAGGTGCTGCTGTACCGGCAGTTCAAGCGGCGCGGCTGGCTGTGAGCGGGCCGTCGGAGGGCCGGGAGCGGGCCGACCTCAAGAAGGAGCGCCGGGGGTCGTAACCACCCGGCGTCCGGTGCGTTGTTCTGCGTGACGGCCGTGGCGGGGAAGACCCCCGAGCCCCCACCACGGCCGCAGAACTTCCCGCGCGGCGAGTGCTAGCCGAGGCCGGCGCGCTCCAGGGCCTCGCTGCCGGCCCGCAGCGAGGCGATCCGCTCGTCGAGCGTGAAGCCCGCGGGGGCCAGGGAGAGGGTGGTGACGCCGGCGGCGGCGTAGGCCTTCATCCGCTCGGCGATGCGGTCCACGGACCCCAGCAGCGTCGTCTTGTCGATCAGGTCCTGCGGGACCGCGGCCGCGGCGCCCTGCTTGTCGCCGGACAGGTACTTCTCCTGGATCTCGGCGGCCTCCTTCTCGTATCCCATGCGCTGAGCGAGCCGGTTGTAGAAGTTCTGCTTGAAGCTGCCCATGCCGCCGACGTACAGCGCGGTGTAGGGCCGGAAGGTGTCCGCGAGCCGGGACACGTCCTTGTCGTCGCCGACGGCCAGCGGCAGGGTCGGGCAGATGTCGAACCCGTCGAGGGTCTTGCCGGCCTTCTCCCGTCCGGCGCGCAGATGCGTGATCGTGGTGTCCTCGAGGTGCTCGGCGGACGGGAAGATGAGCAGGGCGCCGTCGGCGATCTCGCCGGTCTGCTCGAGATTCTTCGGGCCGATGGCGGCGATGTACAGCGGGATGTGCTCGCGCTGCGGGTGCACGGTCAGCTTGATCGGCTTGCCCGGGCCGCCGGGCAGCGGCAGCGTCCAGTGCGCGCCCTCGAACGACAGCCGCTCGCGGGTCATCGCCCTCCGTACGATCTCCACGTACTCGCGGGTGCGGGAGAGCGGCTTGTCGAACCTGACGCCGTACCAGCCCTCGGAGACCTGCGGGCCGGAGACGCCGAGGCCGAGCCGGAAGCGGCCCTTGGACAGCGAGTCCAGGGTCGCCGCGGTCATCGCGGTCATGGCCGGCTGCCGGGCCGGGATCTGGAAGATCGCCGAGCCGACGTCGATGCGCTCGGTCTGGGCGGCGACCCAGCTGAGCACGGTGGCCGCGTCCGAGCCGTACGCCTCGGCGGCCCAGCACACGGCGTAGCCCAGCCGCTCGGCCTCCTGCGCGACGGCCAGATTGTCCGCGTCCATCCCGGCACCCCAGTAGCCGAGGTTGATCCCGAGCTGCATGGCCACATCCCCTTACCCATGAGTAACGTCGTTGGCCGCGACCTTAGCGAGCCGGGGCCGTCCCCGCACAGCCCCCGCCCGCCGCTCCCGCCGGTACCGGTGCCGGTGCGGCCCGGGAATCCGGGCGTCCACCGGGGCGGATCCGGTTGTCCACAGGCACCCACGGCACCAGTTCTGGCCAGTAATCTCGCGCACATGGAGCAGAGGCATCTCGGCCGTACCGGCCTGCGCGTGTCCCGGATCGGACTCGGCACCCTCACCTGGGGGCGGGACACCGACGAGCACGACGCCGCGGACATGCTGAAGACGTTCTGGGAGGCCGGCGGCACCCTCGTCGACACCGCGGACGTGTACGGCGACGGTGAGGCGGAGTACCTGCTCGGGCGGCTCATGGAGGGTCTGGTGCCCCGGCGGGACCTGGTGATCTCCACCAAGGCGGGCAGCGTCCCCGACCCGGACCGCCGCGTCGACGGCTCCCGCGGCCATCTGCTCGCCGCTCTCGACGCCTCCCTCGCCCGCCTCGGCACCGACCACGTCGACCTGTGGCAGATCCACGCCCACGATCCCGGCACCCCGCTGGAGGAGACCCTCCAGGCCCTCGACCTGGCGGTGAGCAGCGGCCGGGCCCGGTACGTGGGCGTCGCCAACTTCTGCGGCTGGCAGCTCGCCAAGGCGGCCACCTGGCAGCTCGCCGCGCCGGGGCGCACCCCGCTGGCCGGCACGCAGCTCGAGTACTCGCTGCTCCAGCGCGGCGCCGAGCGCGAGGTGCTGCCCGCCGCGCTCGACCTGGGCGTCGGTCTGCTGCCCTCCTCCCCGCTGGGCCGCGGTGTGCTCACCGGCAAGTACCGGCACACCACTCCGGTGGACTCGCGCGGTGCCTCCGAGCACCTCGCGCCGTTCGTCGAGCCGTACCTCGACGACACCGCCTCCCACATCGTCGACGCCGTCACGACGGCCGCGGACGGGCTCGCGGTCACCCCGCTCCAGGTGGCCCTCGCCTGGGTCAGGGACCGGCCCGGGGTCGCCGCCCCGATCGTCGGCGCGCGCAACGCGCAGCAGCTCACGGCGGCACTGTCAGTGGAGGCGCTTAGTCTTCCTGACGAGATCTGCCGGGCGCTGGACGATGTGTCGGCGCCCGTGCACCGCTATCCCGATCACGACTGGAGCACGCTGTGAGCACGGAGCCGGAGACCACGGAGGACACCGCGCCCGAGGCCCCGGACACCCCGGAGAGCCCGGACACTGAGCGGACCCCGGAGCAGGGCACGGCGACCGGGGACGACCCGGGGAGCACGGGTGCGCAGCCAGCGGGCGACGCGGGCGGGCCCGAGCCGTCCGAGGCGGAGGCCGAGCTGGCCGCGCAGCGGCTGGAGCGGGAACGGATCGAGCGGCGCAAGTCCGAGCGGAAGACGCCCATCGCGAGCGGCACCGCCCTCAGCGGGAAGGCGGCCGACCTGCTCGCCGCGGTCCGGGCGGTGGAGAGCGGCGAGCAGCCGACCGCCGCGGTCTTCGCCGAACCCGCGCCGGTCCCCCGCCGCCCGGCCCCCGAGCCGGTCCGGCGGCCGCAGCAGCCCGCCCCCGCCGCGGCGCCCGCCGCCCACGCGCCCGGGTCCGAGACCGTCGAGGCCGTGCGGCGGGTGCTCGCCGAGGGCGGGGCGCCCGAGGCCCTGGCCGTCCAGGCCGCAACGGGACTCGGCGAGGGCGCCGACACCGTGCTGCGCGAGGACCCCTGGCAGCTGCTGCGGATCGGCGGGGTGCGGCCGGAGCAGGCCGACGGGTTCGCGCGGGCGCTGCTCGGCGCGGAGTGCCGCCCGGACGACGAACGGCGGGGCCGCGCGGTGACCGTCTGGCTCCTGGAGCAGGCGGCGCTCGCCGGGCACACCGCGCTCGAACTGACGGCGCTCACCGCGGCCCTGGCGCAGCGCGGCGTGCCGGACCCGGACGCGGCGGTGCAGAGCACGATCGCCGAGGCGGAGGCGCTGGTCTTCCAGGACGCCCTGGAGGAGCCGGGCGCCCCGGCCCCGCGGGAGGAGGACGGCGAGGAGGAGGAGCGCCCGGTCCGGGTCCTCGCCGGTCTGGAGCGGTACGCGCTCGCCGAGGAGAGCCTCGCCGACGGCCTGGCCCGGCTGGTCAGCTCGTTGCCGAAGGAGACCACCGGGCCGTGGGAGGCGGTCACCGCCCGGGCGTCCGGCGGCGCGGTCGAACTGGCCCGCGCGGTCGCCGGGCACGCTCTGGTGCTGCACACCGGCGGCGAGGCGGCCCGCGCCGAACCGGCCGCGCTGCTCGGTGCGGCCCGGGCCGCCGGGCTGCGTGCCTTCGCCGTCTGCCACACCCCGGGCGGCAGCCGCCGCCTCGCCGCGCTGCTCGGTGACGCAGAGGGCGCCCCGGCTGTCGGCACGGTCGCCGGTGTCCTCTCCGGGACCGAGGGGCCCGGCCGGGACGCGGAGGGCGCGCTGGACATGGATCTGCTGATCGTGCTGGACGCGCCCCAACTCGACGTGGAGAGCGGCGCGATGCTGGTGGAGTCGCTGCCCGACGGGGCCCGGCTGGTGCTCAGCGGCGACCCCGCGGTGCTGTGGTCGGCCGGGCCCGGCCGGGTCTTCGCCGATCTGCTGGCCGCCCGCGCCTGCCCGCAGCTCGCCTCCCGCACTCCCGACCCCGGCCCGCTGGGCGAGCTGGTCTCCGGCATCGGGGCCGGCGAGCTGAACCAGGTGGAGGCGCCCGGCAAGGAGATCGTCATCGTTCCGGTGCGGGACGCGGGCGAGGCAGTGCACCGGACGGTGCAACTGGTCGCGGACTCGGTGCCGCGGGCGATCGGGGTGCCGCCCGAGCAGACGGTGGTGATCACCCCGGGTCACGGCGGCGCCGCCGGCACCCGGGCCCTGAACGCCGCTCTGAAGGAACGCCTCAACCCGGGGCCCGGCCGCTTCGGCGGCTTCGACCCCGGCGACCGGATCGCCTACTCCCCCGCCCCGGGCCGTACGGTGCCGGGCCGCGTGGTGAACGCCGACGCCGACGGGCTGCGTCTGGAGTGCGCGGGCGAGCCCGTCGTCGTGCCCCGGGAGCGGGTGGAGCAGTCGGTGCGGCACGGCTGGGCGCTGACCGCGCATCAGGCGGTGGGCGGCCGCTGGCCGGCCGCGGTGGTGGTACTGCCCGGGGACGCCGCGCAGACCCTCACCAGACCCTGGGTGTACACGGCCTTCGGCCGGGCCGAGCGCCATGTGTCAGTGGTGCACGGTGTGGAACAGGCACTGCCGAGGGCCGTGGCGGAGGTCCCGGCCAAGCCCCGGACGACCCGTCTGCAGACGTTGCTGCGCGCCCAGGTCCCCGCGGCGGGCTGACCGGGCCGCCGGCTTCGCACCCGGCGGAGGCCGGCGGTGGGGGGGGGGGCCGGGGGCGGGGGGGGCCCCCCCCCCGCGGGGCCCCCGCGGCGCCGGGGGGGGGGGCCGGGGCCCGGGGGCCCCCCCCGGGGGGGGGGGGGGGGGCCCCCCCGGCCCCGGCCCCCGGCCCCCACCGCCGGACCGGGTCACCGCTCGGCGTCCAGCGGCTCCAGATCGTCGTCGCCGTCCAGTTCGTCGTCCGCGTCCAGCTCGTCGAGGCCCTCGTCGTCGTCCTCGGGGTCCTCGTGGTCCTCGTCGTCGTCCTCGTGGTCCTCGTCGAACACCGCGCTGACGTCGAACCGGCACAGCACCCGCTCCGGGTCGACCTGGTCGAAGGGGGCCTCCAGCCACTCACCGGGTTCGGCCGGCTCGTCAACGGCGGTGACCCAGAGCGTGGAGTCGCCCTCCTCCAGGCCGAACTCCTTGTGCCGGGAGGCGATCTCGTCCGGTTCGAACTCGCCGAAGAGGACACCGAGCGCCCCGGGGACGGTGGCGGCGGCATCGTCGTTCGCGCCCTCGCCGTCCTCGTACTCCGCCGCCTCGACCCGCTGGGCCTGGGCCAGCAGCCGCTGTGGCTCCGCCACGGAGTAGTCGCGGCGGATCAGCACGCTGACGGCGTTCGGTTCCCCGGGGCCCGCGTACGGCGGCAGCGAGTCCTCCGCACCTGGGATCTCGAACGGCGTGACCTCGTCGTAGCGGTCGTAGAGCAGCTCGTCGTACGTCTCGGCGGCCGACGCCAGCTCGTTGAACGCCTCGTAGACGGCCTGGTCGTCCTCCCCCGTCCTGCGTTCGACCGCGGCCAGGTGACGGTCGAGCGCGGTCTTGACCGCCTCGACGGCGGCGCGTACCTCGGCAGCGGTGGGCTGCGCAGCATCAGACATAGTGCAGACGCTATCCGTACCGGGCACCAGCCCGCACAATAGATGCGATGCCGGAATACGAATTTGTCGACGTGTACGTGCCTCGCGGGGTGTCCCGCAAGGAGGCCACACGCCTGCTGACGGACCATGCCGAGTACGGACACTGGGAGTTGGACCGACTGAGCCTGCTGCGTGACGGCAGCCGCAAGGTGCGGTTGCGCCGACGGATCATCCGCCAGGTGCGGGCCACGTGGTGAGGCAGTCCGCGTGAACAGCGGAGCGGGCCCCGCCGGGACGGCGGGGCCCGCTCCGCTGTTCACGGCCTTCCGGCCACGGCGTTCCGGCTAGGCGGAGGCCCGGGCCTTGCGGTACAGCACCGCGCCCGCGAGCAGCGCGCCCGCGCCGGCCGGCAGCGCGAGCCCGAGCGGCACCTCGCTTCCGGTGTGGGCGAGCTGACCGCCGCCCAGGGACCGCTCCGAGCCGCCGTCCTGCGTCCTGACCTGGGACGAACCGTGCGGCGTCCGGCCGGTGTCGGCGGGCGGAGTGGCCGGCGTTCCCGGGTGACCGGGAGTGCCCGGGGTGCCAGGGTGGCCCGGAGTACCCGGGTGACCAGGCGTTCCGGGATGGCCCGGAGTACCGGGGTGACCCGGAGTGCCCGGGTTCCCGGGGTGGCCCCGGTGTCCGGGGTTGCCGGGCGGGTTGTGGTGCCCGCCGCCGTTGGCGCAGTCGTTGCCCTTGGCGGCGTTGCCGGCGCCCACGACGTTCACGCTGTTGCCGCACACGTTCACCGGGACGTCGACCGGCACCTGGACGGTGTTGCCGGAGCCGACGCCGGGCGAGTGGTCGCTGCGGCCGCTCGCGTGGGAGCCGCCGGACCTGCCGTGGCCGCCCGAGCGGCTGCCGCCGTGGTTGGCGCACGCGTTGCCCATGGCCGGGTTGAGGAGCCCGACCACGTTCACGGTGTTGCCGCAGACGTTCACCGGCACGTGCACCGGCGCCTGCACGGTGTTGCCGGACAGCACGCCGGGCGAACCGGTGGCGGATCCGGCCGCGCCGGCGTCGGCGTGCGCGTAGCCGCTCGCGGCGGCGATCACGCCGGTGGCGGCGGCCATGGTCATCAGACCCTTGCGGGTACTCTGTCGCATTGCGGAATTCCCCCCTGCCTTCGATGATTTCTGCACCATCCGCGAAAAAGGAATTCCGCGGAGAAAGGCCGGTCGGCCCCGGAGCGCATGGCGCGCGCTCCGGGGCCGACGGCTCGTAAAAGACGCCCCTCGGGGAGCCGGCGTCAGTCGTTGACGCAGCCGTTGCCGAAGGCGGGGTTCAGGAGCCCGATCACGTCGACCGTGTTGCCGCAGACGTTCACCGGAACGTGGACGGGTACCTCGATGACGTTGCCGGAGACGACACCCGGCGAGTGCGCGGCGGCACCCTGGGCACCCGAGTCGGCGACGGCCAGGCCCGCGCCCGCGAGAACCAGACCACCGGTGGCGGCCGCGGCAGCGACGACCTTCTTGATCATTTATTCCTCCTAGTTGGCAATGCGATCCCAAGGTGCGGGGATCACATCACCTGTAACGAGGAGGGGGTAATGGGGCTACGAGCTTATCGTCGCATTCACTCTTCTCAGTCGACCTCGCACAGTCGCCCTATTACCTCGGCCCAAGGCGTCACGACGCGTCGATGAACCGGTCGAGCACCCGGACACCGAACTTCAGCCCGTCCACCGGCACCCGCTCGTCCACGCCGTGGAACATGCCGGCGAAGTCCAGCTCCGGGGGCAGCTTCAGCGGCGCGAAGCCGAAGCCCCGGATGCCGAGGTCGTCGAAGGACTTGGCGTCGGTGCCGCCGGAGAGCATGTAGGGGATCGCCTTGGCGGTGGGGTCCTCGGCGAGCAGCGCGGACTGCATGGCCTCGACCAGCGCGCCGTCGAAGGTGGTCTCGACCGCCTTGTCGGCGTGCACGTCCTCGCGGCGGACGTGGGGCCCGAGGAGCCGGTCGAGGTCGCCGAGGAACTCCTCCTCGTGCCCCGGCAGGAACCGTCCGTCGATGTGCGCGGTGGCCTCCCCGGGGATGACGTTGACCTTGTAACCGGCGTTGAGCTGGGTGGGGTTGGCGGTGTTGGAGAGGGTCGCGCCGATGAGCTTGGCGATGCCGCCGAGCTTGGCGAGGGTGGCCTCCATGTTCTCCGGGTCCAGCTCGGTGCCGAGCGCGTCGCCCAGCTCGTCCAGGAAGGCCCGGGTGGTCTTGGTGACCCGGACCGGGAACCGGTGCCGGCCGACCCGGGCGACGGCCTCGGAGAGCTCGGTGATGGCGTTGTCCCGGTGGATCATCGACCCGTGCCCGGCGGTGCCGGCCACGGTCAGCTTCATCCAGTGCATGCCCTTCTCGGCCGTCTGGATCAGATAGAGCCGCCGCTGCTCGTTCACCGTGAACGAGAAACCGCCCACCTCGCTGATCGCCTCGGTGACGCCCTCGAACAGGCCGGGGTGGTTGTCGACGAGGTGGCGCGCGCCGTACGTGCCGCCCGCCTCCTCGTCGGCGAGGAAGGCGACCACGATGTCGCGCGGGGGCCGGCGTCCGCTCCTGAGCCGGTCGCGCACGACCGCGAGGGTCATCGCGTCCATGTCCTTCATGTCGACGGCCCCGCGCCCCCACACACACCCGTCGGCGACCTCGCCGGAGAAGGGGTCGTGGGTCCAGTCGTGGGCGTTGGCCGGTACGACGTCCAGGTGGCCGTGGATCAGCAGCGCGGGCCGGGACGGGTCCTCACCCTCGATGCGGGCCACGGTGGAGGCGCGTCCGGGGTGCGACTCGAAGATCTCCGGCTCCAGCCCGACCTCGGCGAGCTTCCCGGCGACGTACTCGGCGGCCGCCCGTTCGCCGGGCCCCGAGTGGTCGCCGTAGTTGCTGGTGTCGAACCGGATCAGCTCGCGGCAGAGGTCCACGACCTCGTCCTCGCCGGTGACGCCCCTGGCCGTGTCCGTCTCGCTCACGCTGATTCCTCCCACTGTCACTGCTGGTGGTCCTGTCCATCCTCCCCCCGGCCCCTCCCCGCGCCCAAGACCGGACCCGGCCCGTCACGCGCCGTTCACGCCGGACGGGTTCCGTGGACGGGGCGTGATCGGCCGCCCGCGAAAGCCTGGTAGTCTTTCCTTCGTCGCCGCGGGGGAAACCCCGCACGACAGACACCTTGTCCGGGTGGCGGAATGGCAGACGCGCTAGCTTGAGGTGCTAGTGCCCTTTATCGGGCGTGGGGGTTCAAGTCCCCCCTCGGACACCAGCGAGGCCCCTGCTCTGCGGGGGCCTTTTGCATGCCCTGCTTTCGCGTGCCCTGAGGGGCGGACGCCGTCCGGGCCGCGAGACGGACGCTTCTCAGCGGGGCGCGGTGGCGCGCAGGGGCCGTGCGGTGAGGGTGCCGTCGTCGCTCCGCTCGACACGGGTGCCGAGGTCGCGGGCGCACCGGTCGAGCACGGTGCTCAGCCAGGCGGTGTCCTCGGCCGAGGCGTGTTCCAGGCGCATCCGGCGGGCCCGCAGGGGCACCATCCGCAGGCGGGTCAGCCGGCCGGTGCCCTCCTCGAGGGTCACCAGGTACAGCAGGCGCAGGTCGTCACGGTAGCGCTCGTAGCCGCTGATGCCCTCGTAGTCGTCGACGAGGTCGCCGCAGCCGTACAGGACGAGCCGGCCCCGGTACACCTCGGGGGCGCGCGCGTGGTGGGAGGAGTGGCCGTGGACGACGTCCACACCGGCGTCGACCAGGGCGTGGGCGAAGCGGACCTCGCCGCCGGGGACGCCGTATCCCCAGTTGGGGCCCCAGTGGACGGAGGCGACGACGAGGTCGGCGGGCCGCCGGAGCTGGCGCAGGCAGTCGGTGAAGGCGGCCGCGCCGGCCGGGGTCGGCGCCGCGATCAGGGCCACCCCGGAGCGGTCGGCGGTGGCGGCCCAGCCGTGCGGGATACCGCTGGAGGGCATCCCGAAGGAGAAGACGAGGACGCGCCCGCCCGACTTCAGGGGCACGGCGGCGGGCCGCCAGGCCGCGACCGCGTCGAGGCCCGCTCCGGCCGTGCGCAGCCCTGCTCCCGCCAGGCTGTCCAGCGTCTCCGCCAGGCCGGGCGGCCCGAAGTCGAGCACGTGGTTGTTGGCGAGGACGCAGACGTCGGGGCGGGCCGCGGCGAGACAGGAGAGGTTCGCCGGGTTCATGCGGTAGTGGACGGCCTTGCCCGGGGCGAAGTCGCCGTCCTGGGTGACGGCGGTCTCCAGGTTGATCACCCGTACCTCGGGCGCGGCCCGGTCCAGGCAGGGCAGTGCCTCGCCCCAGGGCCAGCCCGGGTCCACCGGTCGGGGTATCGGGCCGTTCACGGCCTCGGCGAGGGCCACGTAGTCCCGGGCGTCGTGCACGTAGTCCTCCCGCAGGGCGGGGTCGCCGGGGTGCGGGAGGATCTGGTCTACGCCCCGGCCGAGCATGACGTCACCGGCGAGGAACAGGGTGACGGCGCCCTCGCGCATGGTCCCGGCCTACACGTGCGCCGGGGCCATGTGGTCGGCGAACCAGTCGCGGGCCAGTTCGGTCACCCTCTCCAGCGTGCCGGGCTCCTCGAAGAGATGGGTGGCGCCGGGCACCACCTCGAGCCGGCTCTCGCAGCGCAGCGCGGCCTGCGCCTCCCGGTTGAGTTCGAGCACCTGCCGGTCGGCGCCGCCCACGATGAGCAGGGTGGGCGCGGTCACTTCGGGCAGCCGGGCTCCGGCGAGGTCGGGGCGGCCCCCGCGGGAGACGACGGCGGCGGGGCGGGCCGACGGTTCGGCGGCGGCCCACAGGGCGGCGGCCGCGCCGGTGCTGGCGCCGAAGTAGCCCACCGCGAGCCCTTCGGTGTCGGGCTCCTCGCGCAGCCACCGGGTGACGTCGGAGAGCCGGCCGGCCAGCAGTCCGATGTCGAAGACGTTGGCCCGGTCGTGTTCCTCGTCCTCGGTGAGCAGGTCGAACAGCAGGGTGCCGAGTCCGGCCCGGTTCAGTCCGCCGGCTACGAACCGGTTGCGGGGGCTGTGCCGGCCGCTGCCGCTGCCGTGGGCGAAGGCCACGACTCCCGTCGCGCCCGCGGGCAGCGTGAGCCGCCCGCGCAGCCGGACGGCTCCGGCGGCGATCTCGACCTCCCGGTCCCCGGGGCCGGTGCCGGCGAAGCGTTCGTGGCGGTGGGCCGCCTGCCGCAGCCAGGCGGTGACCTCGTCGTCGGCGACCTGGGTGAAGTCGCCGTAGAACTGGCCGATCGCGTAGAAGTCCGCCGGGGTGGCCAGGCAGACCAGGTCGTCGGCCTCCCCGGCGAGCCGGTGCGGGAAGTCCCAGGGTGCGACGGGCACCGCGAGCACGATCCGGGCGGCGCCGCGGGCCCGGGCGATCCGGCAGGCGACCCGCGCGGTGGAGCCGGTGGCGACGCCGTCGTCGACGATGACGGCGGTCCGGCCGGCGACGTCGGCCGGCCGGCGGTCGCCGCGGTAGCGGGCGGCGCGCTGCGCCAGGACGGCGCGCTCGTGCGCCTCGACCCGTTCCAGGTCGGCTTCGGATGCCCCGCTGCCGCGCAGCACCTCCTGGTTGATGACGCGGACGCCGTCCTCGCCGATCGCGCCCATGCCCAGCTCCGGCTGGTGGGGCACGCCCAGCTTGCGGACCAGGCAGACGTCCAGCGGGGCGTCGAGGGCCTCGGCGACCTGCGCGCCGACCGGGATCCCGCCACGGGGCAGTCCGAGCACCACGACGTCCTGGCCTCTGAGGTACTCGAGGCGGGCGCCCAGTCGCCGTCCCGCCTCGAGCCGGTCGGTGAAGAGCACGATGGGCTCCCTCATTCCCGGGACAGCCAGAGGGGCACGGGAGCCTCCCGGTCGGTCGCGCCCATGTCCTTCATGTCGCCAGCGGCCGCGCGCAGCAGCACCCGGCCCATGGCGATCAGCGCGCGTCCGGCGGCGAGTTCGTCGCCGATGTCGGGCACCGCCGTGTCGTAGGGGTTGCGGCGGGCCTCGGCGTGGCTCTCCAGGACGTTGTCTCCGGTGTCCAGGACGATCCGGGCGGTGGTGTCCGGGTCGTGTTCGGACAGGTACAGGTTCAGCCGCCATTCCTTGACGGACGGAGGACGGCTGCTCAGGGGTCGACTCATCGTCCGCCTCTCCTCACTGCGCTGCGAGGCCAACGGGACGCACCGCGCGCGCGTCACCCCTTCCACTGTGCACCGGCCGGGCGTCCGCCGCACCGGCGGCGGACCGGCGCGGCGGCTTGGGCAGAATGAGGGGCATGACCACGCGCGCCTGCTTCTGCGGACTTCCCCTGCCCTACGACGCCTGCTGCGGCCGTTTCCACTCCGGGGCGGCCGCAGCTCCGACCGCCGAGGCGCTGATGCGGTCGCGGTACAGCGCGTTCGTCCGGGGGGACGCGGCGTATCTGCTGCGGACGTGGCATCCCCGCACCCGCCCCGAGCGGCTGGAGCTGGATCCCCGGATGAAGTGGACGGGGCTGGAGATCCTGGAGACCGGGGAGGGTTCGGCGTTCCACCGCGCGGGGACGGTGACCTTCCGGGCCTCCTACCGGGGCGGTTCGCTGCATGAGCGGAGCCGGTTCGAGCGGGTGGACGGGGCGTGGGTGTACGTCGACGGGGACTTCCTCGACTGATCCCGGCCGCGGACGTCCGGACCACCGCGGTTCCGGGACGTCAGGGCGCCAGGATGTCCAGTTCCTGGAGGGCGCCCTCGGTGATCTCCCTGGTGAGCCGTTCGGCGCGGGTGCGGTCGCCTTCGCGGACCGCCTCGGCGACCTGGACGTGCAGGGTGACGGCCGCCGGGTCGGGGTCCTCGAACATGACCTCGTGGTGGGTGCGCCCGGCCAGCACCTCCGCGACGACGTCGCCGAGGCGGGCGAACATCTCGTTGCCGGAGGCGGTGAGGATGACCCGGTGGAAGGCGATGTCGTGGACCAGGTAGTCCTGCAGCCGGTGTCCGCGTGAGTTGGCCACCATCCCGAGGGCGCACTCGGTGAGTTCGGCGCACTGCTCGGGCGTGGCGTGGGTGGCGGCGAGGCCGGCGGCCACCGGTTCGACCGCGGAGCGCAGCACGGTCAGGGAGCGCAGCTGGTGCGGGCGGTCGGCGCCCGCCAGACGCCACCGGATGACCTGCGGGTCGTAGACGTTCCACTCGCACTTGGGGCGGACGGTGACGCCGACCCGGCGGCGGGACTCGACCAGGTGCATGGACTCCAGCACCCGGACGGCCTCGCGCATCACGGAGCGTGAGACCTCGAAGTGCTGTGCCAGCTCGTCGGTGCGCAGCACGCTGCCCGGCGGGTAGTCACCCGCGGTGATCGCGGGACCGAGGGTGTCCAGTACGTGGCCGTGCAGCCCCCGGCCCGGTGTGCTCATGGAGTCAGCGTACGGCCTGGATCACGGCGACAAAAAGTCAGACTTATATGTCACACACTCTTGAATTCGTCGTACCTAATAGGTTTCAGTGTGGCGACGCCGAAGTGGCGTCGGATGTCGAGGAAGACAGCGAGGCAGTCATGCGCACCCCCCAGGTCGTCGTCGTGATGGGCGTCGCCGGGACGGGCAAGACCACGATCGGTCCGTTGCTCGCCGCCCGGCTGGGTGTCCCGTACGCCGAGGGCGACGACTTCCACCCGCGGGCCAACATCGAGAAGATGACGGCCGGCGTTCCGCTCGAGGACGCCGACCGGTGGCCGTGGCTGGAAGCCATCGGGCACTGGGCGGACGGGCGGTCCGGGCTCGGCGGGGTGGTCAGCAGCTCGGCGCTGAAGCGGTCGTACCGCGACCGGCTCAGGGCCGTCGCTCCGGGAGTGGTGTTCCTCCACCTCACGGGCGACCGCGAGCTGATCGAGGACCGGATGTCGCACCGGCAGGGTCACTTCATGCCGACCGCGCTGCTGGACTCCCAGTTCGCCACGCTGCAGCCGCTGGAACCGGACGAGGCCGGAGTGGCCGTGGACGTCAGCGGCAGCCCCGAGGAGATCACCGCACGCGCCGTGCGGGCCCTCGACGCGTTTTCCGACACCTCCGAGTAACACCTCACCCCCGTCCCCCGTACCTGCAAGGGAACCCCCGTGACCAGACTCAGCGTCGAGATGCTGGCAGCGGACGCACCTCCGCCGATCACCTCCGCCGGCCATGCCCAGCTCGGCATCGCCGTCCTGGTGGGCATCGCCGTCATCGTGCTGCTCATCACCAAGTTCAAGCTCCATGCCTTCCTCTCGCTGACCATCGGGTCACTGGCGCTCGGCGCGGTCGCCGGGGCCCCGCTGGACAAGGCCATCGTCAGTTTCACCACCGGGCTCGGCAGCACCGTGGCCGGCGTGGGCGTCCTGATCGCGCTCGGGGCGATCCTGGGCAAGCTCCTCGCCGACTCCGGCGGCGCCGACCAACTCGTCGACACGATCCTCGCCAAGGCCGGCGGGCGGTCGATGCCGTGGGCGATGGTGCTGATCGCGTCCGTGATCGGTCTGCCGCTGTTCTTCGAGGTCGGCATCGTGCTGCTGATCCCCGTCGTGCTGATGGTCGCCAAGCGCGGCAACTACTCCCTGATGCGCATCGGCATCCCGGCGCTCGCCGGTCTGTCCGTGATGCACGGCCTGATCCCGCCGCACCCCGGCCCGCTCGTCGCGATCGACGCGGTCAAGGCCAACCTGGGTGTCACGCTGGCGCTCGGCATCCTGGTCGCCATCCCCACGGTGATCATCGCCGGTCCGGTGTTCTCGCGCTTCGCCGCCCGCTGGGTGGACGTCCCGGCTCCCGAGCGGATGCTCCCGCAGCGCCCGTCCGAGGAGCTGAAGCACCGTCCGGGCTTCGGCCCGACGCTGGCCACCGTGCTGCTCCCGGTGGTGCTGATGCTGGCCAAGGCGCTGGTGGACATCGTGGTGGACGACACCGCGAACATGACCCAGCGGGTCTTCGACGTGGTGGGTTCCCCGCTGATCGCGCTGCTCGCCGCCGTCATCGTCGGCTTCTTCACGCTGGGCCGACCCGCCGGGTTCAGCAAGGAGCGCCTGCAGCAGACGGTCGAGAAGGGCCTGATGCCGATCGCCGGCATCCTGCTGATCGTGGGCGCCGGCGGCGGCTTCAAGCAGACGCTGATCGACTGCGGAGTGGGCCAGATGATCCTGGACATCTCCAAGGACTGGTCGATCCCGGCCCTGCTGCTGGCCTGGCTGATCGCGGTCGTGATCCGGCTGGCCACCGGCTCGGCGACGGTGGCGACGGTCTCGGCGGCCGGTCTGGTCGCGCCGCTCGCGGCCGACATGTCGACCACCCACTCCGCTCTGCTGGTCCTCGCCATCGGCGCCGGCTCGCTCTTCTTCAGCCATGTCAACGACGCCGGTTTCTGGCTGGTGAAGGAGTACTTCGGGCTGAGCGTCGGGCAGACCGTGAAGACCTGGTCGGTGATGGAGACGATCATCTCGGTGGTCGCGGGCGGGCTGGTCCTGCTGCTGTCACTCGTCATATAGGCGCGGTACACATAGGCGCTGCACACGTAGGCGCGCAGACACCGCTCACCCCCTCCTCGGCGGCCGAGGAGGGGGTGAGTCCCGTTTCAGGGGCGCCACAGCGGGTGTTCCCGCTCGGCCCACCGTCTGCTCACCGTGCCGGTCCGCAGCCCGCGCCGCGCCTCCGGGTCTCCGAGCGCCATGCCGATGTGGCCGGCCAGCACCACGCCGATGGTCAGGGCCAGCCAGTCGTGCACGAAGGTCGCCGAGGTCCGCCAGACCAGCGGGGTGAGATGGGTGAACCACATCATCAGGCCGGTGCCGAGCATGACCAGCGTGGCACCGGCGATCCAGGCGGCGTAGACCTTCTGGCCTGCGTTGAACTTGGCCGCCGGCCGCGAGGAGCGGCGCTTGTCCCGGCTGAGCGCGGCCCACAGCCAGACGCGGTCGTGCGGGCCGAAGCGGTTGAGGAAGCGCAGGTCGGCTCGGAAGGCGCGGGAGGCGAGGCCCAGCAGCACGGGGACGGGCAGGGCGAGCCCGGCCCACTCGTGGACCCGGACGACCAGTTCGCGGCGGCCGACGAGCACGGCGAGCTGCGGGATATATAGGCAGGCCGCGGTGAGCACGCACACGCCCATCAGCGCGGCCGTGCCGCGGTGCACCCAGCGCTGGGCCGGCCCGAAGCGGCGGACGCGGGAGTCCGGCGGTGCCGGGGTGTCAGCTCGTAGGCTCATCGGTCCGTCCGTTCGACCGGCCGACCCAGGCGTCGACGTCGTAGCCGAGCCGCTCCCAGTAGCCGGGCCGGACGTGGTCGGTCACGGTGATGCCGGAGAGCCATTTCGCGGACTTGTAGAAGTACATGGGCGCGACGTAGAGGCGGACGGGGCCGCCGTGGTCGTGGCCGATGTCCTTGTCCTGCATGCGCAGGGCGACCAGGACGTCCCGGCGGCGGGCCTGGTCGAGGGTGAGGCTCTCGGTGTAGGTGCCGTCGAAGCAGGTGAAGCGGACCGCCCGGCCGGCGGCCCGTACTCCGGCCGCGTCCAGCAGCAGGGAGAGCGTCACGCCCTGGAAGGGGGTGCCCGGGACCCGCCAGCCGGTGACGCACTGGACGTCCCTGACCAGCCGGGTCTGCGGCAGCGCGCGCAGGTCGGCGAGGGTGTAGGTGCGCGGGTGGTCGACCAGGCCGTCGACGGTGAGCCGGTAGTCCGCGGGGCTCTTGTGCGGGACGGACGCGGCCACCGAGTAGTAGCGGAAGCCGCCGCCGTTGGGCAGCAGGCCGGTCAGGCCCGTCGGATCGTCGCCGGAGAGGCCGCCGAGGAAGCCCTCGAGGCCGCGTTGCACCACCGGAGCGGTGGCGACGCCCAGCGCTCCCAGGGCGAGGGTGCCGAGGAAGACGCGTCGGCCGACGGGCCGGCCCTGGGCGCCGGGGTCCTCGGGCGGTTCGGGGTTCACGTGTTCATTCGAGCACTTCCGGCCGGGGCGGGGCCAGCGTGTGCGGGCATCGGTCAGAGTTCCGTAAGGACTTCCCGCCCGGGTGCGGGAGCGCTCCCGCCGCGCGGGTACGGGCGTCCGCCCAGCGCACGGGCGCGGGCCGCGCGGAAGGCCGGCCACGGCTCGCGGTGCGGGTACGACCAGGGGACGGGGGTGGCGTGCCGGCCGATGCGCCGGAACAGGGCCGCCGCCTCGGCCGGGCGGCCGGCGCAGGACACGGCGAAGGCGAGGTGGTTGAGGTCGGTGTGGCGGCGGGGGTGTTCGTCGTGTTCCCACTCCAGCCACCAGTCGAAGGCCGCGCGCAGGACACGGCGGGCCCGCGGGCCCGACCAGTGCCCGCTGCGGGACGGGTCGGCGGGGGCCAGGCCGGTGGCGGCCAGGACGCGGTAGCGCTCGGCGTACGCGACGACCGGGAGGACGGCCAGCGGGGAGTCGGCGGGGGCCTCGGCGGCGGCCCGCTCGGCGAGGTCGTACGCCTCGTGGGACTCGGCCCGGCCGCCCTGGGGCCGCTCGGCGAGCCGGGCGACCAGCAGGTGGTGGGCGTGGTGGTGTTCGGGGTGGCGCTCGCGCAGTTCCGCGAAGGCGCGCAGCAGTTCGCGTTCGGGGCCCAGGGTGCGCGAGAGCAGGAGCAGGCCGAGCCAGGGGGTGGGGTCGGCGGGGGCCAGAGCGGCCGCGGTGCGGCAGGCGGCGCGGGCCCGGTCGGGGCTCTCCTTGCCGCCCAAGGTCCGCCGGACCAGTGCCAGGGCGTGCAGGGCGGCGGCGTCGGGCGAGTCCGGTTCGGCGAGCAGCCAGTCCTGGGCCCAGGCGGCGGCGTACGGCGCGCCGGCGAGCACGGTGAGGCGGTGGCCCCGGCGGTCCCAGTCGTCGCCGGTGCGCCGCAGCAGGGCGCGGGTGGCCTGTCGCCGGCCCTGGGCCAGCGAGGTGCGGGCGGCGAGGAGTTCGGCGTCGTCCGCGGCCTCGTCGAAGGCGCCGGAGTCCTCCGGGGCGGTGTCGCCCGGCTGGTGCGGGAGGGCACGGCGGGCGCCGAGCAGAGACGGGATTGGGGGCACCGCGGGACTTCCTGTTTCTCGGGCTGCCATCGACCGATCACGCACAGCAAACCCCCAGCCAAGGTTTGCGTCAAGCGGAACCGGAGTGTTGCCCTCTTCAACCAGCTTGTGGCGCTGGGCACTTGGGGCACGGACGCGCTGGTCGCCGCCGGATCCGGGTGGCGGGCGGACGGGACGGTGTGGCGTACGCCATGGCACGGTGTCCCGGGAGCGCTACAGTCGGCCACCGGGGTCGTTCCGGCGGATCAGGCCGGCTCCGGGCTCCGGTGTCTTGTCAGTGCTGGTGAGCGGGGCGTGGTGCGTCCAGCCGCCGCAGATGGGCCTGCCACGCCCCGCGATTCCGGCATGATCCGCCGGACAGGCCCCAAGCGCCCGTGGTCCGGCCGGATGATCGAGGTACGCAGCGTGTCCGTTCTGGTTGTCCTGCTCGCTGTGAGCGCCGCCTGCTGCGTGGGCTTCGGGTTCGTGCTCCAGCAGAGCGCCGCGCAGCAGGCTCCCCTCGGCGACTTCCTGTCGTTCCGGCTGCTGCTGGACCTGATGCGGGTGCCGCGCTGGCTGGGCGGCATCGCCCTGATGGTGGCCGGCATGGTGCTCGGTGCCGTCGCCCTCGGCAAGGGCGAGATCTCGCTGGTCGAACCGCTGCTCGCGACGAACCTCCTGTTCGCGCTCGCCCTGTCGCGCCTGCTCACCAGGAAGTCGCTCGGCCGTCAGGGCTGGGCCGGGCTCGTGCTGCTCGCGGGCGGGGTGAGCGTGTTCATCGTGGCGGGCGAGCCACGCGGGGGCAGCGCCGTCACCGACCCGGTGCGGCACTGGCTGATCATCGGCGTGATGCTCGGCGCGGCCCTGGTGCTCACCACCTGGGCGAAGCGGTCCCGGCTGAACGGGGGCCCGGTGCTGCTGGCCACGGCGGCCGGGCTGCTCTACGGCGTGCAGGACGCGCTCACCCGGATCAGCGGCACCCGCTTCTCGGCGGGCGGCTTCACGGAGCTGCTGACCGGGTGGCAGCCGTACGGCGTGCTCGCGCTGGGCGTCACGGGACTGGTCCTGGTGCAGAGCGCGTTCGAGACGGCTGAGCTGCGCATGTCGCTGCCGGCGCTCACCGCGGCCCAGCCGCTGGCCGGCATCCTGTGCGGAGTGGGCTTCCTCGGCGACCGGCTGCGCACCGACACCGGGGCGCTGGCCTGGGAGTCGGCGGGGCTCGCGGCGATCGTCGCGGGCATCGTGCTGCTCGGGCTGCATCCGGCGATGCCGTCCGGCGCGGCGGACGCGGAGCGCGCCCGGGACCTCCAGTCACGCTGAGCCCGCGCGTCGGGCCCCTGCTTGGATACGGGCATGAACCCTGCTGACGAGATCCTCGACATCGTCGACGAGAACGACCGGGTGGTCGCCCGGGTCCCGCGCGGCGAGGCATACGCCCGGGGCCTGCGCCACCGGTGTGTCTTCATCCAGGCCCGGGACGCGGCCGGGCGCCTGTTCGTGCACCGCCGCACCCCCACCAAGCTCGTCTTCCCCTCCCTGTACGACATGTTCGTCGGCGGTGTGGTGGGCGCGGGCGAGTCCTACGACTCGGCGGCGCTGCGCGAGGCCGAGGAGGAACTGGGCGTGTCGGGCCTGCCCCGGCCGGAGTTCCTCTTCAAGTTCCTCTACGACGACGGGGCCGGGAAGAGCTGGTGGTCGGCGGTGTACGAGGTGCGCTGCGACCTTCCCGTGCGGCCCCAGGTGGAGGAGGTGCAGTGGCACGGCTTCCTGTCCGCGGACGAGGTGGAGCGGCGGCTCGGCGAGTGGGAGTGGGTACCGGACGGCGTGGCGGCCTACGAGCGGCTGCGGGCGTTCCGGTCGGCCCGGTGACACCCCGGTAGGGTCCTGCGCGTGAGTGAGTTCGTACGCAACGTCCGGCTCTGGTTCGCCCCGGAGCGGGTGCGCGAAGAGGGCGGTACGCCCGACTACCGGTTCTCGCTGGCCAACGAGCGCACGTTCCTGGCCTGGCTGCGGACCGCGCTCGCGCTGATCGGCGGGGGATTCGCGGTGGACCAGTTCCTGCCGGACCTGCGCTGGGCGTGGCGGGTCGGCCTCGCGCTCGCGCTGCTCGGCGCGGGGGTGCTGTGTTCGCTGCGCGCGGTGAACCACTATGTGCGCTGCGAACGGGCGATGCGGCGGGGCGAGGACCTGCCGGCCTCCCGGTTCCCGGCGGTGCTGAGCCTGGTCGTGGCGGTGGTGGCGGTCGCGATGGTCGTGGTGGTGCTGGTCGGATGGGCGGGGTGAGCACGGCCGGCCGTGATCCGGGTCTGCAGCCGGAGCGCACCCGGCTGGCCTGGCGGCGTACGACGCTGTCGGCCGCCGTGGCCGCCGTGCTCGCGGTGAGGGCCGCGCTGCACGGCGGGGCGTCCGCCACCGCGGTCGTCGGATGCGCGCTGTGCTGTGCGCTCTGGCTGGGCTTCCTGCGGGTGGCCCACCATCGCATCCGCGCCCTGGCGGCCGAGGCCCGGCCGCCCGCGCTCGCGCCGCGGCACGCCACGGCGGCCGCGCTGTGCGCGGTGGCGATGGCCGTGTGCGCGGTCGTGCTGGTGGTCTGAGCGGGCGTTCCCGGTCGCCTGAGGACGTCCCTCGGGAGCGGCCCTCGGACTCTAGGAGGTTCCCTCGGTCTCCCAGTCGACCGTCACCACGATCTTCCCGCGGGTGCGCCCCTCCTGGTTCAGCCGGTGCGCGTCGGCCGCCCGCTCCAGCGGGAAGGCCTCCTGGACGTGCACGGACACCACGCCCTGCTCGGCCAGTTCGGACAGCTTGCGCAGGTCCTCGGCGTCGGGCCGGACGAAGTGGTAACGGCCGCCGAACCCGACCACCTCCGGGTCGGCGATCGACACCAGCCGGCCCTCCGGGGCGAGCAGGTTGGCCGAGACCTTCAGGGTGTCGCCGCCGATGGTGTCGAAGACGGCGTCCACGCCCTCGGGGGCGAGCCCGCGCACCCGCTCGGCCAGGCCCTCGCCGTAGCTCACCGGCTCGCCGCCGATCCCGCGCACGAAGTCGTGGTTGTGCTCGCTCGCCGTGCCGATCACCCGGGCGCCGAGGTGGGCGGCGATCTGGACGGCCAGTGAGCCGACCCCGCCGGCCGCCGCGTGCACCAGGACGGTCTCGCCGCGCTTGACCTCCAGGGCCTTGACCAGGACCTGGTAGGCCGTCAGCCCGGCCAGCGGCAGCCCGGCCGCCTCCTCGAAGGAGAGGTTGCGCGGCTTGCGGGCCAGGGTGCGCACGGGCGCGGCGACGTACTCGGCGAAGGTGCCCCGGGACAGGAAGTCCTCGCGGACGTAGCCGATGACCTCGTCGCCGACGGAGAACTCCGGTACCGAGGCGCCTGGCCGCACCACCACTCCGCTGACGTCCCAGCCGGGGATCACCGGGAAGACGGCGGCCAGGATCTGGTCCAGGTAGCCCTCGCGGCACTTCCAGTCGACCGGGTTGACGGCCGCGGCGCGGACCTTGACCAGCACCGAGTCGGGTCCGACCTTGGGGTCGTCCACCTCGCCGTACTCCAGCACCTCGGGCCCGCCGTAGCGGCTGTAGCTGATGGCCTTCATGCCCACGACCCTCCGGGGTCCTCGTGTGCCACGCAACCGGTATGCCGGGATGTGCACCGTTCGCGTGACAGCGTCTGCGTCGCCCTCACCCGTACCCCGAAGACTGCCGCCATGACCACCCGCCGCGCGCGCGGCGCGGCGATTATCGTGGCTCCGGTCACGTTCGGGGCCAGGTTCGGCACGTGCACTGGACGGCATACCGACCGGTCGGCATCATAAGACGCGTTCCTGTTCACCCGTTCGTAGGAGTGATGTATGAGCGCGGACCACCCGCCCGGACTCGATCTCGACCGGCTGCGCGCGCTGCTCGACCGTGAGCGGCCCGGCCTGGTGAACGGCCCGCTCTCCGGCCGGCTGATCGAGGGCGGACGGTCGAACCTCACCTACGCGCTCTCCGACGGCGCCTCGCGGTGGGTCGTCCGGCGGCCGCCACTCGGTCATGTGCTGGCCACCGCGCACGACATGAAGCGCGAGCACCGGGTGATCAGCGCCCTGCACCCGACGGACGTGCCGGTCCCCCGGCCAGTGCTGCTGTGCGAGGACGAGGAGGTGCTCGGGGCGCCGTTCTACGTCATGGAGTTCGTCGAGGGCACGCCCTACCGCACCGCCCAGCAGCTCGCCCCGCTCGGCGAGGCGCGGACCCGGGGCGCCGTGCTCTCGCTCGTCGACACGCTGGTCGAGCTGCACGCGGTGGACCCGGCGGCCGTCGGCCTCGAGGACTTCGGGCGCCCGGAGGGCTTCCTGGACCGCCAGCTCCGCCGCTGGGGCAAGCAGCTCGACGCCTCCCGCAATCGTGAGCTGGCGGGCGTCGACGAGCTGCACGCGGCCCTCGGCCGCGCCCTGCCCACCTCCCCCGCCCCGGCCGTCGTCCACGGCGACTTCCGGCTGGACAACGTGCTGATCGGCCCCGACGACACGATCAGGGCGATCCTCGACTGGGAGATGTCGACCCTCGGCGACCCGCTCACCGACCTGGGCCTGCTGGTGATGTACAGCACGCCGCTCGGCCTGCCGAGGTCGCCGGTGTCCACGACCGCCGAGGCGCCCGGACACCCCTCGCCCGCCGAGCTGATCGAGCGGTACGCCGCGCGCTCGGGGCGCGACGTCCGCGCCGTCTCCTGGTACACGGCGTTCGCCTGGTTCAAGCTCGCCGTGATCCTGGAGGGCATCCACTACCGGTACACGCTCGGCCAGACGGTGGGCCGCGGCTTCGACCGGATCGGCGAGCTGGTGCCCGTCTTCATCGACCACGGACTGACCACTCTTCAGGAAGGCTGACCGGACATGGACTTCGCGTTCGACGCGCACACCGAGGAGCTGCGCACCAGGCTCCTCGCCTTCATGGACGAGTACGTGTACCCGGCCGAGCCGGTCGCCGAGGAGCAGCGGGCCGCGCTGGCCTCGCCGTGGGACACCCCGGCCGTGGTGGAGGAGCTGAAGGCCGAGGCGCGCAGGCAGGGCCTGTGGAACCTCTTCCTGCCCGACGCCGGCGGTGCCGGGCTGACGAACCTGCAGTACGCACCGCTCGCCGAGATCACCGGCCGCTCCCCGCACCTGGCGCCGACCGCGACGAACTGCGCCGCGCCCGACACCGGGAACATGGAGGTGCTGGCGCAGTTCGGCGACGAGCGGCAGAAGAAGCAGTGGCTGGAGCCGCTGCTGGCGGGTGAGATCCGCTCGGCGTTCGCGATGACCGAGCCGGAGGTGGCCTCCTCGGACGCCACCAACATCACCACGCACATCGAGCGGGACGGCGACGAGTATGTCGTCACCGGCCGCAAGTGGTACATCTCCGGGGCGATGAACCCCGACTGCCGGATCTTCATCGTCATGGGCAAGACGGACCCGGACGGCGCCGACATCCGCCGGCAGCAGTCCATGGTGCTGGTCCCGCGCGACACTCCCGGAGTGACCGTCAAGCGCGCGATGCGGGTCTTCGGCTACGAGGACCACTCCCACGGCGGCCACGCCGAGGTCGTCTTCGACCACGCGCGCGTGCCGGTCACCAACCTGATCGGCGAGGAGGGCGGCGGCTTCGCCATCGCCCAGGCCCGGCTCGGCCCCGGCCGGATCCACCACTGCATGCGGCTGATCGGCATGGCCGAGCGGGCGATCGAGCTGATGTGCCGGCGTGCGGCGTCCCGGACCGCCTTCGGCAAGGCGCTGGCCCAGCAGGGCGTGGTGCAGAACTGGATCGCCGACGCGCGGGTCACCGTCGAGCAGCTGCGGCTGCTGGTGCTGAAGACGGCCTGGCTGATGGACACCGTCGGCAACCGGGGCGCGCACACGGAGATCCAGGCCATCAAGATCGCCACTCCGCGCGCGGTGGTCGGCATCCTGGACCGCGCGATCCAGCTGCACGGCGCCGGCGGGGTGAGCCAGGACTTCCCGCTGGCCGAGCTGTACGCGAGCGCCCGCACCCTGATGCTCGCCGACGGCCCGGACGAGGTGCACCAGCGGTCGCTGGCCCGGCGCGAGCTGAAGAAGTACCTGTAGGGGAACGCGGATGAGGGGCGACCGCCCGGGCGGTCGCCCCTCGTTCATGCCCGGTTACGGGCGCAGCGCCCGCAGCAGCAGGTCGGCCAGGTGGTCGGCGACCTGCTGCGGGGTGAGCGGGCCGTCGGGCCGGTACCAGGTCGACAGGTGGTGCACCGAGCCGAAGTGGTAGTCCACGACCAGGTCGGCCGGGGTCGCGGTGGAGAAGACGCCCTCGCGCTGGCCCTCCTCGATGAGCGCGCGGAAGCCCTCGTGGTAGCGCCGGCGCTCGGCGCGCACCTGCTTGTTCTTCTCGGGGCTCAGATGGTGCATGGAGCGGAAGAAGATCATCGCGTCGTCGAGGTTCTCGATCGTCGTGACGACGACGTCGGCCGCCGCGCTCCTGAGCCGCTTCTCCACCGGCTCGTCCGCGTTCGCGAAGGTGTCGAGGCGCTCCTGCTGGATGCGCAGCACGCGCGCGTACACCTCGTGCAGAAGGTCGTCCTTGGAGCCGAAGTAGTGGTACAGCGCCCCCTTGGTGACGCCGGCCGCCTCCACGATCTCCTGCACCGACGTACGGTCGTAGCCCTGCTCGGCGAAGAGGCGGGTGGCGGCGTCCAGCAGCCGCTGCGGGACGGGCGTCCCGTCTCCGTCCGTCATCCTGGGCACTGCCGCCACCTGCCTTTCCGTCGTGTCTATCGACTGTCGTTCCCGCTGTCCCGCGCCCGGGTGCGCAGTTCCCGCCGGAGGATCTTCCCACTCGCCGTCTTGGGCAGGTCGGGCAGGATCTCCACCTGGCGCGGGTATTTGTAGGCGGCCAGTCTCTCCTTGCAGTACACCGCGAGTTCATCCGGGTCCGGGTCGGCGCCCGGGCGCAGGCTGATGTACGCCTTGACGGTCTCGCCGCGGTAGCCGTCGGGGACACCGACGACGGCCGCCTCGCGCACCGCCGGATGGGTGTAAAGGACGTCCTCGACCTCGCGCGGCCAGACCTTGAAGCCGGACGCGTTGATCATGTCCTTCTTGCGGTCGACGACGTAGAGCCAGCCCTGCTCGTCCATGAACCCGATGTCGCCGGTGCGCAGTTCGCCGTCCGGGAAGGTCTCGGCGGTGGCGTCGGGGCGCCGCCAGTAGCCGGGGACGACCTGCGGGCCGCGTACGACGATCTCGCCCTGCTCGCCGAAGGGCAGTTCCTCGCCCCGGTCGTCCACGATCCGTACCACCGTGTCGGCGCCGGGCAGGCCGACCGAGAGCGTCCCGGAGACCGGGTCGACGGGTGACTCCAGGCCGGGCGGTACGGAGGCGCAGGGGGCGGTGCACTCGGTGAGGCCGTACCCGGTGCGGATGTACGGCCCGAAGCGCTCGCGGAACCGCTCGACCAGGGCGGGCGGCACCGGGGCGCCGCCGGAGGAGATGTTCACGAACGAGGAGAAGTGCTCCGGTGTGACGTCCGGGTGCGCGGCGAGGGCCATGAACGCGGTGGACGGGCCGACCGTGTAGTGCGGGCGGTGCTCGGCGAAGGCCGCCAGGACCGCACCGGGCTCGAAGCGGTAGGTGAGCACCAGGGTGCCGGTGCTGTTCAGGCAGGCGCCGAACTGGCAGACCATCCCGGTGATGTGGAACAGGGGCGCGAGCGCGTAGTAGACGGGCGCCTCGGGCAGCGCGAGGCCGGTCCGCTGGCGCTCGGCGTTGTGCATGATGTTGCCGTGCGTGTTGGTGGCGCCCTTGGGGGTGCCGCTGGTGCCCGAGGTGTAGCTGATCAGGGCGATGTCGCCGGGGCGCGGATCGCGGCCCGCCGGGGCCCGGCCGCCCCGCCGGGCGACGGCCACGAGGTCGTCGGCGTCGGGGGCCTGGGGCAGCCGCTCGAAGGTGAGCACGCGCGCGTCGTCACGGGTCTGGAAGTCCAGCTCGCAGCCGGTGAGCACGATCCGCACCGGCGAGTCGGCGGCCGTGTCCCGCAGGTACGACTCCCAGGCCCGGTCGGAGCAGATCAGCGCGGCGACCTCGCCGTCCCGCAGCACGTGGGCGACCTCGGCCGACTTGTACATCGGGTTGACGGGCACGACGGTGGCGCCCGCCTTCCAGGCGCCGAGGACGGCGAGCACGAAGTGCGGGGAGTTCTGCAGCAGGACGGCGACCCGGTCGCCACGCTCCAGACCGCGCCCGGCGAGGTGGGCGGCGACCGAGTCGGTCAGCTCGTCGACCTCGCGGTAGCCGAGGGAGCCGTCGAAGTAGGTGAGGAAGGTGCGGTCGGGAGCCTCGGCGACGGCGCGGCGCAGGGCGTGCACCAGGGAGTCGGCGGGGTCGACCGGGGCGCGCTGGGCCTCGTCGAGCAGGGCCAGCCAGGGCCGGGCCGCGTAGCGGGAGTCGCTCATCGGTTGGCCTCCCATTTCCGCTGGATGTGGTTCATGCCGGCCAGCCAGCGGTCGGGGGCGGTGGCCCGCGCCTGGTAGAACTCGGCGACCTCGGGGTGCGGCAGGATCAGGAAGCGGTCCTCCTCGATGCCCCGGAACAGGGCGTCCGCGACGTCCTCGGGCTCGAGCGCGGTCGGCTGCAGCACCAGGTCGCCCGCGCTGCCGGTGGCGGCCAGCATGTCGGTGCGCACGCCCTGGGGGCAGATGGCGTGCACCTTGACGCCCCGGTGGCGGTAGGTGAGCGACAGCCACTCGGCGAAGGCCAGCGCACCGTGCTTGGTGACGGCGTAGGAGGGGGCGCCGATCATGGTGAGCAGCCCGGCGGCCGAGACGGTGGAGACGAACCGGCCGGCGCCGCGCTCCAGCCAGCCGGGCAGCAGCGCGTGGGCCGCGCGGACGTGCGCCATCACGTTGACGTCCCAGGACAGCGCCCAGGCCCGCTCGTCCGGGGGCGCGCCGGCTCCGGCGTCCTCGAAGGCGACGCCGGCGTTGGCGCAGTAGACGTCCACGGTGCCGCCGAGCGCGTCACGGGCCTCGTCGACGATGGCCGAGGCGTCGCCGGGCACGGCGATCCCGCCGATCTCCCCGGCCACGGCCCTGGCCTTGTCCGCGTCCAGGTCGTTGACGACCACGCGGGCACCCTCGGTGGCGAACCGCCGGGCCAGCGCGGCCCCGATCCCCCCGCCCGCTCCGGTGACGACCACTCCCGCATCCTGCACGGCTTCCACCATCGGGCTCCTTCGACGCGACGCGACTCGGCTCAGCGACGGCCAGACTAACCGGTCGGTATGTGTGAGGGAAGGGCGGCCGGATCAAACCTAGGGGCGCGGGGCCGTACCGATGTGCGACTCCGCGGCGTGGGCGCGACCCGCCACGCACGGCCCGCACTTCCCCACCCACGGAGGTCTCCTCGTGCACCTGTCCAGACGGAGCGTACTGGCGGCGGCCACGGTCACCGCCGCCCTCCCGGCGGCACCGGCTGCCGCCGCGGAGCACCCGCGCACGGGCTTCGAGCGGCTCGCGGCCGACGGGTACCGCATCCTCGACGGCCGGCGCGTCGGCGTCGTCACCAACCCCACCGGCATCACCCGGGACGCCCGGCACATCGTCGACGTCATGCACGCGGACCCCCGGGTGCGGCTGACCGCCGTCTTCGGCC
The DNA here is from genome assembly GCF_042884245.1 of Streptomyces sp. NPDC058145. Taxonomy (NCBI): domain Bacteria; kingdom Bacillati; phylum Actinomycetota; class Actinomycetes; order Kitasatosporales; family Streptomycetaceae; genus Streptomyces; species Streptomyces sp. NPDC058145. The sequence goes on along the minus strand of NZ_JBHVUH010000008.1, from coordinate 76,028 downwards.
CTGAGCACGGCTTCCGGGGCACCGCCCAGGCCGGCGGCTCCGAGGGCCGCTACGACGACCCGGCGACCGGGCTGCCGGTCTACGACACGTACCTGAAGAGCGGTCAGCCGCTGGCCGACGTCTTCACCGCCTCCGGCGTGGACACGGTCGTCTTCGACATCCAGGACGTCGGCGCCCGTTTCTACACGTACATCTGGACCCTCTACGACTGCATGGAGGCGGCCCGGCTGGCGGGCAAGAGGTTCGTCGTGCTCGACCGGCCCAACCCGGTGACCGGCCGCTCGGCCCAGGGCCCGGTGCTGCACCGGGAGTTCGCCACGTTCGTCGGCCGGCAGCCGATCGCGCAGGCGCACGGGATGACGGTGGCCGAGCTGGCCCGGCTGTTCAACGGGGAGTTCCTGGACGAGCCCGTCCCGCTGGAGACCGTCCTGATGACGGGCTGGAAGCGCGACCGGTTCTACGACGCCGCCGGCCTGCCCTGGGTGCCGCCGAGCCCGAACATGCCCACCCCGGACACCGCGCTGGTGTACTCGGGCACCTGCATGTTCGAGGGCACCAATCTCTCCGAGGGGCGCGGTACGACCCGGCCGTTCGAGCTGCTCGGGGCGGAGGGCGTCGACGGGCGGTGGGCCGCCGCGGCCAACGGGGCCGGACTGCCGGGCGTGCGGTTCCGGGAGGCGTACTTCGCGCCCACGTTCTCCAAGTTCCAGGGGAAGACGGTGGGGGGTGTGCAGATCCATGTGCACGACCGGGCCGCCTTCGATCCGGTGCGCACCGGGATCGCGCTGCTGGTGACCGCCCGGAAGGTCTGGGACGGCTTCGCCTGGCGACCGGACAACTGGATCGACAAGCTCACCGGCTCCACCCGGGTACGGACGATGATCGACGCGGGCGCGGACACCGACGAGGTCGTCGGCGCCTGGCAGGACGATCTGACGGCGTTCCGGCGGGTCCGCGGGGAATATCTCCTCTACAGGTGAGCCGCCGCTCTGGCCAACTCCCCCGGGCCGCAGGACGATGCGCCCACATCGCACCGTTTCGGGGCACGAGGGAGTCTGTCATGGCGGATCCTGGGATGAGCGTGACTCCCTACTGGGAGCTGACCTTCGACGCGGACGGGGACGTGGACGGCCCCGAACGGGACCGGCTGCGGGCGGGGGTCACGGACCGCGGCGTCCGTGACCTGATCGTCTTCGCGCACGGCTGGAACAACGACCGTTCGGGCGCGACGGCGCTGTACCGCGAGTTCTTCGCCCCGGTCCCGGGCCTCGCCCCGAAGGCCCGGATCGGGTACGTCGGCGTCATCTGGCCGTCGATGCGGTTCTGCGACGAGCCCATCGGGGACCTGCCCCGGTCGCCGGCGGCCGTGGAGGCACAGGCCGTGCCGGGCCCGGCGCTGGACAAGGACACCCGGCGCGCCCTGCTGGGTGCCTTTCCGGACCGGGCCACCGTGCTCGACCGGCTGGCCCGGCTGCTGGACGAGCAGCCGGCCGGGGACGAGGGGCTCGCGGAGTTCGGGCGGCTGGTGCGACTGCTCGCCGAGCCGGGACCGGGCGCGCCCGAGGTGGCGGACGTCCCTGAGGAGGACGGGCCGGCCATGTTCCGCGGCGACCCGGCGGCGGCCTGCGCGGAGCTCGCCGAGGCCCTGGCGGCCCTCGACACGACGGAGGGGTTCACGCTGCCGAACCCCTGGAACGGCGCCAAGGAACTCCTGCGGCAGGCCACGTACTACACCATGAAGCGGCGGGCCGGGACGGTCGGCGAGCACGGGCTGGGGCCGGTCGTCGGGCGGCTGGCCGCCGCGGCGCCGGGCGTGCGGGTGCATCTGGTCGGGCACAGCTTCGGCGGACGGCTGGTGTCGTTCGCGCTGCGCGGGCTGCCCACCGGGGTGCGCACGGTGAAGTCCGTGACGCTGCTCCAGGGCGCCTTCTCGCACTACGCGTTCGCCGCCCGGCTGCCGCACGACCCGGACCGGGCGGGGGCGCTCAGGGACCGGCACAAGCGGATCGACGGCCCGCTGGTGTGCTGCTACTCGCGCTTCGACTCGGCGCTCGCCACGTTCTACCCGCTGGCGTCGCGCTGCGCGGACGACGACCGCTCGGTCGGCGGCCTCGCGCTCGGCCGGATGCTGGGCGCCCGCTGGGGAGCCATGGGCCACGACGGGGTGCAGGGGGTGCAGGGGACCGACGCCCTGGACCTCGCCGCGGCCCTGCGCGGACCGCTGCCCGCGGCGGGCTGCGTGAACGTCGACGTGGCCGCGGTGGTGCGGCGCGGAGGCGCGCCCAGCGGGGCGCACAGCGACATCGTGCACCCGGAGCTGGCGCGGGTGGTGCTGGCGGCGGGCCGTATCGCCTGACCCGCCGCCGTCGCCGGGGCGTCACCGCGGTGATGCCACCGCCGGGGCGTCACCGGTGCGAGGTGTACTCCACGACCTGCTGGAAGGTCGGCCGGTTCTGCCAGCTGATTCGCCCGTGCTTGACGCCGCCCAGGGGGCGCTGCGCGATGGAGTCGGCGCACCACTGGTCGCCCGCCGAGCACTGGTCGTCACCGGGGTAGACCTGGGCCGCGGTCTTTCCGGCCGCCTCCTTCAGGGTGCCGATCAGGACGTCCCGGCAGGCGCCGAGGCTGCCGCCGCCGCAGTACTTCTGGGGCAGGCCGTCCCGCACGGACTCACCGAGCACCGCCCGGATGTCCTTGTCGACATAGCTCCACCAGCCGTACTGGAAGGAGCTGCCGGCGTGCGATCCGGTCGGGCCGTGCCCGGCCGACGGGGCCTCGTCCACGGGGAGGTTGTCAGTGAACGCGGTGTACAGGTCGCTGCCCAGACCGGGTTCGAACTCGGCCTTCACCAGCAGCGGCCACCAGGCGTCCAGGATCCGGATGGCGTCCGCGTCGGCGTACTTCCTGGAACCCGCGGAGGTCTCGGTGCGCCTGGCGCCCGCGGTCACCCACGCCTGGAGCTTGCTCACCGCGGCGGCGGCCGTGGAGTCGGTCACCGGCGAGGAGCCGATCACCCTGAGCAACTCGGGCAGGACGTCCTCGGCGCGCAGGTCGGCGAGGGCCGCGTCCGCCATGGCCTGCACCAGTTCGGTACGGGTCACCCCGCCGGCCGCGACCAGTTTCGCCACCCGGTCGTCGAGCAGGTCGCCGCGGTGCACGGAGCCGTCGCCCCAGGACGCGGTCGTGTAGTCCTTGGCCTGCTTGTTGTTCCAGGAGATGTAGTAGTCCTGGTCGACGGAGTTCGGGTGGGCGGAGGGCGGGGTGTAGTCGGCCGTGTTGGTGGCCGGATCCCAGTTCCGCCACTCGTAGGCGGACTCGGCCGGCACCGGGAACTCGGCGTCGACGCCGCTCGCCCGGACCGGGTTGTCGCCGCTGTTGTAGTACGCGGTGTGCTGCGAGTCGGCGTAGAACCAGTTGAAGGTGTAGTTGATGTGCTGGGCCGCGCTCTGGAAGTCCTTCGGGCCCTTGACGTAGCCGGGGTCGTTGAGCATCTGGAAGCCGATGATCGAGTCGGCCTCGTGCAGGTAGGAGGAGCGCAGGGTGGTGTAGGCGACCTTCTTGCCGCCGACGGTCGCGCGGTACCGCACCGGTCCGTACTTCGTGCGCCACACCCGCATCGTGTACGAGCCCTCGGCGGTGCCGTCGGCGACGGTGGGCTTCCAGGCGTTCTTCCGCTCGACCTGGTCCATGGCCGTGCAGGTGCCGTGGTACAGGTAGTGGTGGTCGTCCTGGCACAGCTCGACGGCGTAGGTGTCGATGATGTCCTGGCCGGAGGTGGTCGCACTCCAGGAGTAGTCCTGGCCGCGGCCGAGTTCGACGTACATGCTCAGTCCCGCGAAGGAGGCGCCGCGGGCGCTGATGCCGGGGCCCTGGATCTCCTGGAGCAGGAGCAGTTGCGGGGCGAAGTAGCCGGTCTGCGGTCCGAACACGGCGACGGGACGGCCGCTCGCGGTGTACTTGCCGCTGACCACGAGGGCGTTGGACATGCCGCGCCGGGCGGAGCCGAGCGAGGTCCTGGCGGCCGCGTCGGAGGCGCTCTTCGCGCTCACGGTGACCGCGCTGCCCGTGCGGTCGTGGACGAGGGGCTCCTCGGTCACCGAGCCGGCGTCGGGCAGCGCCCTGCCCTTGGGGTCGTCGGGCCGGCCGGCGTACGGGAAGCTCGTGCCGTCGTGGACGGTGAGGGCCGCCTCGGCGTCGTTGCGCATCCGGAACGACTCCCAGACCCTGGTGCCCTGTTCCACGCCGTACTTGGACTGGGCGGCGATCAGGGAGAGGGCGTTGTCCACCTCGCCGCCCCCGCCGGAGCCGAACAGCGAGCCGATGACGGAGGCCAGGGCCACCAGGTCGGTGATCTTGAAGTGGTCTATGGTGCCGGCGTTGGTGACGGAGTCCTTGTGCCCGGTCAGGACGTACTCACCGGGGAAGTAGCGGCCGCTGTCGGAGGCGTCGATGTAGGAGTTGATGCCGGCGAGGTAGGCGTCCGCGTCGGTGAGGGCCTGCTGCCCGCGGGCTCCGTTGTGCGCGACGGCGTTGTCGATCTGCGCCTGCAGATCGGCCTCGGTGTACGGCGCGTCGCGGTAGAACTGCTGCTCCAGGCCCTGGTTGGCGGCCGCGCCGCCCGCGAAGCCCGTGAGCTGCCCGCGGCCCACGTGCCGGAAGACGTCCATCAGCCACAGCCGGTCCTCGGCGGCCGCGTACCCGGCGCCGAACTCGGTGCCGTACCGGGTGGTGCCTGTGATGTGCGGCACACCGGTCTTCTTGTCGCGGACGATGGTCACGTCGCCGCGGCCGGCCGGCTTCTCGGTGGAGGCGACCTGGTCGGAAGGAACGCCGAAGGACGCGTCGTTGAAGAAGGTGTTGATCTTCGCGTCGGTGAGCCCCCGGTAGCCGGTCGCGAGGCCGGCGTAGGGGCCGAGCTGGTCCTCGGCGTGTGCGGGCTGGGTGCCGAAGGCCTGGTTGAGCAGGATCTGGGCGAGGGTGGCGTTGCCGTTCTCGCCGGGCGGCAGGATGTCCGAGCATTGGCCGCCGCAGTAGTCGTTCGAGGTGGCGGCGGCCTCCGCGGCGGTGGCCCGGGTGACTGGGGAGAGAAGTCCGGCGACGAGAACGCATATCGACGCCGTCTTCAGGAACCCGGTGAGCCTGCGGGGAGTTCTCAGTTTGTCGAACAGCACGTTGCGTGGGGCGCGCCGTGGCATGGCAGCTCCTCCCGACGGGGGTGGCCCGGACGTTACCGCCGGTATCCCCGGGATTGAAGATGAACATGCGTCAACTTTCGGCGTCACCGGAGCGGCGCCCGGCGGTCAACCCGGGGCGCCTTATGGGAGGGCATCGGAAAACGGATGGAGCCGGATCGCGTGTCGACACGTCTATTCGGCGACGTCGCGAGGAACCCGTACGGCGACGGAGAAGTGACGCAAGAGCGGACGCAGGTGTGACGGAGGTGCATGGCGATGGCCGGATTCCGAAGTCTGGCGAGACAGGTACGAGATCCGCGGTGTGATCTGGCGCTGCGGCGCTACTCACTGCGCAAGTGCCTGGAGCGGTTCGCTCCTTATGGGCATCGGGCGACCTGGGACCATCTGTGCTCCCGGGCCGGTTTCGGTCCGGAGGACCGGTCTCCCGATCCGGTGCGGCTCGTGGCCGCGCTGGAGGAGCTCGAGGAGGCGCGGGCGGTCTGGCTCGGCTACGAGGCCGAGTTCGCCGAGCGCCGCAAGAAGGAGAAGCACGACGGGCTGCGCCGGCCGGGCACGGTGGACGACTGGCACCGGCTGACCTGGGGCGGGTTCGGGGTCGCCTGGTGCGACGATCCCCGGGTCCATCCCGGCGAGCCGCTGGCGGAGGTGCTGCGCCGGCTCATCGCCGCGCTGAACCGCGAACCGGGCGGGTGCTGCCCGGTCTGCGACGGGGAGCGGCTGGTGTGGAGGTACGGCCTCGACCACGAGCCGTCCTCCGGCCCGGTCTGCGCGGACTGCGGCATCCTCGTGCCCCGGCCCGTACTCACACCGCTGGCGCTGGCGTACTCCAGAAGCGAACGCCTGCTGATGTCGGCCTGAACACGGGCCGGCCCGACCGGCGGGGACGCATCGGGGGTGCGCCGGGGGATGCCGCACCCTGATGTGCTCGGCCGCTCCGTCGGTGGCCCCTGGCCCCATCGGGGCATGGTGCAGGTATGTCTCGACGAACGCCGGTCGGCCGCCGACGGCGTGTGCGTGCCGTTGCCCCGGGGGAGTTGGCACGGTCCGCCACCGAGGCCGTAGCGGCGGGCGCCACGGAGGTCTGCTGCGGGTCCTCGCGGAGGTGACGGACCCCGAACGGCGACGGCGGAGGCGACCGCGCACGACCGCCCGTCCTGCTGCGCGGCGAGGAGGGCGGCACCTGGCCGGCGCCGCGGCCGGCCGGACGGCCGGGTCTCGCCACCCGGATCGGCCTGGAGGACACACCGTTCCCGCCGGACGCTGAACGCACCGCGTCCAAAGCTCAGTTGATGGCGGCGGGCTGGTCCGGTACCGGTCGTTCCCGCGCTCGCCGTAAGGCGTGGCCGGCGGTTCGCAGCGGTCGGCGAGGCCGGGTTGACCCGGCCTCCGCTACGGCCGTTCCGGCAGGAGGCGGGAGCCTGTCAGGCGGTTGCCGGAGATGTCGTCCGGGTTGGACAAAACGCAGTTCTCCAGGGACAGGCAGCCGCAGCCGATGCAGTCGGTGAGGTGGTCCCTCAGCCGGTTCAACTGCCGGATGCGTTCGTCGAGTTCGGAGCGCCAGGCCTGCGAGAGGCGGGCCCAGTCCTCGCGGGTCGGGGTCCGCTCCTCGGGGAGCCGGGCCAGGGCCTCGCGGATCGTGGCCAGCGGGATGCCGACCCGCTGGGCCGCGCGGACGAAGGCGACCCGGCGCAGGGTGTCACGGGTGTAGCGGCGCTGGTTGCCGACGGTGCGGCGGCTGGTGATCAGACCCTTGGACTCGTAGAAGTGCAGGGCGGAGACGGCGGCGCCGCTGCGCGCGGACAGCTGTCCGACGGTCAGCTCGTGGACCTTCTCGGGGATCTGGGGCACCCCGCAGAGCCTACCGACCCGGCCGGCCCCTCATCCGTTGACATCGCCCCCGCACCCGACCATGCTAAGCAGTTGCTTAGGAACGCGAGCGAGAGGCCGGGAACATGGCAGAACCGAGGACCTTCACCTCCCCCGACGAGCTGAGGGCCGCCGTGGGCGAGCAGCTTGGCCACACGGACTGGCTGGAGATCGACCAGAAGCGGATCGACCTGTTCGCGGAGGCGACCGGGGACCACCAGTGGATCCACGTGGACCCGGAGAAGGCCGCCGCGGGGCCGTTCGGGACGACCATCGCGCACGGCTATCTCACCCTGTCCCTGCTGCCGCTCTTCGGCCCGCAGCTGCTCCGGGTCGAGGGCGTGCGGATGGGCGTCAACTACGGGACGAACAAGGTCCGCTTCCCCTCCCCCGTCCCGGTCGGCTCCCGGCTGCGCGCCACCGCGGTCATCACCGGCGTCGAGGACGTCAAGGACGGCATCCAGGTGACCCTCGCCTTCACCGTGGAGCGGGACGGCGGGCAGAAGCCCGTGTGCGTCGCGGAGTCGGTGGCCCGGTACTACCTCTGAGCCGGGGCGTCCGGCTGGGCGCCCACCATGCGCAGCACGAGGTCGGCGTAGAGCGCGCCGACCTCCTCGGGCGTGCGGGGCCCGTCCACGCTGAACCAGCGGGCCACGTCGATGCAGAGCGACAGCACCGCGAGGGTGGTGCCCTGCACGTCCGGCACCCGGAACTCGCCCGCGGCGACCCCGTCGTCGATGATCCCGCGCACCTCGGCGTCGACCTGGCGGCGCAGCGCGACGATCTCGGCGCGGGCCGCGGGGCCGAGCGCGTCGAGTTCGTACTGCACGACGCGCGCGGTCGTACGCCGCCCGGCGTGCCAGCGGACGAAGGAGCTGACGGCGCCGGCGAGCCGCTCGGTGGCGGTGCCCTCGCGCCGGGCCGCCGTGCGCAGGATGTCCAGGGCCTTGTCGTGGCCGATCCTGCTGATCCGGTGGAGCAGCTCTTCCTTGGTCTTGTAGTGGATGTAGAGCGCGGCCGGGCTCATGCCGGCACGGCCCGCGATGTCGCGGGTCGTCGTAGCGTGGTAGCCGCGCTCGGCGAAGGCCTCCACGGCGGCGACCAGCAGCCGCCGTGCCGCGTCAGGGGTGACCTGTTCCCACGGCTCGACCTCGCCGCCGGTCGTCTCCTCCGCCGTACTCATCGCTCGCTCGCCCCTCTCGGTGACAGGAGCACCACCATACCGCCGAAGGTGAGCGCTCGCTTAGAGTGACCGCTCGGCGAAGTGCGCGGGCTCCCGGAACCGCTCAGAGCTTCTCGAAGGGATCGTGCTCGGCGAGCAGCTTCTCCAGCCGGGCCTGGTCGACGCGGCTGACGATCTGCCCGACTTCCTGCCGGTCCCGGATCACCTTGGCGAGGGTGAAGGCGGACGTGACGAGGTAGAGAACGGCGATGGCCAGGAAGGAACGCACCCAGGCGTTGGCGTCCAGCCGGAAGATGCCGATGGCGGTGGCCGCCATGGCGACCGCGAAGGAGGCGACGGCCTGACCGTAGAAGGCGGCCGTGTTCTGCTGCTTGACCGGTGTGTCACTCATGGCAACGAGCATCGGCGGACGCGGCCCGCGCCACATCCGCCGGGATACTCAGAACAGCTACTCAGCAGGACCCGGAAGAACGGCTCAGAAGGCGGAGACCCCGGTGAGCGCCCGCCCGATGAGCAGCTTCTGGATCTGGCTGGTGCCCTCGTAGAGGGTCATCACGCGGGCGTCGCGCAGCAGTTTGCCGGCCGGGTACTCGTCGATGTAGCCGTAGCCGCCGAAGACCTGCAGGGCGTTGTTGGCGGCGCGGACGGCGGCCTCGGAGGCGAACAGCTTGGCCTTGGAGGACTCGACGGCGAACGGCCGGCCGCGGTCGATCAGGTCGGCGACCCGCCAGGTGAGCAGCCGGGCCGCGTCCACGTCGACGGCGATGTCGCTGATCAGTTCCTGTACGAGCTGGTGCCGGGCGATGGGCTTGCCGAACTGCTCGCGCTCGCCGGCGTACCGCACGGCCGCGTCCAGCGCGGCCTGGGCTATGCCGACGCATCCGGCGGCGACCGACATCCGCCCCTTGGCCAGCGCGGACATGGCGACCGAGAAGCCCTTGCCCTCCTCGCCGACCAGCGCCGAGGCGGGCACCCGCACATCGTCCAGGACCAGCTCGGCGGTGGCCTGGCCGCGCAGGCCGAGCTTGCCGTGGATGGTGCGGCGGGTCAGGCCGGGGGTGTCCGTGGGCACCAGGAAGGCGGAGACGCCCTTGTGGCCGGGCGCGTCGGTGGACCGGGCGAAGAGGAGCACGACGTCGGCCCAGGTGCCGTTGGTGATGAACATCTTGGTGCCGCTCAGCACGTATTCGTCGCCGTCGCGTACGGCCCGGGCGGAGAGGTTGCCCGCGTCGGAGCCGGTGCCCGGCTCGGTGAGGCCGAAGCAGCCGACGTACTCACCGGCGGTCAGCCCCGGCAGCCAGCGCCGCTTCTGCTCCTCGCTCCCCCAGGCGGCGATCGACTTGGCGACCAGCCCCAGGGACACCGACACGATGCCGCGCACCGAGGAGTCGCCGCGCCCCAGCTCCTCGGTGACCAGGCAGTACGCGAGATGGTCGCCGCCGGAGCCGCCGTACTCCTCGTCGATGGTCAGCCCGAGGAAGCCGACCTCGCCGAGCTTCTTCACGATGCCCCGGTCGACCTCCTCGGCCCGGTCCCAGGCGACCACGTGCGGGGCGATCTCGCGCTCCACGAAGTCCCGGGCGAGCTGCCGTACGGCGGCCTGCTCCTCGCTCAGCTCCAGGTTCACCACGCGATCACCCCACACGGATACGGATCTTGAAAGACGTACATTTAAATTAGCACTGCTAGTTTCCGTTCGCAGCCCTACTATGTGCGCCATGGCCCGACCGCGCAAGCCCCTCCTCAGTACCGACCGGATCGTCGAGACGGCCCGGGAACTCGTGGACGCGGAGGGCCTGGCGGCCGTCTCCACCCGGCGGCTCGCCGCCGAGCTGGGGGTGAGCGGACCCTCGCTCTACAACCACTTCCGCACCAAGGACGAGATCCTGGAGGCGGTCGCGGACTCGGTGAGCGGACAGGTCGATCTGTCGATGTTCGAGGACGGCCGGGACTGGCGGACCGCGCTGCACGACTGGGCCGTCTCCTACCGGACCGCGCTGCGCGACCACCCCAACATCGTCCCGGTCCTCGCCCGCGGGCCCGGCCGCCGCCCCGCCGCCCTGCGGCTGGCCGACGCCGCGTACGGCGCGATGGTCGACGCGGGGTGGCCGCCGGCGCAGGCCACGTCCATCGGCGCGCTGATGCGGTACTTCATCATGGGCTCCGCGCTCGGCTCCTTCGCGGGCGGCTTCGTGGACGACGCGAGTGCGTACGACCCCTCGGACTACCCCCACCTCGGGCAGGCCCATCTGCTCGCCGAGCAGCAGGAGAAGATCGACGAGCGGGCCTTCGAGACCGGGCTGACCGCGCTGCTGGACGGGCTGGCGCAGCAGTACGAGCAGGCACGGCACAGCGTGTGAGGGCACCTGGACACTTCGGCCCGCACCGAAGCGTCGGTGCCGCATGCTGGGTGCATGACCACCAAGGACACCCGGGCCGCCGCTCTCGCCGCGCTCGCCTCTCTGGTCGCCGACGAGACGCGGGCCGCGTGTCTGCTCGCGCTGCTGGACGGACGGGCCTGGACCGCCGGGGAGCTGGCCCGGCACGCCGGAGTGGCCCCCTCCACGCTCAGCGAGCACCTGGGCAAGCTGGTCGCCGGCGGGCTGCTCGCGCAGGAGCGGCAGGGGCGGCACCGGTACGTGCGGCTGGCCGACGCGCGGGTGGCCCAGCTCGTCGAGGACCTGGCCGCCCAGGTGACGCCCGCCGGGACCGCGCGCCCGCGCACGCTGCGGGAGTCGAGCGCGGGCTCCGCGATGGCCCGGGGCCGTACCTGCTACGACCATCTCGCCGGACGGCTGGGCATCGCGATCACGGACGCGCTCACCGAGCGGGGGCTGCTGCGCCAGGACACCGGGTTCGCGCTGACGGACGCGGGACTGCGGTGGTACGGCACGGCGGGGATTCCCCTCGACCGGTCGGCCCGGCGACCCCTGGCCCGGGCGTGCCTGGACTGGACCGAGCGGCGGCCCCATCTCGCGGGTTCGGCGGGCGCCGCGCTGTGCCGCCACGCGCTGGACGCCGGCTGGTGCGTGCGGATCGGGTCCGAGCGGGCGGTGAGGGTGACTCCGTCGGGGGCGCGGGCGCTGAACGAGTTGCTGGGCCTGGAGAGGGAGGCGCTGTGCTGAGCACGGCTTCGGGGGTGGGTCGTCGTGCCGGTCTGCGGGTGCGGGTCCGCCGTGGCTGGTCGCGCCGTTCCCCGCGCCCCTGGGGCGCCTACCGCACTGTCTGATTTCCGCCAGCCGGCATCACACCGTCCCGCCTAGCCTCAGGAGCATGATGAGCAACGCCCCGCGTCACCCCTTGCTGCCCGCCGCCGCTGCCGCCCTCACCGTCGTGCTGTGGGCCTCCGCCTTCGTGGCGATCCGCAGTGCCGGTGACGCCTACTCGCCGGGGGCGCTGGCGCTCGGACGGCTGCTGGCCGGCGCGCTGACGCTGGGCGTCCTGTGCGTCGTCCGGCGGGAGGGGCTGCCGCCCAGGTCGGCCTGGCGCGGCATAGCCCTCTCCGGGGTGCTCTGGTTCGGGTTCTACATGGTCGCCCTGAACTGGGGCGAGCAGCGGGTGGACGCCGGCACCGCCGCCCTCGTCGTGAACGTCGGCCCGCTGCTGATCGCCCTGCTCGGGGCCCGGCTGCTCGGTGATCCGATGCCGCCGAGGCTGCTGGCGGGGATGGCCGTGTCCTTCGCCGGTGCCGTGACCGTGGGGCTGTCCATGTCGTCCGGGGGCGGCGGGGCCTCGCTGCTCGGGGTGGTGGCGTGTCTGCTCGCGGCGGTGGCCTACGCGGCCGGAGTGGTGTCGCAGAAGCCCGCCCTCGGGCAGGCCAGCGCCCTGCAGGTGACGACGTTCGGGTGCCTCGTGGGCACGGTGGTCTGCCTGCCGTTCGCCGGGCAGCTGGTGAGCGAGGCGGCCCACGCGCCCGTGTCGGCGACCCTCGACATGGTCTACCTGGGCGTCTTCCCGACCGCGCTGGCCTTCACGACCTGGGCCTACGCCCTCGCCCGCACGACCGCCAGCCGGATGGGCGCGACCACGTACGCCGTGCCGGCGCTGGTCGTGCTGATGTCGTGGCTGGCGCTCGGCGAGGTGCCGGGGGCGCTCACCCTGGTGGGCGGGGTGCTGTGCCTCGCGGGTGTGGCGGTGTCGCGGTCCCGGGCGGCCGGACGGTCGCGCCGGGTCGCGGCCGGGGAGCCGCGACCGGAGAAGGTCCGCTGAACCGGCGGGCGCCGGTCCTTCAGAACACCACCAGCGCGCGGCCGCCCTTGCCCGCGAGCATGTTCTCGAAGGCCGCCGGGATGCCCTCCAGCGCGATCCGCTCGGTGACCAGCGCCGAGAGGTCCAGCCGGCCCTCGCGCACGTGCTCGGCGAGGACCGGCACGTCGCGGGCCGGGTCGGTGTTGCCGTAGACGCAGCCGGACAGGGTGCGGCCCCAGTGGAAGAGCTCCAGGGCGTTGAAGGTGACCTCCTGGTCCTTGCCGCCGATGCCGACGACGGTCGTCCGGCCGCCCCGGCGGGTGGAGTCCCAGGCGGCGCGGATGCTGACCGCGCGGCCCACGCACTCCACGGCGACGTCGACACCCTGCTTGCCGGTGAGGGCACGGATCTCGCGCGCGGTGCTGTCGGAGGCGAGGACGAAGTCGGTGGCACCGGCCGCGCGGGCCAGTTCCTCCTTCTCCGGCGAGACGTCCACCGCGATGATCCGGGAGGCGCCTGCGATACGGGCCGACTGGAGCGTGGCGAGGCCCACGCCGCCGGCGCCGAACACCGCGACCGTCTCGCCCTGCCGGACCCGTGCCGAGTGGTGGACGGCGCCGTAGCCGGTGAGGACGGCGCAGCCGAGCAGGGCGGCGTCGGTGAGCGGGACGCCGTCGGGCAGGGGCAGCACGCAGGACGCGGCGACCACCGTCTCCTCGGCGAACGCGGCGACGTTCAGACCGGGGTGGAGCTCGGTGCCGTCGCTCATGCGGGCGTGCACGCCCGCCGCGCCGCCCAGGGCGTTGGCGCACAGCCAGACCTCGCCGAGCGCGCAGGCGTGGCAGGTGCCGCAGGACGGCGCCCAGTTGAGGACGACGGGGGCGCCGGGCGCGACATGGGTGACGCCCTCCCCCACGGCAACCACGGTGCCGGCGCCCTCGTGACCGAGGACCGCCGGGACCGGCACCCGCATGGTGCCGTTGGACAGGGACAGGTCGGAGTGGCAGACGCCGGCGGCGGCGAGGCGGACGCGGACCTGCCCGGGGCCCGGGTCGGGCAGCTCGATGCCGGTGATCTCCAGGGGTGCGCCGATGGCGGGCAGGACGGCGGCTCGTACGGCCATGGCTCGCTGACTCCTCAGAACTGCAGGGACTTGGTCTGGAGGTACTCGGCCAGTCCGTGGCTGCCGAGTTCCCGGCCGACCCCGGACTGCTTGTAGCCGCCGAACGGGGCGAGCGGGTTGAACCGGCCGCCGTTGATGTCGACCTGCCCGGTGTCCATACGGCGGGCGAAGGCCACCGCCTCGGACTCCTCCCCGGCCCAGACGGCGCCCGCGAGCCCGTACACCGTGCCGTTGGCGATGCGCAGGGCGTCCTCCTCGTCCTCGTAGCGGAGGACGGACAGGACCGGGCCGAAGATCTCCACCTGGGCGACGGTCATCTCCGGGGTGACGTCGGCGAGGACCGTCGGGCTGACGAAGTACCCCTGCTCGCGAGGCGATTCGGGGCCGCCCGCGACCAGGCGGGCGCCCTCGGCGACGCCCTTCTCGATGTAACCGAGCACGCGGGCCTGCTGCTTGGCGTTGACGACCGGACCGATGCGGTCGCCGTACTTGGCGGCGGCGGCCGCGGCCAGTTCGACGGCCTCGTCGTACTGGTCCCGGTGGACCAGCATCCGGGTCCAGGCGCTGCACGTCTGGCCGGAGTTGGACATCACGTTGGCGACGCCCACGCCCACGGCCTTGGCGAGGTCGGCGCTCGGCAGGATGACGTTGGCGGACTTGCCGCCCAGTTCCAGCGCCACCTTCTTGACGGCGGCGCCGGCCACCGCGCCGATCCGCCGGCCGACCGCCGTGGAGCCGGTGAAGGAGACCAGGTCGACGTCCGGGTGCTCGGCGAGGGCCTGCCCGGCGACCGGGCCGAGGCCGGTGACGAGGTTGAACACACCGGCCGGGACGCCCGCCTCGTGGACGGCCTCGGCGAAGAGCTGGGCGGTGAGCGGGGTGTCCTCGGCGGGCTTGAGGACGACGGTGCAGCCGGCGGCGAGCGCGGGGGCGACCTTGGCGACGATCTGGTGCAGCGGGTAGTTCCAGGGGGTGATCGCACCGACCACTCCGACCGGCTCGTGCAGCACGGTGGAGTTGCCGACCTTCTCCTCGAAGGAGTGGGCCGCGGCCAGCTCGGCGTAGGAGCCCGCGACCGCGATCGGCACGCTCGCGTGCACGGCCTGCGAGAACTGCGGGGGCGAGCCCAGCTCGGCGGTGACCGTCTCCGCGATCTCGTCCTTGCGGGCCACCAGGACGTCGCGGAGGGCGGTCAGGCGTGCGGCGCGTTCGGCCGGGGGTGTGGCCGCCCAGGCCGCGAGGGCCGCGCGGGCGGCGCGTACGGCGGTGTCGACGTCCAGCGCGTCACCGGCCGGGACCCGGCCGATGACCTGTTCGTCGGCCGGGTTCACGACCTCGATCACGTCCCGGCCGGTGGCGGGGCGCCAGGCGCCGTCGATGTACAGGCCGTCGTGTGCCTTCATGCTGCTTCCTCCCGGCGGGTCTCCGTTGTCCGGCACACAAACTAGCGGCGATAGTTTTCGCGCGCCAGACTTGCCCGGATGCCGGCGGTTCCTCGGCACCGGGACGTACCGGGACATCATCGCCGGATCGGGGGCGGCTCACTCCTCCAGATCGGGCAGCCGGGCCGGGGACGGGCAGATGCGGTCGCCGTGCTGGTCGAAGACGAAGAGGTGGGCGAGGTCGACGAGCAGGGGCACCTGCATGCCGTGGCGCAGCCGGATGTCGGGGGTGGTGCGGACCACCAGGTCGCCGGGGAGCCGGCCCTCCGGCGGCGCGGGCTCGGGCACGGTTTCCTGCGGCTGTTCCAGGACCACCACGGGGCCGGCCCGCAGCGACCCGGCCCGCTCCCGCAGCCGGTCCAGCACACCCTGCCCTTCCCGGCGGCGCCGGCGGGCGGCCCGGGCGGCCGGGCGCGGGGCCTCCAGCTCGGGCACGACGGCGGGGCGCGAGCCGGTGTCGAAGTGCACGAGGGTCTCGTGACCCTGGAACTCCATGTGCTCCACCAGCCCGGTCAGCGGTACCTCACCGGGCCGGGCGGCGCTGTGCTTGGCGATGCGCACCGCCTCCGAGCGCAGCCCGACGATGATCTCGCGGCCCTGCTGGACGCGGAGCAACTGGTGGTCGAGGGAGAGGGGTTCGGGCAGGCGCAGGTACTGCTTGCCGAGGCTGATGGTCATGGCGCCGTCGAGCGGGGCGCGGACCAGGCCGCGCAGCAGGTTGATGCGCGGGGTGCCGATGAACGCGGCGACGAAGACGTTGCGGGGCAGCGCGTAGACCTCGCGCGGGGTGCCGACCTGCTGGAGTACCCCGCCGCGCAGCACGGCGACCCGGTCGCCGAGGGACATGGCCTCGGACTGGTCGTGCGTGACGTACACCGTGGTGACGCCCAGCTCGCGGGTGAGCTGGGATATCTCGGCCCGCAGGTGGTTGCGGAGTTTGGCGTCGAGGTTGGACAGCGGCTCGTCCATCAGGAACGCGGAGGGGTGCCGGGCGATGGCCCGGCCCATGGCGACCCGCTGGCGTTCGCCGCCGGAGAGCTGGCCGGGGAACCGGTCGAGCAGGTCCTCGATACCGAGCATGCGGGCGGTGGCGTCCACGCGCGGGCCGGGGTCGGCGGCGGGGGCCTCGATGCGCAGCGGGAAACCGATGTTGTCACGGCTGGTCATGCTCGGGTAGAGCGCGAAGTTCTGGAAGACCATGGCGATGTCCCGCTCGGCGGGCAGCCAGTCGTTGGCGTACTCACCGTCGAGGAAGAGCTCGCCGTCGTCGATCGCCTCGAGTCCGGCGATCATGCGCAGCACGGTGGACTTGCCGCAGCCGGAGGGGCCGAGCAGGACCAGGAACTCGCCGGCCGCGATGTCCAGCGAGACCCGGTCGACCACGCGGGGGCCCCGGGCGTAGGACTTGCTCACGTCGTGCAGAGAGATGGCGCGTGTCATGGGTGCTGCCCCCGGGGGCTGTGCGGAGCGCCGCCGCTCCGTGGTCCGGGGCCCCGTGCGGACGTACGGGACCCAGGGGCACGCCGTCGCGTTCCCGCCGCGCGGCCGGCGGGAAGGGGACGACAGGCCCCACGAGTCACGGAAGTTAACGGAATGTGCCCGGCCGGGGAAGGGTGGCGACGATGTCCGGAAGCGCGCCCCAGGCGAGGGCCGAAACGGAAGGGCGGGTTCGGGCTCCGGGCCTCCCGGTGCGGGCGGCGGGAGGCGGTGCCGGGCGGTCAGCCGGTCGCGGTGAGGTGGGCGAAGACCACCACGTTGCTCGTGTAGCCGGTGCGCCGGCTGTACAGACCGCCGCAGGTGAGCACACGCAACTCCGGGCGCCGGGAGGGGCTGTAGACCTCCTTGTCGGGGAAGCCGGCCTTGTCGTACACCTTCACCCGGTCCACGCTGTAGACGGCGGTACGGCCGTCCGCGCGCTTGACCTCGATCGGCTTGCCGGGCTCGACCTGGGCCAGCGCCGCGAAGACGGCGGCGCCGGTCCGGGTGTCGCGGTGGCCGACGGCGACCGCGGTGCCGGTCTCCCCCGGCGTGGGACCGCCCTGGTACCAGCCGACCTCCTTCGGCCGGTCCAGCGGCGGTGTCGACAACTGCTGTTCGCGGTCGAGTCGCAGACCCATGACCGGGGCGTCGATGCCGAGGGACGGGATACGGAAGTCCGTCGGCCGGGACCGGGTGGACAGGGGGCGGGGCGGGGGTGCCTGGTCCGCGGACTCCCCCTGCCGTCCGTCGCCGCCGGTCCGGCCACCCGCCTGGGCCGGTCCGTCCGGTCCGCCGCACCGGACCCCCACCGTCACCAGGACGCCCGCGAGCAGGGCGGTCCTGGCGAGGCGGTAGGCGCGGGTCCGGTACCACGGCCTGGGTCGGCGCCTACGCGGCACCATGGGGCCGCCGGCGGATCAGCCGGATGTACACCGCGCCGCTGACGGCGACCAGTCCGACGGCCGCGGCGGCCGCCACCGGTGAGAACCCGCCCGTCGTGTCGACGAGGCCGCCGCCGCCCGCGTGCACACCGCCCTTGGGGCCGTCGTTGTGGTCGCCGCCCGAGCCCCAGGCAGAGTCGCTCTGCTGGTCGTTGTTCTGCTGTTCGTTGTTCTGCTGGTCGTGGTTCTGCTGGTGGTCCTCGATCTGACCGCCCGGACCGTGCTGCCCCTCCAACCGGCCGTCACGGCAGTTGACGCGGAAGACCTTCTCCTTCAGGGCCGGGGGCGTCCCCACAGTCCAGCTGATCTTGTACTGCCCGTCCGCGAGTCCCAGCGGGTCGGTGTGGCCCGCGCCGCCGGCGAGCTGGATGCTGCCCGTCACGATGGCGGCGGTGGGCAGCGGGGGCTGGGGCGTGATGGTGTAGGTGACGCCGGGCAGCGAGTCGAAGTTGACGGCTTCGAGGAAGAACTTGCAGACCACCGGGTCGTCCTTCGCCGAGCCGATGAACGACGGCGGGTTGGTGGAACGCGCGTTGTGGATCCTGATGTCGCCGTTCTCCCCCTGGGCCGCCGCGCCCGGGGCCACTACCCACGACGCGCCCGCCGCCGCGAGGGCGGTGAGGAGGACGGTGGCACCCGCGCGGGAGAAGGTCCGTGGAAGTGTCAGGGTGGGCATGCAAGCTCCTCCGAGTTAGACGATTTTCATACAAATCGCTCTTCTCTGGACTGTCACGCATGCGCTCCACGGCCCGCGGCACCAACGCCGGACGCGCCGTCAGATATCGCTCGTGCGGCGCAATGCCGGTCCCTTCCGGTCCGTCTCCGATGCCGCACCGGCCTCCGGGGACCGCTTTCCGCCCTCCGGCGACCGCACCGCCACAACCGAGGACAGCAGCAGCAACGCCCCCAGCATCACGAACGGCGCGGCCACTCCGGCCACGCCCGCGACCAAACCCGCGGCGGCCGGTGCGGCGACCTGGCCGAGCCGGTTGCCGGTCAGGCGCAGGGCGAGCGCGGTGGAGCGGGCGCCGGCCGGGGCGGCCTGCACGACCGTCGTCATGGACAGCGGCTGCCCGACGCCGAGGCAGAAACCGAGGACGGCGAGTATCACGCCGAGCGCCCACACCGGCAACGGCACGGCCACCCCCGCGCACAGCAAGGCCGCCAGGAAGCAGGTCACCGTGAGCAGCGCGGGGCGGCCCAGCAGCCGCAGCAGCGGGGTGAGGACGAGCCGGCAGGCGATGGTGGCCCCGGCGCGCAGACTGAGCAGGACACCGATCACCGCGGGGGCGATGCCCCGGTGCTCGCCGACCACCGGGAGATAGGCGGTGAGGATGTCGGTGGCGGAGAGCACGGAGAGGCTGATGAACATCCCCGCGGGCACGCCCCGGGCGCGCAGGATCCCGCCGACCGGCACTCTGCCGCCCTGCGGGGATGGGGAGTTGACGGCCGTGCGGTCCTCGATGCGCCACAGCGAGGTGAGCGCGAGCGCCCCGCCCGCGCCCGCCACGACGAGGGCGAGCGCGCTGCTGCCGGCCATGTCGGGGCCGCCGATGAGGGCGCCCGCGGCGATCGGCCCGACGAGCTGGCCGAGGGAGGCACCGATGGTGAAGTGCCCGAAGTTGCGGTCCTGTTCGTGCGGTGCGGACTGCCGGGCCACCAGCGACTGGGCGCCGATCACGAAGCCAAGGTGCCCGAGCCCCATCACCCCGCTCCACAGGGCCGTCGCCCACAGGGAGTCGACCAGTCCGCTGAGTACGCAGCCCCCGGAGATGAGGACGACGCCCACCGGGAGCAGCGGAGCGCAGCGGCCGTGGTCGGTACGGCGGCCGAGCGGTACCGCCGCGAACAGCGGGAGCAGGGCGTACACCCCCGCGATGACACCGACCGCCCGCTCGTCGGCGCCCAGGGCGAGCGCCCGGTAGGAGACGGCGGGCCGGGCCATCGACACGGCCCCCTGCGCGAGACCGAAGGCGATGACGAGGCGGAGCAGCCAGCCGCGGTTCCCACCGGGCGCCATGAGACCTTGTCCTTTCGGGAGGGTTTCCGGGTGACTTGCCGGATGACTTCCCGGGAGATCAGACGGTGCCGAAGGCGACGCCCGCACCGAGCACCACCAGGGAGGTGAGGACGGCCCACTTCACGACGAACCGGGTGTGGTCGCCGAACTCGACCTTGGCCATGCCGACGAGGACGTACACGGCCGGGACGAGCGGGCTGGACATGTGCAGCGGCTGGCCGACGATCGAGGCGCGGGCGATCTCCACGGCGGAGACGCCGTGGGCCTGGCCCGCCTCGGCGAGCACCGGCAGGATGCCGAAGTAGAAGCCGTCGTTGGACATGAAGTACGTGAGCGGGATGCTCAGTACGCCCGTGACGAGGGCCATGTGCGGGCCCATGCCGTCGGGGATGTTGCGCACCAGCCACTCGGCCATGTGGTCCACCATGCCGGTTCCCTGCAGCACGCCGGTGAAGACGGCGGCGGCGAAGACCATGCCCGAGACGTTGAGGACGTTCTCGGCGTGCGCGGCGATCCGGGCCCTCTGGGCCGGCATGTACGGGAAGTTGACGGTCAGCGCGAGCGCGGCGCCGAGCAGGAACAGCACCGGGATCGGCAGCCACTCCATGATCATGGCGGTGAGCAGGGCGACCGTGAGCAGCGCGTTGAACCAGTACAGCTTCGGCCGCAGGGTCGCGCGGTCGGGGTCCAGGCCCTGGAAGCCCTCGTCCTCGGGCGCCTCGGGCAGGCTCCCGCCGGAACCGGCGCCCCCGGTGCGCGCCGGGGTGCCGCCGGAACCGGTGCCGACCAGGACGGTCTCCGTCTCGGGCGCCTCCACCAGTGCCTCGTCCAGGGTGAGCACGCCGAGCCGCTTGCGCTCGCGCCGGCCGAGGACGTAGGCGAGGACGAGGACGAACAGCAGGCCCGTGGCCAGGGCCGGGATCATCGGGACGAAGATGTCGCCGGCGTCCAGCTTCAGCGCCGTCGCGGCGCGCGCGGTCGGCCCGCCCCACGGGAGGGTGTTCATCACGCCGTTGGCCATGGCCGCCACGCCGGTCATCGTGACCAGGCTCATCTTCAGCCGCTTGTACAGCGGGTACATCGCCGAGACGGTGATCATGAAGGTGGTGGAGCCGTCGCCGTCGAGGGAGACGATCGAGGCCAGGACGGCCGTGCCGACGACGATCCGCAGCGGGTCGGCCCTGCAGAACCTCAGGATGCCGCGGACGACCGGGTCGAAGAGACCGACGTCGATCATCACACCGAAGTAGACGATCGCGAACATGAGCATCGCCGCGGTGGGGGCGAGACCGGTGACGCCGTCGATGACGTAGTCGCCGAGGTGGGCGCCCTTGCCCACGAAGACACAGAAGAGTGCCGGTATGAGCACGAGCGCCGCGATCGGCGACATCTTCTTCAGCATGATCAGGACCAGGAAGGTCGCGATCATGGCGAAGCCGAGGATGGTCAGCATGTGGATACCTAACGTTCGCCCTTGAACATCCCACCTGGGGCCGGCGGTGCGACGACGTTAGGTCCCGTCAAACGGCGTTAACAAGTGGTTGACACGCGAGCAATAAGCGCGAAAGTCCAGGTCACAGCTTTGCTCAGGTCAGCGTGGTGAGCTTTTCGGGCACGGCCGCCACCTCGACCGGCACTCCGTTGAGGACCGCGTTGCCGGAGAGCGGGTCGAGCAGGCTGCCGTCGAGGAGCTGGTTGACGTTGACTCCGGGGTCGGTGCCGGCGTGGCTCAGCCGGACGCCGGGGCGGTCGTGGCCCCAGCCGTGCGGCAGGCTCACCACACCCGGCCGGACCGCGTCGGTGACCTCGGCGGGCGCGGTCACCTCTCCACCGGCGCCCTTGACCCGCACCCGTTCTCCGTCCTCTATTCCGAGGCGGGCGGCGTCCTGCGGGTTGAGCTGCAGGGTGCAGCGGTTGCTGCCGCCGGTGAGGGCGGGCACGTTGTGCATCCAGCTGTTGTTGGAGCGCAGATGGCGGCGGCCGACGAGGACCAGTGACGCGGGGCGCTCGCGCAGGGCCTCGCGCAGCCGGGGCAGGTCGCCGGCGATCGGCGCGGGCAGCATTTCGACCTTGCCGCTCACGGTCTTCAGGGGCTGCGGCAGGCGCGGGCGCAGCGGGCCGAGGTCAATGCCGTGCGGGTGGTCGAGCAGCTTGCGCAGCGTCAGCCCGTCGGGCCGGGCGCCGAAGCCCTCGCCGTAGGGGCCGAGGCGCAGCATCAGGTCGAGCCGCCGCTCGGGGCCGCTCTCCCCGGTGAGCTGTGCGGCGAGTTCCCTCGGATCGCGGCCGTGCACCGGGGAGTGGGGTTCCTGGACGGCCTTGCCGAGGGTCTGGTCGACGACCATCGCGTCCACGGCGGCCGGGTCGGCGCCGTGCATGCCCGTCGCGGCCAGGACCAGCCGGGCGAGGATCTCGGTCTCGGCCATGCGGCCGGGTTCGAGGGGAACGGCGGGGCGGCTGTAGCGGACCTGGTTGCGGACGGCGAGGGTGTTGAACGCGAAGTCGTGGTGCGGGCTCTGCGAGGGCGGCGGCGGGGGCAGCACGACGTCGGCGTGGCGGGAGGTCTCGTTGAGGTACGGGTCGACGCTGACCATGAAGTCAAGCGAGTGCAGGGCCTTGTCGAGGCGGTCGCCGTCGGGCGCGGACAGCACCGGGTTGGCCGCGACCACGACGAGTGCGCGGACCGGCTCGCCCTCGTCGGTCGCGGTGTCCATCTCCTCGGCGAGCGCGGAGAGCGGCAACTCACCCTTCGCTTCGGGCAGATGCCGTACCCGGGAGTGCCAGCGGCCGAGGGCGAAGCCGTGGCCGGGGCCGGCCGGCCGGGGGGTCCGGTCGGTGGCGGCCTGCGGGAAGAGGGCGCCACCCGGCCGGTCCAGGTTGCCGGTGAGGACGTTGAGGACGTCGACCAGCCAGCTGGCGAGGGTGCCGTGCGGGACGGTGCAGCTCCCGATGCGGGCGTAGACGGCGGCGGCGGGGGCGGCGGCGAGCTCGCGGGCGAGGGTGCGGATGAGGTCCGCGTCCAGGTCGCAGGCCGCGGCCACCGCCTCGGGGGTGAAGTCCCCCATCGCCTGCCGGAGTTCCCCGACTCCCTGGACGTGCGGGGCGAGCGCGCCGAGGTCGGTCAGCTCCTCCTCGAACAGCACGTTGGCCAGCGCGGCGAGCAGCAGGGCGTCGGTGCCGGGGCGGATCGCGAGGTGCCGGTCGGCGAGTTTCGCGGTGCGGGTGCGGCGGGGGTCCACCACGGTGAGCCGGCCGCCGCGGGCCCTGAGGGCCTTGAGCCTGCCGGGGAAGTCCGGGGCGGTGCACAGACTCCCGTTGGACTCCAGGGGGTTGGCGCCGATCAGCAGCAGGTGGTCGGTGCGGTCGAGGTCGGGGACCGGGATGGCGTTCGCGTCGCCGAAGAGCAGGCCGCTGGAGACGTGTTTGGGCATCTGGTCGACCGTGGAGGCGGTGAACAGGCTGCGGGTGCGCAGGGCGGCCAGCAGGACCGGCGGGTAGAGGGCACCGGCCATCGTGTGCACGTTGGGGTTGCCCAGGACCACACCGAGGGCGTGGGGCCCGTACCGCTCGACGACCGGGCGCAGACCAGCGGCGACCGCGTCGAAGGCCTCCTCCCAGGTGGCCTCGCGCAGCGCGCCGTCCTCGCGGACCAGCGGCACGCGCAGCCGGTCGGGGTCGCCGTCGACGGCCCCGAAGGCGGCGCCCTTGGGGCAGATGAAGCCCTTGCTGAAGACGTCCTCGCGGTCGCCGCGGGCGCCGGTGACCCGGGTGCCCTCGACGGTGAGGGTCAGCCCGCAGGTGGCCTCGCACAGTGGGCAGATTCGCAGGGCGGTGCGGGGCACGGGTCCTCCCGGAGGATCGGCGGCGGTGCCGGGCCCGCCCCGGTGGGCCCGGGCGGGCTTCGGCGGGCTCGGGGGGTGAGCATACCGACCGGTAGGCATGGAGGGGAGCCCCCGCGGCGGCCGCGACCGCGGGCCGGCTCAGTCGAGGACGCGCGCCAGGTACGCCCGCAGCAGCTCGCGGGTCTCGTGGATGATCGCCCCGTCCCCCTCGGGATCGACCCGGAAGGCGAGCTGCACGAGGGTGTCGGCGCTCTCCACGGCGACCAGGAAGACGCGGCGCAGCTCCTCGCCGGGACTGCGGCCGAGGTAGCCGGAGAGCAGGTCGGTGAGCCGGTCGGCGACCCGGGTGTTGGGCTCCGCCTGCCGGACGCCGACCGGGATCTGGTTGCCGAAGTCCACGAGGGAGAAGCCGGGCGCGGTGCGCTTCATGGCCAGGTACTCGTCCAGTACGGCGTCCACGGCGGCCCGCCAGTCGCCCCGCCGCTCGCCCTTCAGCCGCTCCGTGACGCGTTCGGCGTACCGCTCCAGGTTGCGCTGGGCGAGGGCGTCGGCCATCTGCCGCTTGTTGCCGAAGAAGCGGTAGACCGAGCCGATGGGCACCTCGGCGCGCGCGGCCACCGCCCGGGTGCTCAGGGCGTCGTAGCCGGCCTCGTCGAGGAGGTCGGCGCAGGCGTCGAGGATCCTGGTCAGCCGTTCGGCGCTGCGCCGCTGGACGGGCGCGCGGCGAAGCGATGTCGCGTGGGGCACGGACTTCATGATGCCTCTCCGCCGGGGTCGGGTGAACCTCGCCCCCCAGTACGGAAAAGGGTGGTCGTTGCACTCATCGGTGGTACGGGACCGGGCGCCCGTCGCGCCGACCGGCAGGACGGAGAGGGCCAGCCTCGCCGCTGGTGCTGCGACCGGAAAGGTTCACCGGCTCGGCAAACCCTTCCGGCCACCGCACCAGCCGGCGGGCGGCGCGGGACCGGCCGCGCTCAGGACCCGGCGGTACCGGTGTCCGTGGCCGGCCGCGCCTCCGCGCCGGACGCGGTGATGTCGGCGGTGCTCTGCACCGGCCGGCCGCGGACGGCCCACACCGTGCCGTCGTCGGCGTACAGGCGGGCGGTGACGTGGTGGGTGCCGTGCGGGACGAGCCGGCCGGCCAGGTGGTACTCGTGTGCGCGCAGCCCGGTCACCCGGCGGCCGTCGACGAAGAGGCAGGCGAGCCCGTGTCCGGGCACCGCCCGCGGCCGGGCGTCCGGCACGGAGAAGCGGAAGTGGCGCAGCGTCAGCCGGACGTCCCAGCCGCCCGCGGCGCCCGGGGCCACCTCGACAGCGACCTCCGGGGCGCCCCGGCCGCCGGCCTCGCGCAGATGCCGGCCGGCCTCGTCCGTGCCGGCCAGGACCTCACCCACCGGCGACGGCGCGACGGCACCGGTGCGGTCGTGCGCCTCGCCGGTCCCGCAGCCCCCCGCTCCCAGCGGCAGCAGAACCGAGACCGCGAGTGCGGTGAGGGTCCTGCCCGTCCATGACCTCCATGACATGCCCCGGAGGCTAGAACAACGTACCGTCACCCCGAATCCCCCTGAAGTCTGGTTCCCGGCCTACCCCTTCGGGTGGACCCGGCGCCAGACCCCACGACCCTCTTGCGCCCGTCCCCCACCATTCCTACGGTGATGCATAGGAATCACGAGCGCAAGGGAGCGATCAATGAGCGGGGACGCACGGAAGACCGCCGAGGGACTGTCGTACCTGACCGGGTTCGGCAACGAACACGCCTCGGAGGCGGTGCCGGGCGCCCTGCCCGAGGGCCGCAACTCGCCGCAGCGCGCGCCGCTCGGGCTGTACGCCGAGCAACTGAGCGGCACGGCGTTCACCGAGCCGCGGGCGCACAACCGCCGCTCCTGGCTGTACCGCGTCCGCCCGTCGGCCGCGCACCCCGCGTTCACCCGCACCGGCAACGGCGCGATCCGCACGGCGCCCTTCACCGAGACCGTGCCCGACCCCAACCGGCTGCGCTGGAACCCGCTGCCCGAGCCGCCGGCCGGCACCGACTTCCTGGCGGGCCTGTGGACGGTGGGCGGCAACGGCGACGCGACCCAGCGCACCGGCATGGCCGTGCACCTGTACCACGCCAACGCCTCGATGGAGCGGGTCTTCTCCGACGCCGACGGGGAGCTGCTGATCGTGCCGGAGCGCGGCGGCCTGCTGCTGCACACCGAGTTCGGCCGGCTCCATGTGGAGCCCGCGCATGTGGCGCTGATTCCGCGCGGGGTGCGCTTCCGCGTGGAGCTGCTCGATACGGCATCGGATGACGGGCAGAGCCCGACCGCCCGCGGTTATGTGTGCGAGAACTATGGGGCACCGTTCCAGCTCCCCGACCTCGGGCCCATCGGCGCCAACGGGCTGGCCAACGCCCGGGACTTCCGGGCGCCGGTCGCCGCGTACGAGGACGTGGAGGGGCCGGTGGAGGTGGTCAACAAGTTCTGCGGCAACCTCTGGACCGCCACGTACGACCACTCCCCGCTCGACGTGGTCGCCTGGCATGGCAACCATGTGCCGTACGTCTATGACCTGCGCCGTTTCAATGTGATCGGCACCATCTCCTATGACCACCCCGATCCGTCCATCTTCACGGTGCTGACCTCCCCGTCGGACACCCCGGGCCTGGCCGGCGTCGACTTCGTGGTGTTCGCCCCGCGCTGGCTGGTGGGCGAGGACACCTTCCGGCCGCCGTACTTCCACCGGAACGTGATGAGCGAGTACATGGGGCTCGTCGAGGGCGCCTACGACGCCAAGGCCGAGGGGTTCGTGCCGGGCGGCGGCTCG
The DNA here is from genome assembly GCF_042884245.1 of Streptomyces sp. NPDC058145. NCBI lineage: Bacteria > Bacillati > Actinomycetota > Actinomycetes > Kitasatosporales > Streptomycetaceae > Streptomyces > Streptomyces sp. NPDC058145. Next base: position 49,944 of record NZ_JBHVUH010000008.1, on the reverse strand, counting down.
CTGCACAACATGATGTCGGCGCACGGCCCGGACCGGGAGACGTTCGACCGGGCGAGCGCGGCCGAGCTGAAGCCGCAGAGGGTCGACGACGGGCTGGCGTTCATGTTCGAGACGCGCTGGCCGTTGACGCTCGCCCCGCAGGCGGCCGGGGCCGGCCACCTCCAGCAGCGGTACGACGACGTCTGGCAGGGTCTCGAGCGTCACTTCCGCGCGCTGTGAACGGCTCCGTTGCACCGAACGATCCCGAACAGGTACCGATAGCCCCGTGACCTCCTTCGCTCCGGATTCGATCGTCCTGAACCGCAAGCTGCCGCTGTGGTACCAGGTGTCGCAGTCGCTGCGCGCCTCGATACTCGGCCGCTCACCGCGGGACCCGCTGCGTCTGCCCACCGAGGAGCAGCTCGCGGAGCACTACGGGGTGAGCGTGCTCACCATGCGCCAGGCGCTGAAGGAGCTGGAGGACGAGGGGCTGATCAGCCGGCACCGGCGGCGCGGCACGTTCATCGAGCCCGATGCGCGGCGCGGCGCCCCGGTGCGGCTGCTGGGCTCGGTGGACGCGATCGTCGCCCAGCAGTCCGGCATGACGACCGAACTGCTGGAACAGGGCAGCACTCCCGTGACCGGCGAACTCGCCGAGCACTTCCCGGACCTGGCGGAGGTGGCGACGTACCACCGTCTGCGCAGCGACGAGAAGACCGGCGAGCCGACCAACCACGCCCGCAACCACGTCCGCCCCGAACTCGCCGCGCGCATCGACGTACGGGACCTGGTCCGGTGGCCGATGACGAAGGTGCTGCGGGACGTCGTCGGCGCGGACATCAGCCGCATCACGGACACCGTGGAGGCCCGGCTCGCCGACCCGGAGACCGCGCGGCTGCTCCAGGTGCCGCTGCTCAGCCCGATCCTGCACTACACGGGCGTGACCTACGACGCCGGCGGCCGGGCGCTGGACGTGGTGGTCATTCAGTACCGGGGCGACCGCTTCTCCTTCACGGTGACCCTGGACGCCACCTGACCCGGCGTCGCCGGCAGGCTCTACGATGCCCAGCGTGACGCACGACGACGCTCCGCCGCTGGCGGACCTCATGCCGTGGTCCGTCGCACCGCTGCGGCCGGGCCGCGCCTGGCCGACGGCGCCCGATCCCGCCTCCCTGCGGGCCCGCTGGGACGCGCTGCTCAGGGCCCCGGGCCCGGACCGGGAGACCCTGTTCGAGCCGACCCGCTCCCGCACCACGCACTCCGCGGTGGGCCAGCTCCCCGGCCAGTCCACCGGCACCGAACGGCTGGCGCGCGCGGAGGGCCCCTGCGCGGAGCCGGTACCGGTGCTGGCGGCGCCCTTCGACGAGCAGTGGCTGATCCCGGACCACCGGCTGCTCGACGTGGCCCGTCCGGAGCTGTGGCGGGTGGCGGGCGAGCGGCAGGTGTTCGTGGTCGAGACGGGCGACGACGGTCCGCTGCTCGCGACCTCGCTCCTGCCGCTGCTGCGCCCCGGCCGCGTCCGGCCGCTGTACCGCCGCCCGGACGGCACGGAGCCGAACCTGGCGCCCGGTCTGCTGGACCACCTCGCCGCCCTGCTGGGGGAACGCCCCGCGGCCACGGACGTGCTGGCCTGGATCCTGGCGGCGGTCCGCCCCGGCCGCACCGTCCCGCTCACCCGGGACGCCGGGGTCTGGGCCGCCGGCGTGGAGCTGGGCCGCCGCATGCTGTGGCTGATGCGCCGCGACGGCGAACGTCCCAAACTGCCCGGCGGCCGCCGCCCCTATGTCCGCGCGCCCCTGCCCGCGCGGCCCCTCACCCTGCACTACGACCGCGAGGACGAGGCGCTGCACCTCGACGGGGGCCGGGTCTCCCCCGTGCCGCCGGAGGCCTGGGACCACGAGGTGGCCGGGGTCCGGGTCCTGGAGGCCTGGTTCGCGGCCCGCACCGCTCCGGCGGAGCCGGGCACCCTGGCCGCGCTCCGCCCCGCCACCTGGCCGCAGACGTGGACGTCGGAGCTGCTGGAGCTGGTCACGGTACTGGCCCTGCTGGCGGAACTGCGTCCACGCCGTGCCGCCCTGGAGGTCGCCTCACCGGTCACCGCGGCCGAACTGCGCCGCGCGGGCGTCCTCCCGGTCCCGGCTTCCGCCCGCCGCCCCGCCTCGGTCCTGGACCACCATGAGGAGGGCCCGGACGGCCAGTTCGCCCTGCTGTAGGCCGTGGTCCGGCCTGATCCGGACGAAAGGGCCCGGCGATCGCGCAGAGCGGCCTCCAGCCGGGCGACGTCGGCGGCGTCCTTGGCCCGGCGCGGCCGCGAGGGGCCCCGGACGGGCATCATGCGCTTGATCCCGATCTGGACCCGCGGAGCGAAGACCGGCGGCGCCGATTCCCCGATCCGGCCCGGTTCCTCACCGAGCGGCCCCTCGGGCCAGGGCGTCCCGGCCCAGGGGCCGCCCGCGACGACGATCCGGCCCTCGGCGTCCCTGTCCAGCAGGGGGAAACTGCTGGACAAGGCCGTCCTTGGTGAAGTCGAGCCGGAGGCCGGGCGGTGGCCCGGGAACCGGCCGGTGCCCGGGCCGGGTCAGGGCGCCGGTGAGGGCCGCCGCGCCCCGCGCCCAGGCGAACCAGTCGACGTCCCCGTGATCCCGGGTGACCTCGCCGAGGAAGAAGTCCACCGCCCGGCCGCCGCGCAGCCACCGGGCCGGACCCGCGCCGCGGGTGGCCGCCAGTACCCCGGCGGTCAGGGCGAGTTGGCGCCCCGCGCGGTCCCCGTCCGTGCGGTCTGGGTACGGGGCGTGGTGACCGGGTACTGACAGGACCGCCGGTCAGGGGAGATCATCCGGCTCATGGATCATCTGCCGCTGCCCCTGGAGGGCATCACCGTCGTCGCCGTCGAACAGGCCGTGTCCGCGCCCTTCGCCACCCGGCAGCTCGCCGACCTGGGCGCCCGGGTCGTCAAGGTGGAACGGATCGACGGCGGTGACTTCGCCCGGGGATACGACACCGCCGCCGGGGGTCTCGCCTCGCACTTCGTGTGGTGCAACCGCGGCAAGGAGTCCATCGCCCTGGACCTGAAGGACCCGCGCGGCCTGGCGGTCGTACGGCGGCTGGTCGCGGACGCGGACGTGTTCGTGCAGAACCTCGCCCACGGGGCCGCCGCCCGGCTGGGGCTGGACGCGGCCACGCTGTGCGCGGCGCACCCGCGGCTGATCGCCGTGGACATCTCCGGGTACGGCGGCTCGGGCCCGTACGCGGACAAGCGGGCGTACGACATGCTCGTGCAGTGCGAGGCCGGGCTCGTGTCGGTGACCGGGACGCCCGGGCAGCCGGTCAAGGCGGGCATTCCGGCGGCGGACATCGCGGCGGCCATGTACGCCTTCTCCGGCGTGCTGGCCGCGCTGGTCCGGCGGGGCACCACCGGCCGGGGCGGGCCGGTGGAGGTGTCGATGCTGGAGGCGCTGGCGGAGTGGATGGGGCATCCGCTGCACCACGCGATGCACGGGGGCGAGCCGCCGGCCCGCACCGGCCTCGCGCACGCCGTCATCGCGCCCTACGACGCCTATCCGACGGCGGACGGCGGACGGGTGCTGCTGTCGGTGCAGAACGACCGGGAGTGGCGTCGGCTGGCCGAACAGGTCATGGGGAGCCCGGAGTTGGGGACGGACCCGGACTTCGCGACGAACGCGGCCCGGGTGGCGAACCGGGGACGGACCGACGAGCTGGTCGCGGAGGCGCTGGGAGTGCTCGGCGCCGACGAGGCGCTGGCCCTGCTGGAGAAGGCCGGGATCGCCTGCGCGCGGCTGCGTGACCTGCACGAACTGGCGGACCATCCGCAGCTGGCGGCCCGGGAACGGTGGCGTCGGGTGGGTACGCCGGTCGGGCCGCTGAAGGCGCTGCTGCCGCCCATCACGCTGCCGGGCGGGGACGAGGCACGGATGGGCGACGTACCCGCGCTCGGACAGCACACCGGGACCCTGCTGCGTGCCGTGGGAATGACGGACGACGAGATCGCAGCGTTGCGCCGGGACGGTGTGGCGATCTGAGCGCGGGCCCCGGAGGGGCTCCGGGACCGCCGGCCTGCTCAGGGACCCCGCGGGGCCTCGCGGGGTTCGCTCGGTACGCGGCTCGGCGCCGGCTCAGTGCCCGCCGAACAGCGAACGGCGCAGCCGGCGCAGCGGCGCGAACAGGGAGACCCGGCTGACCCGCCGGCCCCGGTCGCTGCGCTGGTGCGCGGTGTCACGTGCCGTCAGCTCAAGCATCAGCGAGGTGGCCTCGGCCGTCTCGACCTGCGGTATGGCGGGACCCGCCAGTACCGACAGATGGCGGTCGAGGCGCGAACTGGTCGCGCTGCTCCCGCAGGTGATCGCAGGGACCCTGGCCCTGCTGCGCACTGTTATCTGCTCCATGTCACTCCCCACCCGTACGAGTCCACCCGGCCCGGGCAGGGTAACCCTATCGCCCCGGTGGAGCACCCGTGTATCTCGCCCACAGGATTCACCTTCCCCACAAGGAGGTTGACCATTCGTCACTGACTACTCTCCGAATCCGACCGCTTTCAGGGTGAGTTGAGCAACCGGCTGACCAGTGGGCTGCGCCGATCCGCCGCCGGGCTCGACGGTCACGGCGAGTGACGTGGACGATCTGCCGAGACCCTTGGCGACCAAGGGCGTGTCGCCCGCGAGGAGGCCCAGGGAACGCGGTAGCGCATGGGGACGCATGAGCCAGAGCTGGTGCACGCGGCCACCGGAAGGGGTGCCGTATCCGCTGAGGGTGACGACGGCCCGCCCCTCCGAGGCGGAAGCGATCACTCCGATACCGCGGCCCCGGGCGTCCTCGCTCGCGACGGCGCGGGCGTCGGGAGCGGCGAGAACGTGGGCGATCTCACGTGCCCGGCCCTGTTCCGCGTCGAGCCGGTCCTGGGTGCGGTTCGCCTGGACGGCGAAGAGGGAGGCGACGACGAGGGCCGCGGCGGCGGTCGCCGTGGCGAACGGGACGAAGAGAGAGCGCGCCCGGGGCGTACGGGCGCGCGCGGGCGGGGGCTGGCCGCCCCAGACGTGCGGCGGCAGTTGGGGCGCGCGCTCCCGGGTGGGCGACTGCTCCTGGGGGGTGGCGCGGACGGCGGCCAGAACCCGGTCGCGCAGGGCGGCCGGGGCGGGGGCGGCCGTGGACCAGGCGAGGCGTACCGCGTCCTCGGACAGCGCCCGCGCCTCCGCGGCGCAGCGGTCGCAGTTCCCCAAGTGCTTCTCGAAGCGGCGCCGTTCGCCAGGTTCGAGGGCGTCGAGCGCGTAGGGCGCGGCGAGGGAGTGCAGGTCCTCGCGGCCCAGCAGGCGGCCGAAGATGCTCACGCGGTACCTCCCAGGCACTCGCGCAGCCGGGTGAGCCCGTCACGCATCCGGGTCTTGACCGTGCCGAGCGGCAGCGAGAGCCGCTCGGCCACCTCACGGTAGGTGTAGCCGTCGTAGTAGGCGAGGGTGACGGACTGGCGTTGCAGCGCCGTCAGCCGGTTCAGGCAGCGGCGCACCCACTCACGCTCCAGACCGGCCTCCACCTCCTCGGCGACATGGTCGAAGGCCGGTTCCCCGGCGCGCAGGGCCTCCCGCTGCTCGCGTTCGCCGGCCGCGCGTGCGCTGCGCACCCGGTCGACGGCGCGGCGGTGGGCGAGGGTGAGGATCCAGGACAGGGCGCTGCCCCGCCGGGGGTCGAACCGGCGTGCGGAGCGCCACAGTTCGAGCAGTACCTCCTGGGCCACCTCCTCGGACTGCGAGGGGTCGCGCACCACCCGCCGCACGAGCCCGAACACCGGTCCGGACACCAGTCCGTACAGATCCTCGAACGCCCTCTGGTCGCCGCCCGCCACGAGCACCAGCAGTTCGTCCGCCTCCACCCTGGTTCCCCCTCCGTGGCCGCAGCCGGCCCGGCCCCCGCCTCTGACTCCACGCATCCGCACGAGCGCACACCTCCGGCGGTTGATACGCATCAGCGGGCCGAAAACGCGGGTCCCGGAAGGTCCAAAAGAAATTCCCCGGCCGACCAATCCGATCGGCGATCCCGCTCCGTATACCCGTCCGTCAAAGCAAGTCGGTACTGAGGACGGACGGCATGACACCTCTCTTCTCCAGGAGCGGCACCGGTCGCAAGGGCCTGGTCACGCTCATCTGTGGTGCGCTGGCCGCCGGGGGGCTCGCAGCCGCCGGCGTCGCCACGCTGGAACCCGGGGCGGCTTCCGCCTCCTCCCACCGCGAGGCCCCGCTGATCTCGGGGACCCCGCAGTACGACAACACGGACCTGTACGCGTTCGCCAGCCCGGACAAGCCCGACACCACGACGATCGTGGCCGACTGGATCCCGTTCGAGGATCCGGCCGGCGGCCCGAACTTCTACACGTTCGCGGACGACGCGCAGTACGACATCCACATCGACAACAACGGTGACGCGCAGGGCGAGCTGCTGTTCCGCTACACCTTCAAGACGCACACGAAGAACGGCGACACGTTCCTGTACAACACCGGTCCCGTCACCAGCCTGGACGACCCGGACCTCAACGTCACGCAGACGTACGACATCGACCTGATCCGGCTGAAGAACCAGCACGAGGTGTCGAGGACGAAGCTCGCGGACGACGTACCGGTGGCACCGTCGAACGTGGGCAAGGCGTCCATGCCGGACTACGGCAAGCTGCGCTCGCAGGCCGTGTACAAGGCGGCTGGCGGTGCCGCCACCTTCGCCGGCCAGGCCGACGACCCGTTCTTCCTGGACCTGCGCGTCTTCGACCTGCTGTACGGCGGCAACCTCACCGAGGTCGGCCGGGACACGCTCAAGGGCTACAACGTCAACACGATCGCCCTGCAGGTGCCCAACGACCTGATACGCGAGTCCGGCGAGCAGCCGGTCGTCGGCGTCTGGTCGACCACCCAGCGCCGCAACGCGCAGGGCTACTACTCGCAGGTCTCGCGCCTCGGCAACCCGCTGGTGAACGAGGTCGTCAACCCGCAGAAGGACAAGGACCGGTTCAACGCGTCGCAGCCCTCGTACGACGGCCAGTTCCTGAAGAACGTGACCAACCCCGAACTGCCGAAGCTCATCGAGGGCATCTACAAGATCAAGGCGCCCGCCGAGCCGCGCAACGACCTGGTAGACGTCTTCCTCAAGGGCGTCAAGGGCCTCAACCAGCAGCCGAACGTGAAGCCTTCGGAACAGTTGCGGCTGAACACCTCGATCAAGCCGAGCATGCATCCCAAGCGGCTGGGTGTCCTGGACGGTGACAACGCGGGCTTCCCGAACGGCCGCCGGCTCACCGACGACGTGATCGACGAGGCGCTGCAGGTCATGGAGGGCGAACTGGTCGGCGCCAAGAACGACCTGGGTGACGCGGTCGACAAGAACGACAAGAAGTTCGAGAAGTACTTCCCGTACGTCGCCGAACCCACCGCCGGTTCGCGCGGCGCGCTCGCCAAGGGCACGACCAAGGGCGCGGACGTGCGCAGTCAGCTCGGCGACGCGCTGCGACCGGCCGGGTCCGGCTCCTCCGGCTCCGGGAACACCGTGCTGATCGCCGCCTCGGCGGCCTCGGGCGCGGCCGGCATCCTGCTGATCGGCACCGCCCTCGCCTGGTGGCGCCGCCGGATGCAGCGCCCGTACTGACACACCCCCGAACCGGCGCGGCCCGCTTCCCTTCCCCCACGGCGGGCCGCGCCCTTCCGCTTCCGACCGGCACCAGGCGACCCAGGAGACGGCATGGCCCCGCGCACGAACGACGAGGAGACCGGCGGGCGTACGACCCGCACGGCCGGGTCGGGCACCCCGCCGCCCGGCACCGAACCCGCACCACGGCCCGAGTCCGGTACACCGCCGGACGAACCGCGGAGCGAGGCCGGTGCCGAGGAGCGGGTGGCCGCCGTGCGGCGGGTCGGGGCCACGGGGCGGCGGTGGCGGGCCGCGCGGCTCGCGGGGTCGGCGGCACTGCTGGCGGTCGCGTTGACCGGTGGCGCGATCGCCGTCGGGGCCGCGCGGGACGGCCGGCCGGTACCGGCGGCGGCCTCCAGTGCCGTAGATCCCGGGGTGCTGGGCGGCGGGAACCTGGACGCGGCCGTCGCCGCCCTCCAGGCCCATCTGCGGTCGCAGCCCCGGGACCACGGCGGCTGGGCCACGCTCGGTCTGGCCTATGTCGAGCAGGCGCGGACCACGGGCGACCCGGCCCGGTACCCGCAGGCCGAGAAGGCCCTGGAGCGTTCCCTGGAGCTGACCCCCGGCAACGACCAGGCGCTGGCCGGCCGGGCCGCCCTCGCCGCCGCCCGGCACGACTTCGCCGGCGCCCTCACCTACGCGGACCGGGCGCTGCGGCAGAACCCGTACAGCGAACGCGCCCTGTGCTCCCGTGTCGACGCCCTGGTGGAACTCGGCCGGTACGGGGAGGCGTCCCGGGCCGCCGGCACCGCCGACGAACGCAGGCCGGGCGTGCCGGTCTTCACCCGGTACGCCTATGTGCGCGAGCTGAGCGGTGACGCGGTGACGGCCCGGCGGGTCCTGCGGCAGGCCCTCGACGCGGCCGGCTCACCCGGCGACGTCGCCTACGTGGCCGCTCAGCTCGGCCAGCTCGCCTGGAACCAGGGCCAGTACGCGTCCGCGCTCGGCTACTACTCCCGGGCCCTGGCCGCCGACGACACCTATCTGCCGGCGCTGGAGGGCCGGGCCCGGGCGCAGGCCGCGAGCGGGCACCGGGACGAGGCGATCCAGGGGCTGCGGTCCGTGGTCGCCCGCTATCCGCTGCCCGGCCCGCTGGTCGCGCTCGGTGAGCTGTACGAGGCCCGTGGCGCGGCCGGCGACAGGGCGCGGGCGCGCGAGCAGTACGCGCTCGTGGACGCCTGGATCGCCCTGGCCCGGGCCAACGGTGTCGACGCCGACCTGGACACCGCGCTGGCCGCCGCCGATCACGGCGACAAGGCGTCCGCGCTGCGCGCGGCCCGTGCCGAGTGGGCGCGCCGGCACACCGTGCACACCGCGGACGCCCTCGCCTGGGCGCTGCACGTCAACGGCCATGACGAGGAGGCCCTTCCGCTGGCCCGCCGGGCCACGGCCACCGGCTACCGCAACGCCCTCTTCCTCCATCACCGCGGCATGATCGAGCTGGCCACGGGCCACACGGCGGACGGCCGTGCCTCGCTGCGGGCGGCGCTGCGGCTGAACCCCGGCTTCTCGCCGCTGGGCGCGGCGGAGGCCCGAAAGGCACTGGAGGCCGCGAAGTGACGCTCCGCCGCCCGGTCGCCCTGGCCGCGGCCGTCCTGACCGCCGCCTGCGGCCTCGCGCTGCTCCCCGCCGCCACGGCGAGCGCGCACCCCCTCGGCAACTTCACCGTGAACCGGTACGACGGGCTCATCGCCGCCCCCGGGCAGCTCCGCGTGGACCATGTGGAGGACCTCGCGGAGATCCCGGCGACCCAGGCCGGCCCCGCCGTCCGGCGGCTGGGCCTGAGCGCGTGGGCCGAACGCCGGTGCGCCGAGGCCGCCGAGGACAGCGCGCTCACCGTCGCGGGACGCGCCACCGCGCTGACCCCCGCGAGCGCCCGGGCCCGGCTGCGGCCCGGTCAGGCGGGTCTGCACACCCTGCGTCTGGAGTGCCGGTTCACCGCGCCGCTGCCCGAGGGCAGGCCGGTCGCCCTCGGCTTCCACGGCGCCGCGGCCGGCGGCGGGCCCGGCTGGCGGGAGATCACCGCCCGCGGCGACCGCATGACGCTCACCGCGACGGACGTGCCGAAGCGGTCCGTCTCGCACGAACTGACCACGTACCCCAAGGACCTGCTGTCCTCGCCGGCCGACACCACCGGCGCCTCCCTGCGGGTGCGCCCCGGTGGACCGGCCCTCGCCGGGGAGCGGCAGGACGCGCCCGGCGCGGCCGTCCTGCCCCGGGGCGCCGACCGCTGGACCCGCGCCCTGGACGATCTGGTGGCCCGGCACGACCTCACCCTCAGCTTCGCCGCGCTGGCGCTGCTCATCGCGGTCGTCCTCGGTGCCCTGCACGCCCTCGCCCCGGGGCACGGCAAGACCCTGATGGCGGCGACGGCGGCGGCCCGCGGGGGCCGGTCCCGGCTGCGGGACGTGCTGCCCCTGGCCGCGTCGGTGACGGTGACGCACACCCTCGGCGTGGTCGCCCTGGGTCTGCTCGTGACCGCCGGTTCGGCGGCCACGCCCTCGGTGATCGCCTGGCTGGGCATGGCCGGCGGCGCCCTGGTGCTCGCGGCGGGCGCCGGCCTCGTGCGCCGGGCCTGGCGCGACCGGGCGCACACGCGTCCACACCCGCGGGCTCAACAGGATCCGGAGGAAAGCCGGTTGGTCCTGGTGGGCGCGGCCGGGGAAACCGTCGGCGCCGGCCACCCGCACCACGACCATCACCACGACGGACACCACCATCACCACCCCCACGAGGAGCACCACCACCCTCACCCCGGCGGCGTGGTGCACACCCACGGCGGCCACACCCACAGCCACCCCACCGCCCCCACCCTGCGCGGCACGATCCTGCTCGGGTTCGCCGGCGGTCTGGTGCCGAGCCCCTCCGCCGTGGTCGTCCTGGTCGGCGCCGCGGCGCTCGGCAAGGCCTGGTTCGGACTGCTGCTCGTCGTGGCCTACGGCGCGGGTCTCGCGCTGACGCTCACGGCGGCCGGGTTCGCGGTGGTCCGGCTGGGCTCGGGCGTCGCCCGGGTCCTGGACCGGCGCCCGCGCTGGACGTCCCACCCGGTGGCCGGACTGGTCCGCCGCACCCTGCCGCTGGCGTCCGCGCTGGTCGTCGTGGCCCTGGGCGCCGGAATGGTGCTCAAGGGGGCCGCATCCGCGGTCGGTTGAGCTACGTTTGTGGAGAAATCACGTCAGATGCCGTGGGGGGGCGCCCGTGTCCGAAGAGCCGGGACGTGAACGCGTGATCGCGGGCCGCTACCGTCTGCTGTCCCCGCTCGGCGAGGGCGGCATGGGCACCGTGTGGCGCGCCCGCGACGAGGTGCTGCACCGCGAGGTGGCCGTCAAGGAGGTACGGGCCCCGGCGGGACTGCCCGCCTCCGACGTCGAGCGGATGTACGCGCGCCTGGAGCGCGAGGCGTGGGCGGCGGCCCGGGTCGCCAACCGCAACGTGGTCACGGTGTACGACGTGGCGCTGGAGGGCGGCCGCCCCTGGATCGTGATGGAGCTGGTCCGCGGGCTGTCGCTGGCCGACCGGCTGGAGGGCGAGGGCCCGCTGCCGCCTCGGCGGGCCGCGCACATCGGCGCCGAGGTGCTGGCCGCGCTGCGCGCCGCGCACGCGGCCGGGGTGCTGCACCGGGACGTGAAGCCGGCCAACGTGCTGCTGGCCGAGGACGGCCGGGTGGTGCTGACCGACTTCGGCATCGCCACGGTCGAGGGCAGCTCCGCGCTGACGATGACCGGAGAGGTGATCGGCTCGCCCGAGTTCCTCGCGCCGGAGCGGGCGCTGGGGCGCACCCCGGGTCCGGAGTCGGACCTGTGGTCGCTGGGCGTTCTGCTGTACGCGGCCGTCGAGGGCAGTTCCCCGTTCCGGCAGGACACCCCGCTGAGCACCCTGCGGGCCGTCGTGGACGAGGAGTTGCCGCCACCGCGCCGGGCCGGGCCGCTGGCCCCGGTCGTCGAGGGGCTGCTGCGCAAGGACCCCGCCGAGCGGCTGCCCGCCGAACAGGCCGAGCGGGACCTGCGGATCGTCGCGGCGGGCGGTGCGGCGGCGACCGGGGCGGCGGCCTCGCCGTACGCCACGACGCGCGCGGCCCGGCCGCACCGGCCCTCCCCCATCCCGCCGACGCCGCTGCCGGCGGGGCATCCGGAACCCGGGACCACGGCTGCCGGGCCGGAGCGCGGCCGGCGCGCCGGGCCGGTGCTCGTCGCCGGTCTGCTCGCGGTCCTGCTGGCGGTGGCGGGACTGACGTACGCCCTCCACGACCGCGGCAACGGCGGCCGGGCGGACGACGGCACGCACACCAGCCGGGCGAGCGGCGCGCACTCCGGCGCTCCCGGCACCGCTACGGACACGGACACGGACACGGGCACCGGGGCGCCGCCGCCCGCGCCGAGCAGCGGTGCGGCGAGCAGCCGGCCCGCCCAGTCGGTGCACGTCACACTGACCGGCGCGAACACGGAGTACTCCGGGAGCTGTCCGCCGCCGGACGCGCAGGCGCCCGCGTTCACGGCGACGTTCACCGTCGGGCGGCTGCCGGCGCGGGTGGAGTACCGGTGGGTGCTCGCGCACGGGTCGGTCTCCGAGCCGGGGTGGAAGACGCTGCCCTTCCCTGCGGACGGCGGGAGGAGCAGGCAGGTGCGGGTGACCGTCAGCGCGTACGCCGACGGCGGGACGGTGGAGAACGAGATCAGCGTGGAGGTGCGCGCTCCGGTGCGGACCACGTCGAACGCGGTGCCGTTCTCGGTGACCTGTACGACTGCGACGGAGACCCCGTCGGACGGGGCCTCCGCGTCACCTTCGGGCTCGCCCTGAGAGTTCACTCCCTCGGGGCGGCCCCGGAGGAGCCTTGGTTGACGGCCTCACCCGCCCGGCTCAGGCCGCGTTGGTGAGCACCGGCAGATAACCGCTGGACTGGCCGGTCGCGGTCGGGTGGTACGACTCGCCGATGTCGAGCCAGTTGACGCTGTGGAGCCAGGAGCTGCTGGAGCAGATCTCGTGGCCGGTGAACGTGGTGCGTACGTCACCGAAGACGAAGTTGTGGTCGAGGGCGCGCTTCTGGACGGCGTTGTCGAGATAGTCGGCCGCGTCGTTGATCGCGGACCGCTTGGTCTCGGAGAGGCCCAGGCAGGTCTGCCCGAGCTTGTAGAAGCGGGGGTAGCCGATGACGACGACCCGGGCGGACGGGGCTTTGGCGCTGATCGCGTCGTAGACGGTGTCGAGCTTGCCGGGGAGCGTGGAGTCGACGTACGCCTTGGCGGTGTTGATCTTGGCCAGGCAGGTGCTGTCGGACGAGGTGACACAGGTCGTCATGACGTCGGCGAAACCGGCGTCGTTGCCGCCGATGCTGATGGAGACCAGGCCGGTCGAGGAGTTGAGCGAGCCGAGCTGGTTGGCCAGCACGTCGCCCGTCTTGGCGCCCGAACAGGCGTTGAAGGCGAACGAGGACGGGCCGTGGGCGGCGTTCCACAGGTACGGGTACGCCTTGGTGCTGCGGTCGCAACTGCCGCTGGAGCTGATGTAACTGCCCGATCCGACCCCCGAGGAGTAGGAGTCGCCGAGCGCCACATAGCCGCCGGTCACGGCCGTCGAGGAGGCCTGCGCCGTGGCCGCCCCGGTGAGGGTGAGGCCGGTGGCGAGGAGGAGCGAGGTCACGAATCCGGAAAGTCGGGAACGTCTCATGGAACCTCCCTTTAGCAGGATCTCTGCCACAACTGTCGTAGCAACTACGCGTGTTGACTGGAAGTGTCCATGCCAAAACTTTTTCGGACTCAACGACTTCTCACGACCTCTTGACGCAATCACCCCAGGACGTTCACCGCCCGGTGTATTGCACGCCCGCGCCCCATCCGCCCGACGGGGCGTCAGCCGGCCCCGCGGACACCCCCGGCACAGGCCTCACGACCGCCCGCGGAACAGGCGCTCGAAGAGGGGTGCCGTCTTGACGGCCCACGCGGGCTGCGCGACATTGAGGCCGACATCAGGCGCGCCGGGGGGCGAAGTCGCCAATGCAGACCTCACGCATCGAGACACCTTCACCGGACGGCGGTACGGACGACGCCGAGCGGGCCGGGGCAGGGCCGGGGAGGGACCTGTCGCCGCTGCTCGCGGGGGCCGCCACCGCCGTCGGCGCGGCCGGCGCGCTGCTCACGCTCACCGGCACCGACTCACCACTGCGCGGCCCGTGCACGCTGTTCCTCCTGCTCGCCGCGCCGGCCGCGGCGGTCGGGTCGGGCCTGCGCGGGCTGGAACCCCTCGGCCGCGCGATCGCCGCGCTCGCGGGCGCGGTCGCACTGAACATGCTGGTCGCCCAGGGCATGCTCGCCGTGCACCGCTGGTCGGTCCGCGGCGGTGTCGTCGCGGTGACGCTCCTCAGCCTGCTGCTGCTCCTGTCCGTCCTCGCCGGGAGGACGATCCGGTCGAGGAACCGACCCAACAGTGACAATACGGACTGAAGTTACGTAACGGTCCAATCAGAGAAACGTGATAACTGCTTCCAGGTCTTGCGATTCTGCTTGAATCGCCAATACCGTCATACAACTCACCCGCAACGGTCCGTCGATACACGGTTCAGGGGAGGGCTCGGGGCCGAGACGTTCCGGCGCGGGGCGCGGTAGGGGGGTGCCGTGCTCGGTGACCGCACTTGTGACCGAGTCGTGCCGCGCGACCGGCCGCCGTCCTTTCCGGCGGCCCGGCGAGCATTGCCAGCGCGTCGGCGTGCACGGAGAAGCAGTTCGCCGTGCCGAAGACGAGAACCCCCCTTTCGAACCGGACACAGAGCGGGCCGCCCAGGGGCGGGCGGTCCACCGGACGAGAGGGACCACACCCATGAGTTCTGTCCTGCATCCCCCCGGTTCGGACCGGGATCCGTTACTGACCACCCGCTACCGGCCCATCTCCTCGCACCTGGCGATCACTCCGCCGGTGAGCGTGGTGATCCCCGCCATGAACGAGGCGGAGAACCTCCCCTACGTCTTCAAGTCGCTTCCGGACTGGATACACGAAGTCGTCCTCGTGGACGGCGACTCCACCGACGACACCGTCGAGGTCGCCCGCTCGCTGTGGCCCGCGGTGAAGGTCGTCGGACAGCGCGGCAAGGGCAAGGGGGACGCCCTGATCAGCGGTTTCGAGGCGTGCAGCGGCGACATCATCGTGATGGTCGACGCGGACGGCTCGGCCGACGGGGGCGAGATCGTGTCGTACGTCTCCGCCCTGGTCTCGGGCGCCGACTTCGCCAAGGGCTCGCGCTTCGCCAACGGCGGCGGCACGGACGACATGACCTTCGTCCGCAAGCTCGGCAACTGGGCGCTGTGCACCGTCGTCAACCGCAAGTTCGGCGCCCGCTACACCGATCTCTGCTACGGATACAACGCCTTCTGGCGGCACTGCCTGGACAAGATCGAACTCGACTGCACCGGCTTCGAGGTCGAGACGCTGATGAACATCAGAGTGGTCAAGGCGGGGCTGAGAGTGCAGGAGATCCCCAGCCACGAGTACCTGCGCATCCACGGCACGAGCAACCTGCGGGCCGTGCGGGACGGGCTCCGGGTGCTGCGGGTCATCCTCGGGGAGCGGTCCAACCGGCGTGCCCTGCGCCGGCGCGGCCACCGCTCCCCGCTGCTCGGCGCCGGGCAGGGAGAGGCGTCTTGAGAGATCCCGGCATCTCCGTCGTGATCTGCGTGTACACCGAGGACCGCTGGGAGGACATCCTCGCGGCGGTCTCCTCGGTACGTGCCCAGTCGTACCGGGCCCTTCAGACGCTGCTGGTCGTCGACCACAACGCCGCCCTGCTGGACCGGCTGGCGCGTGCGTACCGGGAGGCGGCCGACGTGCTGGTGCTGCCCAACGCCGGCCCGCGCGGGCTGTCGGCCGGACGCAACACGGGCATCGCGGCCTCCCGGGGCGAGGTCGTCGCCTTCCTGGACGACGACGCCGTGGCAGAGCGGGACTGGCTGCGCCGCTTCGCCGAGGGGTACGCCGACCCGCGTGTGATGGCGGTCGGCGGCCGCACGGTGCCCGTCTGGGCCTCGGGCCGGCGCCCGGCCTGGTTCCCGGAGGAGTTCGACTGGGTGGTCGGCTGCACCTACCGGGGGCTGCCGCCGGGCCGGGCCCGGGTCCGCAACGTCCTGGGCGGCAACGCCTCCTTCCGGCGTACCGCGTTCGAGGCGGCGGGCGGCTTCGCCACCGGCATCGGCCGCGACGGCGACCGCCGCCCGCTGGGCTGCGAGGAGACGGAACTGTGCATCCGCCTCACCCGCGCGCGCCCCGGCGCCGTGCTGCTCATCGACGACCGCGCGGTGATCCACCATCGGGTGCCCGCCGCGCGCGAGCGCTTCGCCTACTTCCGCGCCCGCGTCTGGGCGGAGGGCCTGTCGAAGGCGCTGGTCGCCCGGAGCGTCGGCGCGGGCGAGGGCCTCGCGTCCGAGCGCCGGTACACCACCCGGGTGCTGCCCGCGGGCGTCGCCCGCGGACTGCGGGACGCACTGCTCGCCCGGCCGGGCGGCGCCGGGCGCGCGGGCGCGATCGTCGCGGGGGTGCTCACGGCGGCCGGCGGCTACGCGGTGGGCAGTGCGCGGGCGCGCCGCGGCCCGGCCGCGTTCCGCGTGGAACGGATCGAGGGGGACGCCCATGTCTGACGCACCGGTGCCGATCCTCATGTACCACGCGGTGGCCACCGCGCCGAACGAGGCCACCCGGACCCTGTCCGTCGCCCCGGAGGCGTTCGCCGAGCAGATGGCGCTCATCGGCGACCTCGGCCTGACCCCGCTCACCACCGCCGGCCTCGCGGCGCGCTGGCGCTCCGGCCGGCCGCTGCCCGCCCGGCCGGTGCTGATCACCTTCGACGACGGCTACGAGGGCGTCCACCGGCACGCCCTGCCCGTGCTCGCCGAGCACGGCTTCCCGGCCACGCTGTTCGTCTCCACCGGCTGGATCCGGGGCGTCCACGACACCGGCGGCGGCCTGGACACCATGCTCGACTGGCCGCAGGTGCGCGAACTCGCCGAGGCGGGCGTCGAGATCGGCGGGCACAGCCACACCCACCCGCAGCTCGACCAGCTCGACGACCCCGCGCTGGCCTCGGAGCTGACCCGCGGCACCGAGATCCTCACCGGCGAACTGGGCGTCCGGCCGGTGTCGTTCGCCTACCCGTACGGCTACTCCAGCCGCCGGGTCCGCCGGGCGGTGCGCGAGTCGGGGTACGGCCAGGCGCTCGCCGTCGGCAACGGGCTCGCCCGCCGGCGCCAGGGGCCGTACGCCCTGGAGCGCGTCACCGTCCGGCGCGCCACCGGCGTCGAGGAGTTCGAGCGGCTGCTCCGGGGCCGCGCGATCGCCCGCACCTTCGCCCGGGACCGCGCCCTCACCCAGGGGTACGCCCTGGTCCGCAGAGCACGCCAGGTCCGCCGGAAGGCCATCCGCTGCCGTGTCTGACACGACCACCACCACCGGGGCCACGACGCCCGGGACCGAGGCGCCCGAACGGTCCGGGCGCCGGCTGCGGCTGCCCGGGACCGGGCTGCCGCCCGGCGGCAGCCCGCTGTTCCGCAACGCCTACGCGCTGATGCTCAACACCGGCATCTCCGCCGTCCTCGGGCTGGGCTTCTGGCTGGCCGCGGCGCGCCACTACTCCGAGTCGGCGGTCGGGCAGGGCTCCGCCGCCATCGCCGCGATGAAGCTGCTCGCCGGGCTGACCGCGGTCACCCTGACCGGGGCGCTGGCCCGGTTCATCCCCGTCTCCGGCCGGCGCACCGGACGGCTCATCCTCCGTACCTACGCGGGCAGTTCGCTGGTCGTCGCGCTGGCGGCGGGTGTCTTCCTGCTGACCCTGGACGTGTGGGGGCCGTCGTACCGCTTCCTGCACGGGCCGGTGAACGGGCTCGGCTTCGTCGCGGCCGTCATGGCCTGGAACGTGCTCACGCTCCAGGACGGGGTGCTGACCGGGCTGCGCAGCGCGCCCTGGGTGCCGGTGGGCAACACCGCGTTCTCGGCGGTGAAACTGGGACTGCTGGTGGCGTTCGCCGTCGCCATCCCCACCACCGGGGTCTTCGTGTCGTGGGTCGCGGCGATCGCCACCTCGGTGGTGCCGCTGGGCTGGCTGGTGTTCCGGCGGCTGGTGCCCCGGCACGCCGGGGCGACCGGGGACGGCGCGAGGCCGCCGACGCTGCGGGAGATCGGGCGGTTCCTCGCCGGGGACTGCACCGGCTCGCTGTTCTCCCTCGCCGTGGTCTACCTCGTCCCGGTGATCATCGCCGCGCAGGTCAGCTCCGAGGACAACGCGTACTTCTACATCACCACCACCATCGGCGGCACGACCAACCTGCTCGCCATCAACATGGGCGCCTCCCTGACCGTGGAGAGCTCGCACGACCCGGGGCGGCTCGCCGCCAACGCCCGGGCCGCGCTGCGGCGGATGGCCCGGATCATGCTGCCGATCGCGGCCGTGCTGTTCGCCGGCGCGCCGTGGATCCTGGGCCTCTTCGGCGCCGGCTACGCGGAGGCGGCGACGCCGCTGCTGCGCTGGTTCGCGGTGGGCGCGGTGCTGCGGGTGGTCATGGAGACGTACTTCGCGGTGCTGCGCGCGCAGAGCCGCACCGCCGGACTCGCCTGGCTGCAGGCCCTGTTGTGCGCGCTCGTGCTCGGTCTGACGCTGCTGCTCCTGCCCCGGATGGGCCTGGCCGGCGCGGGCGTGGCCGAGATCTCCAGCCTCGCGGTGATCGTGGCGATCGCGGCGCCGAGGCTGCGGCGGACGATCCGGTCCGCGCCGTCCGCCGCACCGGAGACGGCGGCCCCGGACGGCGATCTCGCCGACCTGGGGGCATACGACGCCCCGGCCGGCCTTCCCGGGCGCCGGCGCGGCCCGGCCTGGGCGCACGACGACCCCACCCTCGGCCTGGGCGTCCATGCCGGCCTCGACCACGTCGAACGCCGGCCGGACGTCCGTCCGGGCCCCGGCACCCCGCCCACCGGCACGCCGGCACCGCCGCCGACTCCGTCGCCCGCCGAGGCGACCGAGGAGCCGGAACCGGGTGCCGAGGCCTCGATCGGCCCGGCGGAGGCTGCCCTGTCGCCGCAGACGCAGGTGGACGCGCCGTTCGAGACGGCGGCACCCGCCCGCGCCGTGGCGGACGACCCGGTTCCGGAGGAGCCGCCTCCGCCCGCGCCGCGCGAAGGCCCGCTGCCCACCCGTACCGGCGTCGTCCTCGGCTGTCTGCTGATCGTCGCGCTCCTGCTGTACTGGGTGCCCGCGCTGCGGCTCGACGAGGCCGATCTGGACCGGATGGGCGGGCTCGGACTGGTCTCCGTGCTGCCGCTGCCGACGCTGGTGGGGGCCGCGCTGCTGGTCACGGTGTTCACCTCGCTGCTCTGGCTGCGCCGCGAGCACCGGGCCCTGCTGCTCGTCACCCTGCTGGCGACCGTGGTCTGTCTGCACGCGCTGCCCGCGGTGCTGGAGAGCGAGCCGCGGTTCCCGACGGCCTGGCAGCACCTGGGGTTCATCGACTACGTCGACCGCACCGGGTCCGCCGTACCGGACCTGGACGCCCGCTGGAGCTGGCCGGGCTTCTTCGCCACGGCCGCCTTCGTGGCCCGGGCGTGCGGGGCCGGCGACTTCACCGGGATCATCCGCTGGTGGCCCACGGCGATCCAGCTCGCCTACGTGGCACCGCTGTTCCTGCTCACCCGGTCGCTGCGGGCGGGCTGGCGGGCCAAGTGGACCGGCGTGTGGATCTTCGTGCTGAGCGGCTGGGTCGGCCAGGACTACTTCTCCCCGCAGGGCTTCACATATCTGCTGTACCTCGTCTTCGTGGCGATACTGCTGGTCTATTTCCGCGCCCCGCATGTCATCCGGACCCGGTTCCGCCCGGGCGAGGCCGAGGTGGAACCCACCGGCCGGCGGCAGCGGGCGGTGCTGCTGCTGGTCCTGATCGGCCTGTACGCGGCGAGTGTGCCCGCGCACCAGCTCACCCCGTTCGTGATGCTCGGGGTGCTAGCGGCCCTGGTGCTGTGCGGCCGCTCGGAGCTGCGCGAGCTGCCGCTGCTGTGCGCGGTGCTGGTCGCGGTCTGGGTCGGTTTCATGGCCGAGCCGTACTGGTCCGGTCACTTCGACGACCTGTTCGGCGGGGTCGGCGGGGTCGGCGGCAACGTCTCGACCTCCGTCTCCGGGCGTATCGAGGGCGGGAGTTCGACGCACAAACTGGTGCTGTACACCAGGGTCCTGCTGGCCGGCTCGGTGCTGGGTCTCGCCTGCTGGGGCTGGTGGCGGCGCCGCTTCCACCGGTACCGGGAACGCTCGCTGCCGGTCCTCGCCTTCGTCCCGTTCCTCGGCTTCGGCATGCAGTCGTACGGCGGTGAGATGGCGCTGCGCGTGTTCATGTTCGCGCTGCCCGGCGCCGCCCTGCTCGCCGCCCTCGCCCTCTTCCCGCGCACCGGCGCCACCCGGCAGGAGCGCGAGAGGGACCGGGTGAGCCTCGCTCCGCTGGCCGCGCTGCTGGCCGGGCTGCTGCTGATGGGCGGCTTCCTGGTGGCCCGGTGGGGCAACGAACCGTTCGAGCGGACCCGGCCCGGCGAGGTCGCGGCGATGGACTGGGTGTACGCCCACGACGAGCCGACGGTGCGGCTGCTGTGGCTGAGCCAGGACCCGGTCGACGACGTGACCCCGGCGCTGCCGTGGGGCGCCCGGGACATGGAGCGGGTCGACTACCTGCCGACTCGGGCGCCGGTGGACCCGGTGCTGGTCTCGGGCCTGGTCAAGGCGCTCGAGGACGCGGGCCCGAACTCCTATCTGATGGTCAACGAGAGTCAGGTCGGGTATCTGCGGCTGGCCGCGGGCTACCCGGCGGCCTGGGAGTCCCGGCTGCTGCGGACCCTGGACGCCCGGCCGGAGCTGGCGAGGGTCCTGGTCAACGAGGACGTCACGGTGTACGCGCCGCGCGGGCGGCCGGCGGGCGCGGTGCCGGAGCCGGACCCCGGGCCGATCGGGCCGCGGATCACCTGGACGCCCTGGTCGGTGGTCGGCGCGGTGGCCGCCGTCGCGCTGGTGCTGCTGCTCGGCGCGCGCGAGGTGGTCCGGGTCGCGGCGCGGCCGAGTGTGCGCCGGCTGCGGTGGCTGCAGGGTGGCTTCTGGTTCGCGCTGCCGCTGCTGGCGGTGGTGCTGGCCTCGCTGGTCCAGCGGTTCCTGACGTTGAAGTGACGGGTGGGGAGGGGTGGTTCAGCGCGTCAGCCACCTCACCTCGTAGGCGTGCATGTCGAACCGCCTGCCGTCGACCCGCGCGCTGATCGCCCGGTTCAGGGTGTTCACCACCAGGACGGTTCCGGCGCCGGCCAGCACCCGCACGTCGGGGACGTCGTCCGGGGCGACGGACACGGTCTCGAACCGGGTGCCCGGCGGGAACGCGCGGTGGAACCTGGACACCAGGCCGTACATGGGCAGTTCCCGCCCGCCGCCGGTGCCGGTGGTCGGCGTCCACAGGCAGCCGGGGCAGTCGGCGCCCGTCTCGTCCTCGGGGTTCCAGTAGAAGCCGGAGTCGGCGCCGCCCCGGGCCATGGCGATCATCCCGGTGGCGTGGACGGCGAGGCGGTGGGCCTCGGACCAGCCGGTGCGTTCGCCGTCGCCGTCGGCGGGCTCGACGTAGTACTCGGCCCACCACAGGGGCAGGTCGTGGGTCTGCCGGCGTACCCACTCGCTCACGGCGGTGAGCTTGTCGGTGGCCGCGAACTCGTCGGGCAGCGGTTCGTCGTCGTTGGCGTAGCTGGAGCCGTCCACGACCACGAAGTCGGCGCCGGCCCGATGGGTGTTCCAGTAGCCGAAGGCGTCGAGGACCCGCTGGTCCATGGCGCCCCAGGGGCCCCGGAAGCCGGCCGAGGCGTTCTCTTGCTGGTGCGGGCCGAGACTGTCCATGACCAGGTACGGGCCGCCGACCATGATGTCCTCGTCGACCTTCTTCAGGGCCTGGTACACGAGGTTGTACATCCTCGTGTAGCCCTCGTAGTCCCAGCGTCGCTCGCCGTCGTTCCAGAAGCCCTTGAACTCGTTCCAGACGATGAAGTGCCGTACGTCGGGATAGCGCCGGGCGACGGTCGCGGCCAGGTCGGCGAAGTCCTGGTAGTGCTCCGGGGTGGGCGCGGTCTCCAGGGCGGCCCGGCTCCAGTCGGTGTTGCCGGCGCCGGGTCTGCCGCCCTTCATCCAGTCCGGCGCGCAGCACAGCGTGATGACGGGGGTGCCGCCGGACTCGCGGATGAAGCCGACCCGGCGGTCCATCGCGCCGAAGTCGTACCGCCCCTTCACCGGCTCGGGGTTGTCGGCGCCCCAGCCCATCAGGGCCTGGACCTGCGGCAGCCCGCGGTCCTTCGCCAGCCGCCCGGCGACCCGCCCGGTGGCGGTGGCGCTGCCCTCGTCGGCGCTGTACCGGGTGTGGGTGAAACCCCACCCCACAGCGGGCTCAGGACGCCCGCGCGGCGCGGCGGGCGTGCCGTGCGCCCTGTCACGGTCGCGCGAGGTGCCCGCGGTGCTCGCGCCGCCTCCGGGCAGCGTGCCGAGCAGGGTCACCACCAGGGCCAGCACGGCCGCCGACACACCGAGCAGGGCGGTGAGCCGCCACCGCCCGGGTCGGGTCCGCGAAGTCGCGTCGTCCGCCCGCGCGGCGGGCGTCGCGGCGAAGGCGCGACGTCGCGGACCCGACCCAGCCCCCGTAGACCACTCATGACGTCCCATCAAGGACCACAGTAACGGCGGGATCCGGGCTCGCGGCAGGTGTGGGGAACACCCTGACAAGGGGTGGAAATGCCGTGCGCCGAGGGCATCGGTGCCGGATCATGGCGGCATGTCTGCGAACCCACACGACGCTCTGCCGATCCGGCTCCACGTCGACGACTCCGACTCGCCGTCCGACGTCGTCGACGCGCTGTTCCTCGGCCGCTTCGCGACGGGCGAGCAGCCTTACTCCCACGCGGTGAACATCGACCGCGTGCGCTCCGGCGCGACCCTGCTGCCGGACGGCGCCCGGGTGCTGCGGGCCGCCCGCGACGACGACCGCAGCGCCACCCTCGCCGAGGGCGACGGCTGGACGCTGCTGGTCTCCCGCTGGAACCGGGGCGCGGACGTCACGGTGACCGCGACCAGCGCCGAGCTGGCGAAGACGGTCCTGGACCGGGCGACGGACGGCGCGGCCGACGAGCCGGAGCCCCAGCCGGAGAACGTGACCATGGGCTTCTGGTACGTCTCCCCGCGCCGCGGCCCGCACCGCACCACCCGGCAGATCTCGGCGGGCACCTGGGACGAGGTCCGGCCCAACTACACGGCGCCCGTCGCAGACGCGATGGACCGTCTGATGAAGACGACCCCGGAGGACATCGCCGGCCGTCTGCTCCTGCTGCACGGGCCGCCCGGCACCGGCAAGACCTCCGCGCTGCGCACGCTCGCCCGTGCCTGGCGCGACTGGTGCCAGGTGGACTGCGTGCTCGACCCGGAGCGGCTCTTCTCCGACGTCGGTTACCTGATGGACATCGCGATCGGCGAGGAGGACGCGGCCGGCAAGGGCCGCTGGCGGCTGCTCCTGCTGGAGGACTGCGACGAGTTGATCCGGGGCGAGGCCCGGCACACCGCGGGCCAGGCCCTGTCCAGGCTGCTCAACCTCACCGACGGCCTGCTCGGCCAGGGCCGCAACGTCCTGGTCGGCGTCACCACCAACGAGGACCTGGAGCGGCTGCACCCGGCCGTAGTACGGCCCGGCCGCTGTCTGGCCCGCATCGAGGTGGGCCCGCTGACCCGCGCCGAGGCTGTCGGCTGGCTCGGCACCGAGGAGGGGGTCGGCCGGGAGGGCGCCACCCTGGCCGAGCTGTACGCGCTGCGCCGGGGCACGGCGCCGACGTCGGTTCCGGGGGCGCGGGAGGGGGCGGACGCGGGGCTGTACCTGTAGCCGGCGGCCCCGGGCCGGCGGATCTGTGGACGGCGGCTCCGGGTGCTTTCATGGCCGTATGACCGTGTTCGTCGGCACCTCGGGATGGCAGTACAAGGACTGGCGGGACGTCGTCTACCCGGCGGGGGTTCCGACGCGGCTGTGGCTGGAGGAGTACGCGCGCCGGTTCCTGACCGTGGAGATCAACAACGCCTTCTACCGGCTGCCGTCCTACGACAACTTCGCCGCCTGGCGGGTGCGGGTGCCGCCGGACTTCGTGGTCGCGGTCAAGGCCAGCCGCTATCTGACCCACATCAAGCGGCTGAAGGAGCCCGAGGAGCCGGTGCACCGGCTGATGACCCACGCGGCGGGCCTGGGCGACCGGCTGGGCCCGGTCCTCCTCCAGCTCCCGCCGACCCTGCGCGCGGACCCGTCCCTGCTGGACGCCTGCCTGGCCTGCTTCCCGCCGGGTACGAGGGTCGCCGTCGAGCCACGGCACGACTCCTGGTGGACGGCCGAGGTGCGCGAGGTGCTCTCGTCCCGGGGCGCCGCCCTGTGCTGGGCGGACGTCCTGGCCCGCCCGGTCACCCCGCTGTGGCGCACCACCGGCTGGGGCTACGTCCGCTTCCACCAGGGGCGCGCGCAGCCGTGGCCGCGCTACGGCAGGCGGTCACTGGAGACCTGGGTGGACCGGATCGCGACGACCTGGCCCGAGGGGGAGGACGTGTACGCGTACTTCAACAACGATCCCGGGGGCGCGGCGGTCCAGGACGCGGTGACGTTCGCGGGGGCGGCGCGCCGGGCGGGCCTGGCGGTGACCCGGACACCGGAACCGGCGCGGCTCCGCTGACCGGCTAGTGCTGTGGCCGGAAAGGTTTGCCGGGAAGCTCGCGGCGTCCGGTGCGGTGCGTCGCAAGGCGGAGCATCGCCCGCGTACTGGATGTACTCGGGTGATGCGACAACGCGGCGAGGTGCCGTGCCGGGCGTCGCGAGCCGGTGAACCTTTCCGGTCGCAGCACTAGTCCCCGTAGGCCGCCCGCAGGGCGTCCCGTACGGCGGCCAGGGCGTCCTCCTCCCCCAGCCCGAGCCGGCGCGCCCGCTCCGCGTAGGCCTGGGCGGCCGACGCGGCCTCGCGCACCGCGGCCGGGCCGGCGGCCGCCACGACCGTGCCGTTGCGGCCCCGCGTCTCGATCACCCCGTCACTCTCCAGCGCCCGGTACGCCTTGGCCACCGTGTTCACCGCGAGCCCCAGCGACTCGGCCAGCCCTCGCACGGTGGGCAGCCGGTAGCCCACCGGCAGGGCCCCGGACCGTGCCTGCTCGGAGATCTGCGCCCGTACCTGCTCGTACGGCGGCGCACTGTCATCGATGTGGATCTTCAGGCTCACAGGGCCGATTGTCCCGCACCCGGCGGAAAATGGGAGGCACCCCCGGGGCCCCGGCCCGTACGGTGCCTCCACATGACAGTGATCGTGCGCGATCTGCGCCCCGACGTCCCGGCCGACACAGAGGGCTACGCCCGGGTCCGCCATCTCGCCCTGCCGTACATCCTGTTCACCCCGGAATCGGTCCGCCACCTCGTCACCCACAGCCATCCCGAGGCCCACTTCCGCTCGCTGGTCGCCGTCGAGGACGGCGAGGTGATCGGCGCCGCCGGGGTGTCCCTGGCACACGACAGCCCGGAGCCGGGCCAGGGCTTCCTCAACGTCTACGTCCGCCCGGACCGGACCGGCCGGGGGGCCGGCCGGCTGCTGGTCCGCGCGGCCGAGGAGCACCTCGACGCCGTCGGCGCGACCAAGCTCTACACCTGGGTCCTCGACGAGCCCGCCAACCGCGCCTTCGCCGAGCGGCACGGCTTCACCATGGGACGCCCGGCCCACTTCCTCCGCCTCGACCTGGCGAACGGCACCCTCCCGCCGCTCCCGGAGACCCCGCCGGGCGTCGAGCTGCGCACGGCCGCGGACTTCGCGGACGACCCGCGCCCGCTGTTCGAGCTGGACGCGGCGACGGTGACCGACGAACCGGGCATGGTGCCCGTCGAGTTCACGGACTACGACGCCTGGCTCGAGCAGAACTGGCGGCATCCGCTGCTGAACCACGAGCTGACCACCGCCGCGGTCGTCGACGGCCGGCCGGTCGCCTTCACCGTGGCCTACACCGACGGCGGTACCCGCTACAGCACCTCGATGACCGGCACCCTGCGCGCCCACCGCGGCCGTGGCCTGGCCAAGCTCGCCAAGGTCCACTCGCTGCACCGGGCCCGCGCCGCCGGCATCACCGAGGCCTTCACGGGCAACGACGCCGGCAACGACCCGATGATCGCGATCAACAAGTGGCTCGGGTACGAGATCTGCGCGACGGAGGTGCGCTATGTCCGCGCTGCCGGCTGACCCGGCCGGCCGGGTGGAGGTGGTCCTGGTCAAGGGCGGCCGTACGAAGATCCGTTACCCGGCGGAGCTGCTGCACGAGGACGGCGTCCGGGTCTCGGTGCGGGCCTCGTGGGCGGGCGAGGGCGTGCGCGACTTCGGGTTCGTGCGCTTCGAACCGGGTGACGTGTTCACCGAGCACTACTGGCTGGACCGGTGGTACTCGGTGAAGGAGGTCCGGGCCGGGGACGGCACCCTGAAGGGCTGGTACTGCGACATCACCCGGCCGGCCACCCGGTCCGGTACCGAACTGGTCGTCGAGGACCTCGACCTGGACCTGTGGCGCTCCGCCGACGGGCGGGACGTACGGAGGCTGGACGAGGACGAGTTCGCCGAGAGCGGGCTGGCGGAGCGGGACCCCGCGGCCGCGTCCGCCGCCGTGGCCGCGCTGGACGAGCTGGAGGCGCTGGCCCGCGAGGGCGGCTTCGACGACCTGCTGGCCTGAGACCGCCGAGGGGCCCCGCCGGCCCGGACTCCGTCCGCCGCTACACGGTCGCCAGCACCGCGTACCGCTCGTCGTCCACGGCCCTGCCCCACAGCACCGGGTCGCCGGACAGCCGCTCCACACGCGCGTGGAGGGCGACCGGCTCCAGCAGGGACACGAGCCGGGCGGCGGGTATGCCCACCGGGCTGAGAGTCCCCCAGACACCCTCGACCAGCACGAACCGGCCGCCGGGCCGCACCAGGGTCCGCCAGTGGCGCAGGACGCGCGCGGGGTCGGGCAGCGTCCACAGCACATGCCGGACCAGGACCACGTCGTAGCGCCGCTCGCCCACCGGCGGTGACGCGGCGTTCCCCCGGAGGACCACCGCGTCGCGCCCGGCGAGCTTGGCGCGGGCCAGTCCGACCATGGCCGGGGAACCGTCCACCCCGGTCACCCGGTGTCCCTGCTCGGCGGCGAGGAGCGACAGGCTGCCGGTGCCGCAGCCGAGGTCGAGGACGTCGGCGGGGTGTCCGGGCAGCCAGTCGCGCAGCCGGTCCGCCCAGGCGGCACGCACCTCGGGCGCCCGCAGGCCGTGGTCCGGCTCGTCGTCGAAGGCGGCGGCCTGCGCGTCCCAGTCCACCTCGGCGTCCGCGGTCCGCCGGTCGCTCTCGTTCGTCATGTACCGAAGAGTGACATCCGCCACTGACAATCCGGCATCGATGAGCAAGTCTCCCCAAAAGCGTCTATCTCCGTGGCGACGCGGAACCCGGTAGGCCATGCGAGGAGGCAGCCATGCGCCGTGTGACCGTGCAGAAGCCGCTGAAGAGGACGGACAGCCGCCGGCTCCGCGATGAGGCGGAAGAGCGCCCGGTGGGGCGTCCCGAGGTGCGAAAGGACATCGCACGCACCTGGTGGCCCGACGGGTAGGCCCGTCGAGGGCCGGCCCACACGCGTTCGCCGTGTCACTCGCGGCGGCTGCCTGAGCCCAGCCTCAGCGCTCCCTTAACGCCACCATAAGGATCTCCCGGAACCGCTCTCAGCAGGCGATTTCACGGCTCCCCGGGGCTAGCTTCGGAACACCCCACGGGATCCGACCCGCCCCAGAGGACCGTTCCAAGGAGTTCCCCCATGCCCGCACGCCGCAAGGCCGCCGCCGTCACCGTCGCCGCTCTCGGCATGACCGCGCTCGCCGCGGTGCCCGCGTCCGCGCACGGCTCGATGGGCGACCCGGTCAGCCGGGTCGCGCAGTGCTACGCCGAGGGCCCGGAGAGCCCGAGGTCGACGGCGTGCGGAGCGGCCGTGGCCGCGGGCGGCACCCAGGCGCTCTACGACTGGAACGGCATCCGGATCGGCGACGCCGCCGGGCGCCACCGGGAGCTGATCCCCGACGGAAAGCTGTGCAGCGCCGGGAACGAGGAGTTCAAGGGGCTGGACCTGGCCCGCTCCGACTGGCCGGCGACGAGCGTGCACAGCGGGACGTACACCTTCAAGTACCGGGTGACCGCCCCGCACAAGGGCACCTTCAAGGTGTACGCGACCAGGTCCGGTTACGACCCGGCGAAGCCGCTCGCCTGGTCCGACCTGGACCTGCAGCACCCGGTCGCGACGGCCACCGACCCGGTTCCCTCGGGCGGCTTCTACACCTTCGCCGGCACCCTTCCCGAGCGCACCGGCAGGCAGCTGCTGTACGCGGTCTGGCAGCGCTCGGACAGCCCGGAGGCCTTCTACTCCTGCTCCGACGTGGACTTCGGCGGCAGCGGTGGCGCCGGCACCACCACCGGGAGCGGCACCTCCGGCGGCGGCACCACCGGCAGCGGCTCCACCCCGGCGCCGAGCGCCTCCGCGCCGTCCGACGAACAGATCGAGGCGGGCGCCGGCAGGTCGACGATCGAGCACCACGGCCACGGGGACGACGACGCGAGCACGTCCGCGCGGCCCACCGCGGCGGTGGCCGGGGCCAACCGGCCGCAGGCCGCCGGTACCGCGCGGAACCTGGCCGAGACGGGCGCCGCCACCGGCACCTCGTACGTCGCGGTCGGCGGGGCGGCGGCACTGGCGCTCGGCTCGGCGGCGCTGTTCCTCTCGGTCCGGCGGCGCGCGGCGGGTGGCCGGCCGGGCCGCTGAGCCCGGCGGAACTCCGGGGCCTGTCCGGCGGCTCAGGCCGGACGGGCCCCGGCGGCGCGTCAGCTGAAGACCGACGCGCAGGTGGTGGCCGTGGCGTGGGCCGGGTCGAGGGCGTTGGTCACCTCGTGGAAGGCGATCCGGTCGAACAGGGCGATCGCCACGTGCTCGGACAGGTCGAGCGGGCACAGGTCCTGGAGCAGGAGGTTGCGGACGTCCGGGCCGCTCAGGTACTGGTTGCGCCAGGGGGTGGCCACCTCGTCGTACTTGGTGGCGATGACGGTGTAGTGCACTCCGGGGACGGTGTCGCCGCCCGCGTTGAGCTTGGTGAGGAAGACGGAGCCGGCGATCTGGTCGGCGAGGCCGGGGGTGGTGGCCTTGATCAGGTCGCCGGCGCCCGGGAAGTAGGGCAGCAGGTTGGTCAGTCCGCTCAGGTCGGTGCCGTGGTTGTCGGGGGCGAGGCCGACGAGGGCGTTCACCTTGGCGGCGCCGCCGAGGAACCTCAGGTAGTAGCGGGGCATCATGCCGCCCTGGGAGTGGCCGACGAGGTCGGCCTTGGGTGCGCCGGTGGCGGTGAGCACCTTGTCGACGTAGGCGGCGAGCTGCTCGGCCGACTTGTCGATGGGGCCGAGGCCGTGGAAGAGGGGGACGCCGGGCAACTGGCCGTAGTCGAGGGAGAAGACGCAGTACCCGCGGTGCTTCAGGTACGGGGCGAGGGAGAGCCAGTTGTCGACGGAGTTGCCCAGGGTGCCGTGGACCAGGACGACCGGGCGGGGGTGGGCGGCGGAGGGCTTGCAGGAGTAGTCGTTCCAGCCCGAACTGGGGGCGGTGTCGGCGTGCGCGGCGGCGGCCGGGACGACGGCGACGGCGGCGGTGAGGAGCAGCGCGGCGAGGGGTCTGAGCACTCGCTTCCAGGGCAGCATCGTGTGATCTCCTTGCGGCTCAAGGGGAGGTGCGGGGGACGACCTGTCCCTGTGATCCGGATCACGAGGATGCTGTTCACTCGTCAAGTTACGGGCGAGTAGTGCAGGTGTGAAGTTACGCGTGAGTAAAAACTTCCAGTGATAGCCACGGGCCCGCCCCAGTGTTGACGAACCGTCACCAGGCAGGCCGTACGGGGCCGTAGGGCGCGATCCGCAGCAGACGCTTCCGCAGCGCGGCGATCTCCCCCTCGCCCAGCAGCTCGGCCCACGCCCCCACCACCTCGGCGGCCGCCGCCTCCGCGGCCCGCGTGCACTCCCATCCCCGCCCGGTGAGCACGACGAGCCGGGCCCGCGCGTCCACGGGGTGCGGGCGCCGCTCGGCGTACCCCTTGCGCACGATCTCCTCCACCAGCTGGCTGGCGGCCTGCTTGGTCACCCCGAGATGCGTGGCGAGGTCGGTGACGGTGGCGCCGTCCGGCGCGAGCCGCGCGAAGGCGAAGCCGTGGGCGGGCCGGAGATCCGTGAAGCCGCGGGCCACGACCCCGTCATGGATACGCCGGGTGAGGTCGCCCGCCACGGCGAGCAGGGCGGCGGACAGGGCCATGGCTTCGGAGTTCTGCACGGAGGCATTGAAACATCCTTGACGAAAAGGTCAAGCAGATTGACCATATAGACAAGCTGCTTGACCACTCGAACGGAGACCACCATGCCCGTAGTGCGCTCGGCCGAGGCCGTGACCCACGAGATCCACGGCGCCCGCTTCGTCTCGTACGCCACCCCGCTCACCGGGAGCAGGGAGTTGTGCGCGTGGCGGGGCGAGATTCCCGCCGGGACCAGGGCGCCGGCCCACACCGTCGACCGGGAGGAGATCTTCCACCTGCTCGTCGGCGAACTGCTGATCACCCTCGACGGCGACACCGAGCGCGTCCGCGCCGGTGACACGGTGATCGTCGGTGCCGGCGCGACCCTGACCGTGGAGAACCCCACCGACCACACCGCGATCTCCTGGGTCACCACCTCGGTGGGCCTCACGGCCCGGCTGGCCGACGGCACGCTCCTCACTCCGCCGTGGGCCAACTGAGCCGGGGAGCGGCTGACTCAGGCGGCCAGCGTCCCCGGCATCACCGCCCGGGGCCCGAACTTCGCCCGGGCGCGGTCCGCGACCTCCTCGATGCGGCGGACCTTCTCGTCCACGGGGTCGAAGGTGAGCTGGTGGGCGGCCTGATCGGCGGAGGTCAGGCCCTCGGCGCGCAGGGCGAGCGCGCGGACCCGGGCACGCTGCAGGCCGAGCGCCTCGTACATGCCGTAGGCCGCCCTCGTCAGCGCCGCCGAGTGCGCGGTCGGCTCCGCCAGGGTGCGGCTGCGGGTGGTCGAGGTGCGGTCGGCGTAGCGCACGGTGAGGGTCAGGGTGCGGCAGACCTTCTCCACCGCGCGCAGCCGGGCGCCGATCTCCCCGGCCGCCGAGAGCAGCGCCCTGCGGTGCCGGCCGGGGTCCAGCTCGTCGAGGTCGAAGGGGCGTTCGGCGGCGAGAGACCGGGAGATGGTGTTCGGCACGACCCGGCCGCGGTCGACGCCGTTCGCCTTCTCGCGCAGCTCGCGGCCCGCCTTCGCGCCGATCAGCCGCTGGAGCGTGGACGGGGGCGCGCCGGCCACCCGGCCGAGCGTGTCCAGGCCGTACTCGCACAGGGTGCGGGCGGTCGCCGGACCCACGCCGGGCAGCGCGGCCACGGGCCGGTCGGCGAGGAACTCCGCGATGGCGTCCGGCTCCTCGGGGACGGCGCGGGTCACCCCGGGGCGGGCGTCGCGCAGCGCCATGCGGGCCAGCATCGGACCCGGTCCGGCGCCGATCACACAGTCGACGCCGTGCAGCGCGAGGGCGCGGACCCGGATCACCGAGGCCAGCTCCACCGCGCTGCGCCCGAAGTACCGTTCGGCGCCCCGGAGATCGGCCAGCGCCCCGTCCGGCGGCAGCGCCTCCACGACCGGGGTGAACTCCTCCAGCAGCCCGAGCAGGCCGGGCAGGGCCGCCTCGTACATCGGCGGCGGCTGGAAACGTACGCAGAGGATGGTCATCCCGCACTCCCCGGACTCTGGTGCCACAACTTCCTTCCCACCGCGGGCCCTTCGCCCGCGGGGCGCAGATCGGCCCAGGGGTGCATCTCGTACCCCGTGGACATGCGGATCGTCCGGCCCTCCATCGGGTCACGGGCCGCCGAACCGGCCGGCCGGGGCAGCCCGCCCGAACCGGCGGTCCGGGCCCGGGACGGACCTGAGCCGTCCCCCGGCGCGGGGCCGTCCGCCGGCACGGGGCCGTCCGCCGGCACGGGGCCGTCCCCGGTGCCGCCGGGCGGCCCGGCCAGCCGGGCGGCGACCCCGTCGAGGCCCTCCTCGCGGCGCACCTCCAGCAGTTCGGCGAGGTTCCAGGCGGCCGAGCCCACCACGCTGAGGCTGCGCGGACCGCGCCGCTGCACCACGCCGCGCACCAGCAGCAGCCAGGAGTGGAAGACGGTGTGCGCGCAGGCGTCGTGGGAGTCGTCGAAGAAGGCGAGGTCGACCAGGCCCGTGCCGTCGTCCAGCGTGGAGAAGATGACCCGCTTGCCGGACCGGATGGGCGGGGTCTGGGTGGCCGCCTTGGCGCCCGCGACCAGCACCGTCTCCCCGTGCCGGGCATCGCGCAGCCGGCGCGCCGGCACCACGCCCAGCTCCTCGAGGAACTCCCGGTGGTCGTCCATCAGATTGCGCGAGGCGTCCATGGACAGCACGCCCAGCTCGGCGCTGAGCCGCTCCTCCGGGGTCAGGTCGGGCAGGCCGGCCGAGGCGGTCTTCCGGCCTCCGGCGAGAGGGAGCTGGCCCCCGCCGCCGCCCCGGGCGCCCCGGTGCAGTTCGGTCAGGTGAAGTTGCAGGTCACGGCGGTTGGCGCCGAACGCGTCCAGCGCGCCCACCTGGGCCAGCCGCTGGGCGAGCGGGCGGCTCGGGCGGGCCCGCTCCCAGAAGTCCAGCAGGGAGGCGTACGGCTGTCCGGCCGCGATCCGCTCCGCCTCGGCCTCGCTGATGCCGTGCACGTCGCAGAGGGCGAGCCGGAGTCCCCACACCCCAGATTCAGACACCAGTTCGATCCTGTGTGCGACCCCGGACACGTTCACGTCCAGCGGCAGGACCGGCACGCCGCGCCGCCGCGCGTCCGCCAGCAGCAGCCGCTTGGGGTACATCCCGGGGTCGTGCGTGAGCAGCCCGGCGTAGAAGGCGGCCGGGTGGTGCGCCTTCAGCCATGCCGACTGGTAGGTCGGTACGGCGAAGGCGACGGCGTGGGCCTTGCAGAAGCCGTAGGAGCCGAAGGCCTCGACGATCTCCCAGGTCCGCCGGATCGTTTCCGCGTCGTATCCGTTCGCCGCCGCGGCCTGCGCGAACCACACCTTGATCCGCCCCTGCGACTCCGGGTCGGACAGTCCGCGCCGGACCCGGTCCGCCTCACCCCGCCCGCAGCCGGTCAGAACGGAGACGATGTCGATGACCTGCTCGTGGAAGACGACGACCCCGTACGTGTCCTTCAGCGCCCCCTCCAGGTCCGGATGCGGGTAGCGGACGGGCGCCCGCCCGTGCCGCGCCTCGATGAACGGCCGCACCATGTCGGCGGCGACCGGTCCCGGCCGGAAGAGGGAGATGTCGACCACCAGGTCGTGGAAGGTGCTCGGCTGCAGGCGGCCCACCAGGTCCCGCTGGCCCGGCGACTCGATCTGGAAGCAGCCCAGCGTCTCGGCGGACCGGATGAGCCCGTACGTCGCCGGGTCGCCCGGCGCCACCGCGTCCAGGTCGATCCGCTCCCCCGCGGCCCGCTCCACCTCCGCGACCGCGTGCGCCATCGCCGACTGCATCCGCACACCCAGCACGTCCAGCTTGAGCAGTCCGAGGTCCTCCACGTCCTCCTTGTCGAACTGCGACATCGGCAGCCCCTCGCCGCTGGTCGGCACCACCGGCGTACGGGCGAGCAGGGAGGCGTCGGACAGGAGCACCCCGCACGGGTGCATGGCGACTCCGCGCGGCAGGGCGTCGAGACCCTCGACCAGCTCCCAGAGCCTGCCGTACTTCTCCCGCTCCCCCGCCAGCTCCTTCAGCTCGGGCAGTTCCTCCAGCGCCGCGCGGGCGTCCCGGGCCCGGATGTGCGGGAAGGACTTGGCCACGCGGTCGATCTCGGCCGGGTCCATGGACAGCGCGGCCCCCACGTCCCGGATGGCGTGCCGCACCCGGTAGGTCTCGGGCATGGAGACGGTCGCGACCCGCTCGGTGCCGAACCGGCCGATGATCGCCCGGTAGACCTCCAGCCGGCGCGCGGACTCCACGTCGATGTCGATGTCCGGCAGGACCACCCGCTCCTTGGACAGGAAGCGCTCCATCAGCAGCCCGTGCTCGACCGGGTCGGCGTGGGCGATGCCGATGAGGTGGTTGACGAGGGAGCCGGCGCCGGAGCCCCGGGCGGCCACCCGGATCCCCATCCCCCGCACGTCGTCGACCACTTGGGCGACCGTGAGGAAGTAGGAGGCGAACCCGTGGTGGGCGATGATGTCCAGCTCGCGGTGCATCCGCTCCCAGTACTCGCGCCGGCCGCCGTGACCGAGCCGCACCATCCCGGCCGCCGCCCGCGAGGCGAGCGCCCGCTGGGCGGTGCGGCGGCCGGCCCCGACGAGGTGCGCCTCGGGGAAGTGGACGGTGCCGATGCCGAGGTCGTCCTCGGGGTCGACCAGGCACTCGGCGGCCGTGGCCCCGGTCTGCTCCAGCAGCCGGTGCGCGGTGTCGCGCCGGTAGCCGGCCGCCTCCACGACCCGCTCGGCGACCGTCAGCATGGCCTGCGCGTCCTTCAGCCAGGCCTCGCCCGAGTCCAGCTCCTTGCGGGGGTCGATCGGCACCAGCCGGCGGGCGGCGTCCAGGACGTCGGCGACCGGCCCCTGACCGGGGTCGGCATAGCGGACGGCATTGCTGAGCACCGGCCTGA
This sequence comes from Streptomyces sp. NPDC058145, assembly GCF_042884245.1. Lineage (NCBI taxonomy): Bacteria > Bacillati > Actinomycetota > Actinomycetes > Kitasatosporales > Streptomycetaceae > Streptomyces > Streptomyces sp. NPDC058145. The sequence continues at coordinate 15,533 of NZ_JBHVUH010000008.1, read as the reverse complement.
CCCGCTGCTCGGCGGCGAAGCCGACGGTACGGGCGGCCAGTCGCAGGGAGCCGGGACCGGTACCCGCGCGGTCGTGCCAGACGGCCTCCAGCCGCAGCGCGTCACCGTAGACCTCGCGCCAGGGGGCGAGCAGCCTCACGGCCCGGTCGGGGCGCCCGGCGGCGAGGGCGCGGCCCACGTCCGATCCCGGCCCGAGCAGCACGGTCAGGCCGTCGCCGTGGTTGCCGGACCAGGGCAGCAGCGGCGTGCCCTCACCCTCGTGCGCCGCCGTGACGATCCCGCACAGGTCGGCCCAGCCACGAGCGCCGTCCCGGGCGAGGAAGGTCACCCGGGGGGTCGACTCGTCGATGAAGGCGCCGCCCCGCACCGGGGTGCGGCGCCTCTCCCGCCGGGCGGTCTCCGGCCCGGCCACCGCCAGGTTCACGCCGAACAGCGGGCGGACCCCCTCCTTGGCGCACGCCTTGGCGAAGCGGACCGTTCCGGCGAGGGTGTCGCGGTCGGTGAGGGCGAGGGTGTCCATGCCCCGTTCCCCGGCGCGCCCGGCCAGCCGCTCCGGGTGGGAGGCGCCGTACCTCAGGGAGAACCCGGAGACGGTGCGCAGATGCGCGAAGCCCGGCACACGCACCTCCCGCACTCGTGAGCCCCGAACGGCTCTCGAACATCAGTTCCCTACTCCGTCATCCACCATACCCCCATTCTCGAACAAGTGTGCGACATCGCGATGACCCCCTCCCACCTGCGCAAACACCCCACCGACCGGACACCTGGGCGCCGGCAGCACGAAGCCCCGCCCCCTCGCGCGCGGGGGCGGGACTTCGAAAGCGGGCGTCGTCCGGGTCAGCCGATCTGCGAGCCCGTGGCGGACAGCGCCTCGGTGACCGGCTGGAAGAAGGTCTCCCCGCCGGAGGTGCAGTCGCCACTGCCGCCGGAGGTCAGACCCACGGCCTTGTCGCCGGAGAACAGCGAGCCGCCGCTGTCCCCGGGCTCGGCGCACACATCGGTCTGGATCAGACCGCTGACCGTGCCCTCGGAGTAGTTGACGGTGGCGTTCAGGCCGGTGACCGTGCCGTCGTGCACCTTGGTGGTCGAACCGCTGCGGGTGACCTTCATGCCGACGGTGGCCTCGGCCGCGCCGGTGATCTGCCGGGCGGAGCCGTCGTAGAGGTCGACCTCGCTCGGGTGGTCGACCTGGGCCGTGTACTTGACCAGGCCGAAGTCGTTGCCCGGGAAGCTGGACTGCTCGTTCTGGCCGATGACGTCACCCGAGGAGTCGGACCAGCTCGAGATGGCCTCGGTGCAGTGGCCCGCGGTCAGGAAGTACGGCTGACCGCCCTTGACCACGTTGAAGCCGAGCGAGCAGCGCCCGCCCGATCCGCTGATGGCGTCGCCGCCGGCGATGAAGGGCTTGTACCGCCCCTCGGAGCGCTTCAGCTCGGCCTTGCCGCCGAGCCCGTCGACGACCTTGCCCAGCCTGGTCCACTCGGCCCCGGACACCGTTCTGTCGGCGGTGACGACGACCTTGTTGGTGACCGGGTCGGTCGCCCAGGAGGTACCCGGGATGGTCGCGTCCCGCTTCAGCGCCGAACGCGCGCCGTCGAGTTCGGCGATCGAGTTGGCGACGACTCTGGCCTTGGCGCCGGCCGCCTCGACGGTCCTGGCGGCCGTGGCGTCGAGCACGTTGACGACAAGGCTCTTCGCCCGGGCGTCGTAGTAGCTGCCGGCCGCGCCGGAACCGAGGTCCCGCACGAGCGTGGAGGCGAGCTCTCCGGCCGCCGGGGCGGACTGGATCCGCGCCTGCGGGGCGGACTTGGCGGGCTCGCTGGCGTTCGCACTCTGGAAGGTGACTCCCGCGGCGACCAGTGCGGCGATTCCCGCGCCGGCCACGGCGATCCGCCGCCCGGGTATGCGTCGGTGCTTCAACTCATGTCCTCCTGTGGGGGATCGGCTCCGCGGGTTGTGGGGACCGCACGGGCCGGAAGGCTGGTTGACGGGCGCCCACTCTTCCGAACGGCACAGGGAGCACACAAGGTCGACTTCAGGACGCGCGTACGGAGGACGCGTGCGCCCCCACTCCGCTTGACGGTTCACGGCCACCCCAGGGAATTCGCACTGCAAACACCCGGTGCGAGTAACAGCTCTGCGGACGGTGACCGTTGCCGCTGGCCGGAATTCGATCCTCCGCATCGGGGCCGCCGGCGGCGGACAGACGGAAGCCCCCGCACGCGAGGAGCGTGCGGGGGCTCGGTGCCGTCACGACGCCGTCACGGCCGCGTCCGGCCGCGGGACACGGAAGGCGGTCCGGTCCTAGTAGACGTGGACTCCATAGGCGCTCAGCGCCTCGGTGACCGGCTGGAAGAAGGTCGTACCGCCGGAGCTGCAGTTACCGCTGCCGCCCGAGGTCAGACCGTACGCCGTGGTTCCGCCGTACAGCGGGCCGCCGGAGTCGCCGGGTTCGGCGCAGACGGTGGTCTGGATCAGGCCGTAGACGATGTCGCCACCGCCGTAGTTGACCGTCGCGTTCAGCGCGGTGACGCGGCCGCTGTGGGTACCGGTCGTGGATCCGCGGCGGTAGACGGTCGTGCCGACCGAGGGCGTCGCGGCGCTGGTGATGTCCTGGCTGCCCACGGCACCCGACTTGGTCACCGAGCTGTTGGTGTAGCGCACGATGCCGTAGTCGTTGCCGGGGAAGCTGGAGCCGGCCGTGGAGCCGAGCGTGGTCGAGTGCGAGGAGTTCGACCACCAGGTGCCCGCCCCGTCGGTGCAGTGACCGGCGGTCAGGAAGTAGTAGTTGCCGCTGGAGTCCTGGACGTTGAAGCCCAGCGAGCAGCGCCAGCTGCTCGCGTAGATCGCGTCGCCGCCGGAGATCAGCTTGTTGAACTTGCCGGACGTGTGCTTGACGACGAGGGCGCCCGAGTCGCTGCCGGCCTGCTGCTTGATCTTGGCGATCTCGGCCTGGGACACCGTGCTGTCGACGGTGACGACGACACGGTCGGTCTTGGCGTCCACCGCCCAGGCCGTGCCGGGGATGTCGGCCTTGAGGACGGAGTCGCTCGCCCTGGTGAGCTGGTTGGCGCTGAACGTGTGGGCGTCGCTGGCGTTCGCGGTGGGGGCGGCGAACGCTGCCGCGGCCAGGAAGCCGGTCGCCACGGCGGTCAGCCGGGTCCGTCTTGCGATACCGCTGCGGGGAGTGGTGCGCTTGATCCTCACGTTGCATTCCCTCCCAGGGGAAGTCGAGGGCCCGCGTGGGGTCGGGGCCCGGTGAGGCGCAGTCAGGGACTCGTTCGGGGTACCGAACAATGTTTCATGCCCCTGACAAGCACTGAGGGGGAGTATTCGGCCGAACGGCCGGTCGGCACAAGGGTGCCTTTCGGCCGTCAAGCTTTGAACCACCTATGCGCACCGGCCCCTTGACGCCGCCTCGGCGACGGGGCGGCCGACGGGCACCGCCCAGGCCCGGCGACCGGTGGTGCCAGGTCGATTCCGGCCAGGGTGAAGGCGGGTCCACCGGCGGGGACGCGGCCGCGCACGCGTCCACCGGTGCCACCCACCCACGGCCTGGCCGGTGACGGTGAACACCACACCGTCGCCATCGGCCGGCCCTCTCCCGGGCGTGGCCGGAATTCACCCCTCCGGATGGTCCCCTAGCAGTCGCAGCACGAGCAGCACTCGCAGCATTCGCAGCACTGGCAGGCCTCGCAGCACGAGCAGTCGCAGTCGCCGCACCAGCCCTCGCGCTTCTTCCGGGACCAGGGGCCCTCGTACTCGTCGGCGCAGCACACCTTGCAGGTGCAGCACACCCCCAGGGCGGCCGCGCACCCGGCCCAGAAGCCCCGCTTGTCCGGGCGCGGCGGCTCGCCCCCGAAGGGGTTGCCGTACGGGTTGCCCGGCGCCGGGGGTGCCTGGTGCCCCGGGGGCGGCCCGAAGGAGGCCTCGGGCGCGTGTCCGCACGAGTGGCCGCCGAACGCCCGGTCCACCGACCGGCTCAGCTCGTGCGCGAGCAGCAGATGGACCAGCCTGCCGTCGGTGAACTCCGCCTCGCGCAGCGCCAGCCGGATGCCGTGCAGAGCGTCGTCGGCGAGCCGGCGGGCCTCGGTGAGGGAGGTGCCGGTGGCGGTGAGCGGGTTCCAGGCGCCCGAGCGCGCGTCCGCCTCCCGGTCCTCCACGGCGTCCAGCAGGTGCGCGAGCCGGCCGAAGAGGCGGCCGGCCTCGGCGAGCGGGTCGGCGTTGCCCGGCCGCCCGGCCAGCACGGCGGTGTGCGCGAAGGCGGCCGCGGTCGCCGTCTCGGTCGGCTCGGTGACCGTCAGCAGCGGGGTGCCGTACCCCGCCAGGGCCTCGATGCCGGTCTGCCGTTCGACGGCGTCGACGAGGACGGCGGTGTCGAACCCGACGGCGGCGCCGCTGTGCGCCCCGGCCTTCCCCCAGCTCGCCGCGACCCGGCGCGCCGCGAGGGCGACCGGCCTGCGGGCCAGCAGCCCGTCCCGGTCGGCGACGTGGTCGCGCACCTTGGCCGAGGCGAGGATCAGCGAGACGGCCGCGGCGAGCCGGGCGCCCTCGCCCTGGGCGACGGACGCCGTCCGCATGCCGCGCAGCGCGCACGGCCCGGCGGTGCGCCGGGACCCCTCCACCGGGCCCGCCTGAGCTTCCGCCAGGACGGATATCAGCAGGCCGTCGTAGTTGGTCACGACGCGGGCGAACTGTCCGTGATCACGGCGCAGGGCGAGACACAGCCCGCACAGATGCGCCATCCACTGGGCCCTCAGACCCTCCCCGAGCCGGTGACTGCACGGCCGTACGATTCCGAACACGCCGATCCCCCGTGATGTGCCGCGACGTCGAGCCGGGGCATCGTATCGACCGACTGTCGGCTCGTATCAGGTATGCCGTTCACCCGTACGCTCCGTATATCACCCACCCGCCGACGACAATCATATTTCACTCACAGTCAGCAGCCGTATGAGTCAAGACCCTTGGGGTACAAGGGCTCTCGACGTATCCGCTGTGCACCAGTACCGTCACAAACCCCCCGCGCGGCGTCTATCCACTTGGCGCGCCGTCCGCATCATGGATGACCATAGGGATGCGGAAAGCAAGAAGACAGCTGTGAGAGGAGGCGTCCATGGGATCGGTACGCAAGGCGAGTGCGTGGCTCGGCCTCGTCGACGACAACGATGACGAGCGTTACTACGACGACGACTACTCCGAGGGCACCGGGTCCGCGGACGCCTGGGTCACGGACCCCCGGGTGAAGGTGGCTACGGACACGGCCGAGGAGACGGGCCGCCGGATCGGCACGGTCACCCCGGACAGTTTCCGGGACGCCCGCGCCATCGGCGAACTGTTCCGGGACGGCGTCCCGGTCATCATGAACCTCACGGCGATGGAGCCCGCCGACGCCAAGCGCGTGGTGGACTTCGCGGCCGGGCTGACCTTCGGCCTGCGGGGCACGATCGAGCGGGTCGCGAACCGTGTGTTCCTGCTGACGCCCTCGAACACCGAGATCGTCAGCGGTGAGCCGGCGGCACGCCGCGAGGACGGCTTCTTCAACCAGAGCTGAGGCAGGGCCGCTCACCGGCCCTGCCGCCTCCGGGGACTCACCGGAAGGCGTCGAGCCCGGTGAGCGCCTTGCCCAGCACGAGCTGGTGCATCTCGACGGTGCCCTCGTAGGTGAGCACCGACTCGAGGTTGGTCGCGTGCCGCATGACGGGGTACTCGAGGGAGATCCCGTTGGCACCGAGGATCGTCCGCGCCGTACGGCAGATCTCGATCGCCTCGCGGACGTTGTTGAGCTTGCCGAAGCTGATCTGCTCGGGACGCAGGCGGCCGGCGTCCATCCGCCGCCCCAGATGGTGGGCGAGCAGGATCCCCTTGTGCAGTTCCACCGCCATGTCGGCGAGTTTCGCCTGGGTGAGCTGGAAGCCGCCGATGGGCCGCCCGAACTGCTCCCGGGTCTTCGCGTACTCCACGGCCGCCTCGAAACTGCTGCGCGCCGCGCCCATGGCGCCCCAGACGATGCCGTAGCGGGCGTGGGAGAGACAGCCGAGCGGTCCGCGCAGGCCGGTGACCTCCGGCAGCACCGCGTCGGCGGGCAGTCGTACGTCGTCCAGGACCAGCTCGCTGGTGACGGAGGCGCGCAGGGACCACTTGTGCTTGATCTCGGGCGCCGAGAAGCCGGGGCGGTCGGTCGGCACGACGAACCCGCGGATGCCGTCCTCGGTCTGCGCCCAGACGACGGCCACTCCGGCCACCGATCCGTTGGTGATCCACATCTTGCGCCCGTTGAGCACCCAGTCGCCGCCGTCGCGCTTGGCGTGGGTGCGCATGGAGGCGGGGTCGGAGCCGTGGTCGGGCTCGGTGAGCCCGAAGCAGCCGATCACCTCGCCGGCGGCCATCCGCGGCAGCCACTCCCGCTTCTGCTCCTCGCTGCCGAACCGGTGGATCGCGTACATCGCGAGCGAACCCTGCACGGAGACCAGGGACCGGATGCCCGAGTCGGCGGCCTCCAGCTCCAGGCAGGCGAGCCCGTACTGCACGGCCGTGGCGCCGGCGCAGCCGTAGCCGGTCAGGGACATGCCGAGCGCGCCGATGCCGCCCAGTTCCCGGGCGAGCTCCCGGATGCCGGGCAGCTCGCCCTTCTCGTACCAGTCGGCGACGTACGGCAGCACCCGGTCGGCCGCCCAGCCGCGGACGGTGTCCCGGATCGCCAGGTCCTCCGGGTCGAGCAGGTCGTCGATCCCGAGCGGGTCGGCGGCATCGAACGGGGGCAGCTTCGCGGACGCGGACATGGGACACCCTCCGGAACACTGGAACTCACCAAAAACTAGCAGCGCTAGTTACGTCTCTCCGGCCGACGTTACGGTGCGGTGTCCCGCACGTCCAGAGCGGGGGTCAGGCCGACACCTTCGGCTTCTGCGGCTCCCGCGGGGAGGGCACCGCCCCCACTGCGGGGACCTCGTCCGCACTCGGCTCGCCGCACTGCATGATCCGCGGCAGCCGCAGCGCCATCATCGCGCCCAGCAGCAACAGCACGGCGCTGACCACCAGGGTCACATGCAGCCCGTGCACGAAGGAGTCCCGGGCGGCCCGGCGCAGGGCCTCACCGGCGGGCCCACCCAGGCGCCCGGCGACCTCGTAGGCCTCGCCGAGCGAGTGGCCCGCCGCCCGTGAGGCGCCCGAGGGGACGCCCGGCACCGGCGTGAGGCCCGGCGCGTAGGCCTTGTTCATCACGCTGCCGAGCAGCGCGATCCCGATCCCGGCGCCGAGCTGGTACGAGGTCTCGCCGATCGCCGCCGCCCCGCCGGCCTGCTCGGCCGGGGCCTCGCTGAGCATCGACTCGTAGGCGCCGAAGAGGGTGGTCTCCAGGCCGAAGCCGAGCAGTACGAAGCCGCAGAGCAGCAGCCTCGCGTTGTCCTCGCCGCCCATCGCGGTCAGCGTCACCACCGCGGCGGCGGTGAGGCAGAAGCCGGCGCAGACCATCCGGCGCGGTCCGAAGCGGCGCAGCATCCGGGCGCCCGCGAGGCCAGCCGCCATCGCCGCGACGGTCAGGGGCAGCAGCCGCAGGCCCGTCTGCAGCGGCGACAGACCCAGCACCAGTTGCAGGTACTGCGCCGCGATCAGCTCGAGGCCGACCAGCGCGAGCATGGCCAGCACGATGCAGCCCACCGAGGTGCTGAACGCCGGCCGCCGGAACATCCGCAGGTCGACCAGCGGGTGCGGGCGGCGCCCCTGGCGCCGGACGAAGAGGAACAGCAGCGCCGCGCCCAGCAGCAGCGGAACCGTGGTGAACGGGCTCGCGGCGGACTCCCCGCCGCCGAGCCGCTTCACGCCAAGGACGACGCCGAACAGGCCGGCCGCCGCCATCAGCGCGCCGGTGACGTCCCAGGGGCCGTCGCGCTCGCCCCGGGACTCGGGCAGCAGCATGCGCCCGATCGGCAGGCTGACCAGCATCAGCGGGATGTTGACCAGGAAGACCGAGCCCCACCAGAAGTGCTCCAGCAGGAAGCCGCCGAGCAGCGGGCCGACGGCCGCGCCGACGGCGGCGACCGCGCTCCAGATGCCGATGGCCAGCGCCCGCTCACGCCGGTCGGGGAAGACCTGGCGGAGGATCGACAGGGTCGCGGGCATGATCATCGCGCCGCCGATGCCGAGCAGCGCGCGGGCGAGGATCAGCGTATGGGCGCTCGGCGCGAAGGCGGCCACGGCGGAGGCGACGCCGAACAGGGCGTAGCCGAGCAGCAGCACGCGCCTGCGTCCGATCCGGTCGCCGAGCGTGCCGAAGAGGATCAGCAGCGAGGCGCAGACCAGCGGGTAGACGTCGACGATCCAGAGCAGTTCCACGGCGCCGGGTCTGAGGTCCTCGGTGACGGCGGGGACCGCCACGTGCAGCACGGTCGAGTCGAGGGCGACGAGCAGCAGGCTGAGGCAGAGGACGACCAGGACGACCCAGCGGTTGGCACCGGCCCCGGCCGCCCGACGGCGCGGCCGAACGGCAGCCGTGGTCGTCCCGGACATGTACGTACCTCCCAGATGATCCCTCGCGTGCGGCGGATCGGCGGAGTGGGGACTCTCCGTCGTACGGCCGGAGAGGAGCGGGGTCTCCGGCCCGCGCAAACCCACGCGGGTGACTCGTCAGCGTACGCGAGTCCGTCGTGGGCACACGTGGCGGACCTCTCACACGCGGGACCGAACCCGTGTGGCGTAGGCCACCTCGCACGTCGTGGCGCATGCCCGGCGGGCGGCCCGGTTGCGGGCCCGGTCGATAATCGAGCCCGTGACCGACCTTGCGACGCGCGCGGCCCCGGCCCGCGACACCCTCCTGCGCCGGGCGGCCCCGGCCCTCCTCGGGTACGCGGCCGTCCGTTTCCTCGGCCTGCTCGTGCTGGCCGCGTGGAGCGCCGCGCGCGGCAAGAGCGCGCTCACGCTGCTGGGCGCGCGCTGGGACTCCCTCTGGTACAGCCGGGTGGCCGAGCTGGGCTACGGCTACGAGGTGCGCCTGCCGAACGGCGACGTCCACTCCAACCTGGCGTTCTTCCCGCTGCTGCCCTGGCTGGAGCGGCTGCTGCACACCGTCACGCCGCTGTCGTACGCGCACGCCGGCCTGGTCGTCGCCCTGCTCGCCTCGCTGGCCGCGGCCGGGGGGATCTTCGCGGTGGCGGAGTGGGTGTACGGGCCCCGGGTGGGGGTCTGCGCGGTGCTGCTGTGGGCGGTGCTGCCGGTCGGGATCGTGCAGTCGATGGCGTACAGCGAGTCCCTGTTCACCGCGCTGGCCGCCTGGTCGCTGTACGCCGTGCTGACCGGCCGGTGGGTGGGGGCGGGTGTGGCGGCGGCGCTGGCGGGGCTGACCCGGCCGGTAGGTCTCGCGGTGGTCGCGGCGGTGTGGGTGGCGGGCGTGCTCACGTTCCTGCGCGAGCGGGGCGCGCGCGACGCGCGCGAGGGCGACCGGGCTCCCGGCCCGGCGGCCGGGGTGCGAGCGGAGCGCATCGCGCGTACCGGCGGCGCGCACGATCCGTCGTGCGCTCCCTCCACGCCAGGGGGCGTGCACGACGCGATGCGCGCTCTGTCCCGCACCCCTTGCGCTCCCTGCGCGCCCGCATGGCGCCGCGTGCTCGGGCTGCTCCTCGCCCCGCTGGGCGCGGCCGGCTATGTGCTGTGGGTCGGCCACCGCACCGGCAGGGGGCCGCTCGGCTACCTGGACGTGCAGGCCGGCTGGCGCAACGGGTTCGACGGCGGGTACGCCTTCGCCCGCTTCGTCGCCGACAAGTTCACGTCATTCCCGTCGGCCCTCGCCGGAGCGGGCCTGATCATCGGGGTGGCCCTGCTGATCATGCTGTACGTGACCGGCGTACGGCAGCGTCAGCCCCTCCCGCTGCTGGTGTACACGGGTGTCGTCCTCGCCCTCGCCCTGTGCGCCTCGAGCTACTTCGGCTCGAAGCCGCGGCTGCTGATGCCGGCCTTCCCGCTGCTGTTCCCGCTCGCCCGCGCCCTGGCCCGGCCACGGACCTCCCGATCGGTGCTGGTCACGGCGGGGCTGGCCGTGGCGACGGCGGTGTACGGCGCGTTCTGGCTGAACGGCTCCGGTCCCCCGTGATCGACTCCGGCTGCCGATGAGCACACCCTGAATTCCACCCCATGATTCGGTGAACGAATTCATAAGCGCCATATAACCGGCGCCCGGAATGATCAAAGGAATTGCAGGAAGCAGGTTCACCGGATTGCGGAATCGCAGGAATTCAGCGGCTCCTGAGAGGTTTCCCACATCACATCGTCATCACAAAGCCGCTGTTTCGACCGGGAACAGAGCGCACTCACTGTAACGTCGATCGGGTGCGTACCGAACTAAACCTCACCCGGCGTCTGGACCGGGTGTTCACCAGGCTGGACCGTGAGCCGGAACGGCCGGCCCACCTCGATGTGCCGCGGATGAGCAGGCACCGGGTCGTGCTGTTCACCGCGACCCTCGCCTTCTACCTGGCGATCGTCTGGGCCGTGGTGATCACCTCCTGGCTGGTCCGGCTCGACTGGCAGGTCATGTTCTTCCGGCCGTACCAGCAGTGGTCGGAGATCCACTGGTTCGTCGACTACTACGTGGTGCTCGGCCAGCGCGGCCCCACCGCCGTGATGGTCGCCGCCTGGCTGGGCTGGCGCTCCTGGCGGCAGCACACGCTCCGCCCGCTGCTGACTCTCGGCGCCTCGCTGCTGCTGCTCAACATCACGGTCGGCGCCGCCAAGTACGGCATGGGCCGGCTCGGCCCGCACTACGCCACCGTCATCGGCTCGAACGAGATGGGTCTGGGCGGCGATATATTTCCCAGCGGCCACACCGCCAACGCCGTGGTGACCTGGGGAATCCTGGCGTATCTGGCCTCCACCCCCACCGCGCGCCGCTGGCTGTCCGCCGTGTCGGCCGTGACCTCGCTGGGCGTCGGTATGGCCACCGTCTACCTCGGTACGCACTGGCTGAGCGACGTGCTGCTGGGCTGGGCCGCGGGCCTGCTGATCCTGCTCGCGCTGCCGTGGTGCGAGCCGCTGATCGCCCGGGCCGAGACCGCGATCTTCGACCTGCGCGACCGCTGGCGCGCCCGCCGCGGCCGTACGGTCCCGGCGCCGGCCGTGCCGGTCCCGGTGGTGCTCAAACCGCGCACCGCGCCCGCCGGGCAGTCCGCACCGGCCCGCGAGCCGGTGGCGTCGGTGCGCGGGCCCCGGGCGCCGATCCATCTGGCCCCCGGCCCGCACACGGCCCGTTCGGAGCGCACTCCGGTCACTCCGGTGGGCAGCCGCCGGCCGCCGCACGCCGACCGGCTGCCGCGCGGCGCCTCCCAGCCGGCCCGTCCCGTCCCGGGCGGCTGACACCCGTCCGGGCGGCGGGGGTCCGGGTACGCACGACCGACCCCTCACGTACGGCGAAGGCCCCGTCTCCCCTTCCGGGAGCGGGGCCCGCGCCGTACGTGAGGGGTGTTCAGCCCTTCCAGGCGCGGGTCACCAGGCCGTCCCGCACCTCGAAGTTGAGCCGGCCCACCCGGTACTCCATGGTGATGATCGCGCCCGGCGGCAGCGACCGAACCGTCGACCACCCGCGCTGCCGGGCGAGCCGCTCGGCGTTCGAGGCGTCGAGGCCGACGTACCCGTCCGGACTGTCCTGGGGCTCCGCTGGCGGAGTGGGAATCGGTGCCATGCGGCCACGCTAGGCCGCATCGGGCGGCGACGGAAGCCGCGGTGGCGGCAGGCCTCCCGGTCTCCCTCCTGTCACGCTTCTGTCACAGGTTCCCGAACCCGTTTTCTTCGAACTCCGTCACACGATCGGGGGTTTCCGTGTCGTTCGCCGGGGTATTCGAACAGAATTCTTGCGCGCCGGACCACCCTCCCGAATTGGCCGACGGAAAGCGCCGGGGCATCGATCGGGGCCGGTCCGCGACATGATTCCGCGTCGAATGCGCGGCGGTGCCGGGAGAGCTGACGCCGCCCGGGTATTTCATGGATTCGGCGGGCCGGCGCCGTGCGGCCCCGCCGAGCGGTCCAGGGCCCCGTCGAGCCGGTCGCGGATCCGTCTGATCGACTCGGTCAGCTCGGCGGGCTCCAGGACCTCGAACGGGAAGCCGGTCATCATGATGTGAATCACCATCACTTCCAGGCTCGGCGCACCGCTGCGCAGGACGCAGGCGTCCGGGCCGTCGGCCTCCAGCGTCCCGGCCGACGGCGAGATCCGCTCGGCGGCCTCGTGCAGCGGCACCAGCAGCCGGACAGCGGACCGCTCGGCGTACGCGCGCGTGGAGACGCCCTCGGAGACATGGGCGGCGAGGTCCTCGGCGGGCGGCTCGCGCGCGGTGAAGCGGGGCCCGTGCGGCGGCCTTGGGGTGATGCGGTCCACCCGGAAGGTCCGCCAGTCCGCCCGGTCGACGTCCCAGGCGACCAGGTACCAGCGCCGCTCGGTGCAGACCAGCCGGTGCGGTTCGACGGTGCGGCGGCTCGCGGCACCGTCGTGCGTGCGGTATTCGAAACGCAGCCGCTCGGCGTCCCGGCACAGATGGGCGATCTCGGTGAGCAGCGCCGGGTCGACCGGGGAGGCCGGCGGACCGCCGCGCAGCATCGGCACGGTGAAGGCGTTGAGCGCGCCCACCCGGCGGCGCAGCCGGTTCGGCAGCACCTGTTCCAGCTTGGCCAGGGCGCGTACGGAGGTCTCGCCGATTCCCTCGATGCCCTGGCCGGCGGCGGTGCGCAGGCCGACGGCCACGGCGACGGCCTCGTCGTCGTCCAGCAGCAGCGGGGGCAGCTCTGCGCCCGCGCCGAGCTGGTAGCCGCCGCCCGTGCCGGGGCCGGCGTTGACCGGGTAGCCCAGCTCGCGCAACCGGTCCACGTCCCGGCGGACCGTGCGCGGGGTGACGCCGAGCCGGTCGGCGAGTTCGGCGCCGGACCAGTCGCGGTGGGCCTGGAGCAGCGAGAGCAGGCGCAGCAGTCGTGCCGAGGTCTCCAACATGGGGCCGAGTCTGCCGGCCGATGCGGACAGCCGCTGTCCTCGACGGGACAGCGGCTGTGGTGCGCGGCTCGCTCAGAGCGCCAGGCGCCGGCCGGGCACGATCAGGTTCGGGTCGTCGCCGATGACGTTCCGGTTGGCGGCGTAGATCCGCTGCCAGGTGGTGCCGTGCCGGGCGGCGATGGCGCTCAGCGTGTCGCCCTCACGGACGGTGTAGTCGCCGCGGGCCGCGTCCCGGCCGGTGTGGGCCGCCGTGCGCTCGGGCTTCGCCGCCGGCGCCGGCTTCGTCGTCGCGCCGCTCTTGGCCGCCGCACCCGAGGCGGCCGCCGGGGCGGTCCCGGTGGCTCCGGCCCGGCCCGAGCAGACCGGCCAGGCGCCCCAGCCCTGGGCGTGCTGGACCTTGGTGGCGACGGCTATCTGCGCGCTCCGGGACGCCTGGTCGGCCGTCGGGGCGTAGGCGCCGCCGCCGTACGCGCGCCAGGTGCCGGCGGAGAACTGGAGCCCGCCGTAGTAGCCGTTGCCGGTGTTGATGTGCCAGTCGCCGCCGCTCTCGCACTGGGCGATGCGGTCCCACACCCCGTTGTCCGCGGCGGTCGCGTCGCCGGTGGCGGCCAGCAGTCCCAGCGGCGCCAGTAGTGCGGCTCCGGCCAGGGTGGCCGCTGTCGTACGGCCCTTTCGGGCGCCGTCGGGACGGGCGGTGCGGCGGGTGGTATCGGCACAATCGGACATGTGGTTCCCTCTCCACGAACCCGGGCTCCCCCGGGCGGAGCGCGCCTCGCCGCGCAGGACCGCGGTTCCTCGCGCCCGCCCCGTCCGCCGCGGCCGGTGCGGCGATCGTGCTCTGCCTGGCCGGCCGGCGGACGTTCCCGAGCGGTGCTAGTTGCACACGGCGGAGGAATGTAGAGAGGGCGGGCGGGCTGTTTCAACCAAGTCGCCGTCGTTCCAGGCCAGTTCGCGGTTACCTCAGGTATCGGCGATTTTCGGCCAGCCATTTCATACGTGGATTTCGTGATTTATCAACCACGCACACGAGTGGCGAGTGACCTACTTCACTCGTTCAAGTGCCTTGACGGGACACGGACTTGACGGTGAGTGTCCGCTTCCGCACTCGCGGTGACCCTGTGCGGTGGATGGTTCGATTCCGTTGCCCCGGGGGCGTGACCCCCACCACAGGACGCCCGTTGTCTTCTTCATGAGCCCGGAACCCCGGGGCTCAGCGGCCGGGAGCCACCCTGCCGACCCAGCACCGCATCCCGAGGGAGCCCCCGTGCCGCGCATGCTCGACGTCAGTGACGCAGTACGCGCCGAGATCGGCGACGAAGAAGCCAACCGGCTGCTCGCCGGAGAGAACGCCCCGGGCAGTTACGACTGCACGTCCTGCCGCACCCCGGGCGACTCCGAGCAGGAGCGCACCAGCACCGTTCTGTTCGTCGGCGACGAGACCGCCGTCCTCGCCTTCGCCCACGCCGGCTGCCTGCCCTCGCAGGTCGTCCAGGTCACCGAGGAGCAGTTGCAGGGCGCCGTCCGGTCCATCGGCGGCCGCCCGGCCGCGGACGGCGCCCCGCAGCGGTCCGTGCCCGAGCAGGCCGTGCTCGGTGTGACCAGCGGACTGGTCCTGATCGAGGGCGAGTTGCACCCCGCGCTCGTCGTCGAGCCGACGGCGCCCATCGTGCGCCCCGGCTCCTTCGGCGCCGGCGACGACTTCCTGCCGCTCCTCATCGAGCAGGGCTTCATGCCGGTGATGGAGCTGGTGTCGGTCCCGCCGGTGCTGCACGGCTGGTCGGTCCTGCTCGCGATGGGCCAGCTGCACGCGGTGCTCCAGCCCGGGGTGGGCGGCGGCCAGCCGGTCGCCTGGTGGCAGGCGCACCAGCCGCTGCAGGTGACGGACAGCTGGCGGGCCGCCGCCAACAAGCACCAGCAGGTGCTGATGTTCGCGGCGCCGGTGGGGTCCATCGGACGGCAGCCCCGGGAGGACCTGCTGCGCGGCTCCCTCGACCGGGCCGCGGCGAGCGGCAAGCTGGTGGCGGTGGCGCTGCCCCTCGCGGGCACGTGAGGTCCGCCCGGCGGCAGGCCGGGAGCGCACCCCACTTGTACGACCGCATCCCTTTGAGATTCCGGTCGTTTGGACATACGTGCACGCATACGACACTCCTCCTCCCCGCCGGTCCGCCTTCGCCTCCGTTCCGTCCGCCCGGGCGGGGGAGAGTTCGGTCGCGCCATCGGCCACGCCGATCTACGACTCGCTCTACACGGAGTGGGTCAAGGCCTTCCGTACGCTGCCGGGTGACCGCAGTGGTGAGGAGGAGCTGGGGTTCTGCGCCTTCGGGAACACCCCGCACAGCACCGGCTCGTACCGCATGACCTCCTACAGCGCCTACAGCGCGGGGGCCTACAGCGCCCGGCAGAGCGGCGGCCAGCAGCAGCCGCAGTGGCAGCGGGTAGGCACGCTGGGGCGGCAGCAGGACACCGGGATGCATCACGTTCCGGCGGGGCTGCCGCCCGCTCCGCGGCGCGGCGCCTGAGGCATGGCGAAGGGCGGCCCCCCGTTCTCCGGGGGCCGCCCTTCGCC